>DATAMF010000280.1:0-39712 GCA_036260665.1 Aggregatilineaceae bacterium | reverse complement strand
ATCGGTTCCGGCGCTCTCCAGCACATGGGTATGCTGGTTGTCGAGCGTGCCCGCTGTCCCCGCCGTGTAATAGAAATACCAGTGTGGGCCGTCCGGCCCTTCTAGTAGATGGAATTCCGGTGCCCACATGTTACAGCAGCGTGCGGGATCGGTTTCAAAATAAATCTGCACGGGTGTCGCCGTTTTTAATCCAGCCAGGGTAGGCGACATCCGCATGGTCAATTCAGATGTCCACGTGGTCGCCGCGAGGTAGTAGTTTCCCTCGTAATAAACCAACCAGGGGTCCGCGCCAGCATAGGCATTCAACGGGTTACGGAGATGCCCTTCGTCCGATTGCGCAAAGCTAGACCCGCCGACCACCAGCAGGAAGCAGATTACCAGCCCCATTCTGATTAACATCCGTTGCCACATAGCAGTTTTCCTCAGGCATCCGTATAAAAACCCCTGTAAAGGGGTTTCTGACTAAAATTCGACTTCAAGCGCTGTGAACGACAGTGGTGGTATGGTCAGCGTCGCGCACTTCCCATCTATCGCAGGGGTACCAATCCGGTTGGCTATAACGTGATTGGGATTTTCAAAACTGTTCGTCGCCTTTGGATCGGTACCTGAAAGCTGGTAGGCCGCCCGAATGCTGCTGGGCACGCCGTCTTGCCAGTGCAAATCCACCGGCAGACTGTCGGTTTGGCTGCGGTTGACTATGAAGATCGCGCTGGCATGATTGGCTTCATCATAAGAGGCGGATACATCCAACAGCGGCATGTCGCCGTACTTTTTCGTCTGGTAGGACGGAGTCTGTACATTGATATCCAGCGCAGCCCCGGCAGCCAGTTTGCTGAACAACATGATCGGGTAGTACGTCGAATGTTTTAGGATAGCCTCACGGGTCGTCAGGATCGGGGAAATCGTATTGACCACCTGGGCCAGACAAGCGATTTTGATAACATCGGACTTACGCAGGAATACATTCAACCACTGAGCCACGACCAACGCATCTTCAAGATTGTAGACTTCCTCGCTGAGATGCGGAGCCTGTGCCCACTCCCCATCACCACTGGTGTCCTTATACCAGACATTCCATTCGTCCCAGGACAGGTAAACATCATGCCGTGAGCGGTTTTTAGCTTTGACATACCGCAGCACGCCGGTGAGCGTATCAACAAACTGTTCCAGTTCGGCGCTGAGCGCGAGGTAACTCCCGGTATCATTATCATGGTTGCTTGCGTAGTAGTGCATCGAATGATAATCGACCTGTTCCCAGCACACTTCTAGCGCTATCCGATCCCATTCTGGATAGGTGGGCATGGCCGAGTTGGATGACCCACAGAGGATTAGTTGGAGCGACGGATCGTGCCCGCGCATCATCTTAGCGGCTTCGCGCGCCTTTTTGCCGTATTCTTCAGCTTCCAGATGCCCGGTCTGCCAGGGACCATCCATCTCATTCCCCAGACACCAGTATTTGACGTTATGCGGCTGCTGGTAGCCATGTGCCACTCGTAGATCGGCATACTGGGTACAACCGGGCGCGTTACAGTATTCAACCAGATTCGCCGCATCCTGGATCGTTCCTGTGCCCAGGTTAACGCCAAGCATCGGCTTCGTATCGATCATCCGGCAAAATTCGATGAATTCATTAGTTCCAAACTGATTGGTTTCAATCGAACGCCATGCCAGATCGCGGCGCTGGGGACGTTGTTCACGCGGACCAACACCATCCAGCCAGCGATAACCGCTGAGAAAATTGCCACCTGGATACCGCATTGAACGGAAGTTCACTTCCCGCAGCGCCGCCAGCACATCCTTCCTCAGCCCACGTTCGTCCGCATGCGGCGATGCGGGATCATAGATACCTTCATAGATACAACGCCCCATATGCTCGGCAAATCCACTAAACACGAGTGGTGATAGGGGACTGATGCGCCGGTTAGTGTCGAGATAAATATTGGCTTTTGACATCTTGTTAGCTCACCTTTTTAAGTGAATTCTCTTCAACCTCAAACTACAACCAGTGGCTGCTTACACACCGGTACCAGAACTCCGCTCTAGCTTATCCGCCGAGTTTATCTGCCAGATTTTGATGCTGACTAACGTGGGGCTACCGCCCGGCCATTCCCGTCATAGTGACCCCCTTGATGATCCGGCGCTGGAAGATGATATAGACCATCAGAATAGGGATCGTAGACAGGGTTGCCCCTGCTAAGATCATGGGGCGATATTGGCCTGCATAGGACTGATTGAGAATGGACAGACCAACCGGCAACGTGCGCGTTTCCAGCGTGTTCGTGACGATAAGGGGCCAGAACAAGTCATTATAGTGACCCAGAAAGACGAAAATAGCCAGGGCGGTCAGCGCATTGGTCGAGAGCGGCAAAACGACATGCCGGAAACGTCCAAAGTATCCCGCCCCATCAAGTACGGCGGCCTCTTCCAGTTCCTGGGGAATTTGCATAAAGAACTGGCGCAGGAGGAAGACGCCAAACACATTCGCGGCACCGGGAAATATCAACGCTTTGAACGTGTCCAACCACTCTAGTTCTTTCATTAACAAGAAATTCGGAATCAGCGTAACTTGCCCTGGAACCATAATCGTCGCCAGCAGGAAGAAAAATAGAGGCCGGTTGCCGGGAAAGCGCAGTCGTGCGAACGCATAAGCCGCCGGGGCGCAGAGAACCAGCACCATGATAGTATAGCCAGTTGCTGCATACAGGCTATTCCGCAGCCACAAGTCCAGCCGCAAGTCCTGTTGTTGGAGCACGGTACGGTAACTATCCAGGTTGGGTTCCGTGGGGATAATTTTGGGGGGCCAGCGATTGACTTCTTGGTTGGTCATGAAGGATTGCGAAAGCGCAACCAACATGGGGAACAGAACAAAAGCAGTGAGCACAATCAGAAAAGCATATACCCCAAAATGTTTGTAAAAAGAACTCCTTTTAATGATGTCCATAATTTATCCCCTTCTAATACTCCACACGGCGACCGATAAGGAGGAATTGGGCGGCAGTAATGAGAGCCATAATTATCGCGATGGCAACAGCCACGGCAGCCCCATATCCCATGCGGAATGCGACCCAAGCCATCTGATACAGATAGATAATTACTGTGTACGAGGCTCGCCCTGGTCCACCGCCTGTCATAATGTAAGGCTGTCCATAGACCTGAAAATGAGAGATAACCCCAGTCACCGTCACAAATAAAATGGTGGGACGCAGTAACGGAAGTGTAATTCGGAAGAAAATCTGCCAACCGTTAGCCCCATCAATTCTTGCTGCTTCATATAAATGGTCCGGGATGCCCTGTAAACCTGCAATAAAGATCAGCATGGGGAAGCCAAAAGTCCACCAGATCGTTGTCAAGCTGAGAGCAGGCAGTACCAACTTCGGATCCCCCATCCAGTTGATTGGATGAATACCCAAGAAGCTTAGGCCGTAGTTGATGACACCAAACTGCGTGCTGAGCAGCCAAACCCAAATGAGACCCACCGCTCCCACGGAGAATAAGGAGGGCATGTACAGCACGACGCGAAAAAATCCCTGGCCGCGGATCGGTTTGGTGACTGCAACTGCCGCCGCCAGTGCTACAACCGTTGTTCCAGTTACGGTCATCGCCACAAATTTGATGGTATTGCGGAGTGCTTCCCACCAGATCTCATCGTGATACAGTTCAATATAATTGTCCCAGCCAATATAGGGTCGTGTGGGCCGCAGCAGTCGCCAGTCATAAAAGCTGAATTCAACCGCCTTGAACACGGCGCGAAGAAAAAAAACGGAGAAGAAGATCAGAAATGGCGTCAGGAAGATGTATGCAGCAAGCGCTTCCCTAATCTTCAGTGTAAGTGAAAGGTGGTGTTGACTAAGCCATTTAGGGCTGGCAAGCCGCGCATGGATGCGATACATAGGCTCACTTGTCCTCTATAAAATGCCTCAAAATTTGTTCGTTTGCACGGTAATTTTAGGAATAGAGTGGGGCAGCTTAGTGATCTACCCCACCAATATTTACTTCAATTTACAGTGCAACCTTTAGCCACGATCCAGCGCTTCCTGCATACGCTCGGCAGCATCGTCCAATGCTTCCTTGGGACTCTTCATCCCATTGAGCGCGGCGCTCAATTCCGCATCCAGATAGGTGTGCATTTCCTGTGTCACAGTGCTCTTGGGGTCCGAAACACCGTATTCCGTGAAGGTCTGGCCCAACAGAATGTTGGATGGATAAACTGCGGGGTCGAGGGCGGCCTGTGCCGACAAACGAGCGGGCACCTGACCGGAAGAAGCCCAATCAATCTGATTCTCGCTGACCCACTGGATCATCTTTAACACGGCGTCCAGTTTTTCACCTTTCAGGCCAGCCGGAACCATGAAGGTATGGGCGCTGAAGTAGGTCGCTTTGTTTGCACCAAACTGCCAGTTTGGCCAGGCCATGCTGTTGATGTCGGTGAACAGCATGGATTGATTACGGAACCAGGTGCCGGTGGGGAGAACAGCAACCGTACCAGCCCCAAAGCCCTGCCAGGTGTCGAAACCGGTCGCGGGCGGTGACACATGATACTTATAGACCAAATCAACGGCTTTCTGAAGCGCGGCGACACCAGCCTCAGAATTAACGAGTACTTTCTTGCCATCTTCGCTGAGGTAGCTTCCACCCTCTTGAGCGATGCCGGCCATAAAGTTAACATTGATCCACTCACCAACGGTGTAACCCCACTGCACCACATTTTCGGGGTCGAAATCGGGGGACAGGGCGTTATTGCCATTTGCGTCGAGGGTCAACTTCTGGAACAGCTCAACCCAACCTTCGTAGGTGGTCGGCGCAGAGGCCGGATCAGTCGAGATGCCAGCAGCTTCGAACATATCAATATTGATCCACAGACCGCGTCCATGATTGTCCAGCGGAATACCATAGATCTTGCCATCGTACATCATGCCATCCATGGTGGTCGCCGAAATATCTTCATCGGGCAGCCAGCCGCCGCCAGATGTGTACTGGTCGCCCAGTTCCCGGAGCACGCCGTAGCTGGCGAATTGAGGAATTTCACCGGCATGAAGCAGAAAGACATCAGGTGGCTCTTCCGCTACAAACGCGGTTTGGAGTTTCTGGTATAGGGTGTTCCAGATGATCATTTCGACGGTAACCGAAACGTCTGGGTTTTCTTCTGCAAACTTACCCAGCATTTCATTCAAGGTAACACCGTCTGAACCGGTAAGACCATTCCAGAACGAAATGTGTGTACCACCACTACCAATATCTGCTACGATAGGGGTCGCCGTTGGCTCGTCTTGCGCGACGGTGGTGCCAACCATCATGGTAGACATTACAACAGCCACACCCGCTATGAGCATGACCATCATCAAACTAAGTAAATACGTGCGCCGAGGCATTTGTTCACTCCTTATATTATTTGAATTAGAAAAATAAACTTATGATTGATATTACATAACTTTAGCCGATAAAGTCACCTCCTCCATGTATCAGGTGAATGATTCAAAAAACGAACTAACCCGATTGAATAAAGCGGATTTTGCGCGGTACCCACCCCGCAATATGCTGTTTAGTTACCCGACGTTGTTGCCCCCATTACCGGGCAACGCGAAATGAACTTCAGGCGAAGGCAAATATGAACTATATCCCCAAGCCACCAATACACAGCGTTGGGATTTGGGCGGACGATTGTAGTTGTAGATTGGTGATAGGAGAGGCTTAGCAAATTAAAGTAAGGTATGTGGCCTGCCATTGAAACTTCAAAATCATAATTATCACCAATCGTGCCAAAGCGGAAAACTTCATTTATTCGTATGCATGTATACGTATTATAGAACGGCTTCTATTTTCAAGTCAACTGGTTCGATCAAAATTAGTTATGGAAATTCTGGATATGAGCAGCGGTGTGTGTAAGCTACCCACAAACTCAAACGCCTGCGAGGTGTTACAGTGCAGGGCAAGCGTCGTAAGTCTCGCGACAACAAGCTATTGGGGCGGACCGAAAAAAGTCTCTTCTAACATAGAACAGAGCGTATGATAAACAGGCAGATGGTGTTCTTGAATTTGCGCGGTATCCGCACCGGGAACACAGATCGTCACATCACACAGCTCACGTAATGTGCCGCCGCTTGGACCTGTCAGACCCAACGTATGCAGACCGAAAGCACGCGCTACCCGGACTGCATTCAGTACATTCGACGCATTTCCCGATGTGCTGATGCTTAACAGGGCATCACCGGGCCGCCCCAGCCCATAGACCTGTTGCGCGAATACCATATCGGCGGCGACATCGTTGATAAAGGCTGTAAATAGAGAGCTGTGACCGACCAACGCCACCGCCGGAAGCGCCCCCTGTAAGTGCGTTGCCAGATAGTTCGCCTGATCAGGGTTCGCCGTGCTCAGCCTTTCACGATCCGCCGCCGGGAGTGGGCGGCGCAGCCGGAATCCCTTCATCAGTTCGCCCACAATATGCTCACTATCCGCCGCGCTGCCCCCATTCCCACAGATCAACAGTTTGCCGCCCGCTTCGAATATCGTTTTGAGCATCTCAAACGCGGCAGTGATGTCCCCGGCACATGGGGTAAGGTCCGAATAACGGTGTATCAGATCAGAAATTCGTGAATACATGGCTCACCTCAAAAGTAATGCTCAACGTGATTTCAGCTCGTCTCAGTTTCAAATTCGTATAGTGGATTAGTGTATAATGGATTGCGCTGCACAACAATGAGTAATACCTGTATTATTTGCCATCCAAGTTAGTCATCTAAGTTCACCCTTGAAGTACTATATGTCTCTAGAATATCCGTACTATTCTGTATCTAGGACTTGCCGCACCTTCACAACTTACAACTGCCACAAGGGGGAAGAAAACAGACCTAACTCGACAAAGTGGGGAGGCGATCTTCTCAGGCTCAAAATTCAAAAAGCGGGGGGGGATCATCGGACAAATCAACAAAGCGCCCCTGGAATTGGCGACGCGCAAGCCCATTCCGCGACGCGAAAAGGCAGTTTGGCGACGCCAAAATTGAGAAGATGCCAGCTTCTCCTTCAAAATCTCCTATAAGTGTCCCCTAGGACAAACTTTTCCGGGTCAGTTTTACATTTTAGTGTTCCAGTTATAGTATTTTTGAAACAAACATAAAGAGCCTATTTACATCCACCGCTTCCCTATCGAGAAGTCGTTTATAATTTTGCGTTATCCTGTTAACGTGGGTTATCCGTCAATCCACGAGATGACGCTGTTAGCACTATTACTTAGATTGGTGCCTTAAACTTTTTATTTAATCAGTTTTTAATTGACAAACGGCCAGCGAAGAGTAATTATGTGAATGGGTGCATTGCTTATTGCGCAAAATAAGTAAGGGAAGCGTATCAAATCAGGGGCAGCAACGCACGTTTTTGTGACGTTCGCTGAATAGGCCGAGGGTTATGTTCAGGAAATTCACTCGCTATTATGGCAATCTGAGAATTAGAAATAAGCTAAGCTTGGGTTTTGCACTACTGCTTGCCATGATCATCTTCAGTAATATCGCCACCGCCGCTATCCAGATAGTCGTCATCGATCCCGCCCGTGAAAGCTTGAAAAATGCAAACGATGAAATGATGTTGGGCCAGTCACTGGGTTTCAACTTCAGTCTGGGGCGTAGCTTCGAGGGGAGTATTATTCCAAGTTATCTTGCGTATGGGTATGAAGGTGTCATGAATCTGTACGCGAACCATATGCCTTATCTGGATGAGGCACTAAATACACTGGGCGACCTGGAAGCAAGGCAGGCTCAGAAACAGAATGCAGAAAAAATAGCGGCACTTGGACAAATACGAAAATTAATTACCGACTATCGCGTTTTTGCAGATGATCTGCAAAGCGGTATGGTCCAACATGGTGATACCGAGCAGGGAATGGGCGGCGACACTATCGAACCGCTGACCCGTGTCAATGAGTTCATAGACGCCAGCATTGCAATTAATAATGCAACGAACTATGTCACGAAGTTCGACATCCAGGGCGGATTATTCTTTCCACAATCGCTGACTGATCTTGAGACAGCCATTGAAACTTCCGATCTCCCGGCTTCGCAGCGCCAGGAATTGGTGGAACTGGTCCATCAAAGTAAAGAAGCTTTTCAAAGTCTGCTCGCCCTGGATGCGCGTTTGGTTCAGGGTTTTACTGACCTGGACTCAGTTGGAGCACCGGTCACAGCGGCTGTTGATGCCATGATTGAGCGCAAAGTACAAGACCAGCGCGCAGCAGAACAACGGTTAAACCATTCTGAAAGATTACAACTGTTTCTGAGCATGGGCATTTTGGCTGTGGCTAGTCTTGTCGGGTTAGCAGTCGCCTATTTTGTAGGACGATTGATCTCGCAGCCCGTTTCAGAATTAACCACTATCTCGCAGCAAATTGCCCAAGGTGATTACAGCCAACATGCTACCATTCGTTATTCTGACGAAGTAGGCCAGCTTGCCCAATCATTTAATTCAATGATTGATACGGTTGCTGAACGTGAAGGTGAACTGCGGCATCAAGCCGAAAAGCTGCGTGTGGCAACGGCCTCAGCTAAAGAAGCTGCGCGTTTAAAAAGTGAATTTTTAGGCAATATGTCACACGAACTCCGCACGCCGCTTAATGCGATCATTGGCTACAGTGATATGCTGCTCATGGGTATGACGGGTAGTTTGAACGATAACCAGCATCATAAAATTGAACGCCTGCGCGAAAACGGTACGCGGCTGTTAAACCTGATCAACGATATTCTTGATCTCACGCGCATCGAAGCGCGACGAGTTGAAATCACCGCTAAGCCTTTCGAGTTTCGGCCCCTGATTATGCGCCTCGCGTCACAGGTGGAAGTGCTGGCGCAAGATAAAGGCTTGGCCTTCGAAGTAGATATTGCCGCCGATATGCCTGAGAAAATCACTGGTGATGAAAAACGGCTGGAGCAGATTATTGTTAATCTGTTGTCCAATGCGTTCAAATTTACATCCCAGGGAAAGGTTGCACTCAAGGTCTGGACAACTGAGCAAACTTGGCAGATCGCCGTCAGCGATACCGGCATTGGTATTCCGCCCCATGCCCGGTCCCTGATCTTCGAAGAATTTCGCCAGTTAGACGGTTCATCTAATCGTGTCTATAAAGGAACAGGTCTCGGACTTGCGATCACCCGTAATCTGGTACGTCTGATGGATGGGCAGATTACAGTAGACAGTGAACTTGGAAAGGGAAGCATTTTTACAGTGACCTTGCCTTTGGTACAGGCTGAGCAATATCCGCAACTTCTTGGGCAGATACTCTCCGCCCCTGAACTCGTGGAGACATCCCATGTTTGATTTGACCAACCCAAAAACGTGGTCCGTGCTGGTAGTTGACGATGAACCCGACAATGTGGAAGTGACAGCTGAAGTGCTGACTTTTCTGGGCGTAACCGTCCGAACCGCGGCTAACGGCGAAGAAGGATTAGAAGTTCTCAGAAACTTTACGCCCGACCTGATTTTGCTCGACCTTTCGATGCCTAAAATGGATGGCTGGGTCATGCGCCATCAGATCAAAGCCAATCCGCTTACTACTCATATTCCGATTTTGGCTTTGTCAGCACATGCTATGGCGGGAGATAAACAGCGAGCGCTTGATGCCGGGTTTGATGGCTATTTGACCAAGCCGATCTATATTGCATGTTTGCTCGATGATATTCGAGCCGAACTACACAAGAAATCAGAGGGTGCTGGGTAATGAATTTGAGCGATTTGATGATCGTTGTCGTTGAGGACGAAGCAGATAGCATGGAACTGGTTCAGGGCCTGTTAAGCTATCATAGCATTCACAACCTGGGCGCTTCAACCGCGGAAGAAGCCTTGAAGTTACTTCAAACAACGATACCGGCTCTCATTGTCATTGATCTCTCGCTGCCCGGTATGAATGGTTGGAGTCTGCTCAACGAGATTCGGAAAAACAAAAGGCTGTCAAATATCCCCTGCGTCGCTATTACGGCTTATCACACCGCAGAACTCGCCCATGAAGCGATTGAAGCCGGATTTGATGCCTACTTTGCGAAGCCATTAGATGCGACTTCCTTTGTCCGCGAATTAGTGGGGATTATCGAGTCATAGTGAGGAAAACATGGCAAAAATTCTGATTGTTGAGGATAACGTTGATCTGGCTGAAACCTATCGTGACTTTCTGGAATTTGCCGGCCATGTTGTCACGCTTGTGCATAATGGAACCGAGGCAATCGAGTACCTGATTCGCAGGCGATTGGTACCCGATGTCATTATTCTGGATATGCAGTTACCGGGGGATTCGGGCGTGGTCGTTCTCGGCCTTATTCGTGGCATGCCGCGTCTCGTTCGGGCCAAAGTGATCATCGCCAGCGGGCACGCCGATATTAGCCAGTGGGCCATTAAACAATGGGGTGCCGATCTGTTCCTGCAAAAACCGATCTCATTAGAAGTACTCAAAAGGACAATTGATGACTTCAGCATCAGTTCCGCCTCCCCATCTGCCACCTCAGGGTTATTCTCCGGCCTCCCAACCGCTTGATGTGGCTGCACTGGTGCAGGTTATGCGGCAGATGGCGCATGACATGCGGGGTATTCTGGCCGTTTTGACCACCACCAGTGATATGCTGGTGCGCGGCATGTATGGGGAACTGACTCCTCAACAGTCGCGCGCCAGTGAGCGTATTCAGCGTAACAGCAGCCTATTAGTGAATTTGCTTGACGATCTGATTATCTTTGTCAAAGCTGACGCGAATCAGCTTCCACTAAATCCGCTCCCCTTTGATCCGCGCATGCTGCTGGCGGAGATACAAAAACAAACCTCCCCATTTGCCGAATCAAAGGGACTCAAGCTTCATTGGACAGTTGTGAGCGATCTGCCAGAAACCTTAGTTGGCGACGCGTCCCTGATCCGGCGCATCATGTCCGCTTTACTGTGGAATGCGCTGGGTTTTACCGATGCGGGGGACGTATGGATGGATTCTAGTTGGACCACCGAGCAGCAGTGGGTTACCACTGTTCGTGACAGTGGTCCCGGTGTTCCGGCGGGCGATGAGTTAAAAATCTTCCACCCCTTTTATCGGGGCGAAAAACGGCCTCAAATGCCTACGCCCGGTTTTGGATTAGGCCTATCGATGGCTTCAAGGGTCGCTCATCTCATGCATGGTCGCGTTACCCTGGAACAGACGGGGCCATCCGGCAGCACCTTCTGTCTTCGTTTACCCTTACTCATTGCCAAATCACCACTGGTACCCTGACATAAAACCCTGCAACCGCAGGGTCTTGTTATTTATCGGCTGGCACCAACACTAAAGTATATTGCGGCTCGATACACACATCACCCTCCAGCACGCGGCCCTGTACAACATCCCGGTATGCCGCAGGCAGGGAAATGTGGACGGGCGCAAAATTGTGATTGACGATAAACATCACAGTGCCTTGTTCCCCACTGCGAACCGTCACTTCTACGCCTGCTGGCGTGTGTAGCAGTGGATGAATCCGCTTCTCTGTTTCAAGCCAGCCGATCAGGGCATTCATAAATTCCTTGTTAGGACTGAATCCCAGGTAAATCGCTTTTCCTTTCCCATAAGCATTGATCGTGCAAGCGGCTTCACCCGAAGCGAAGTAGCCAAATGCCTGGGCAGAAATTGGCCGGAGAGTCTCTACCGGGCGAAAAGGATTGAAAAAGCCAAGTGCACTGCTGGATTTTGTCTGACATGCAAATGTCTGTCCAGCGGCCAAGGGAGCATCCGCTGTCAAGGTGACGCTCAAATCCTGATTGGCAAACGATATTTCGCCTGACCCGGTCAACTCGCATCCGAATAATGCTTTGAGTTTTCCATCGGGCGGCAGTGTATCGATATACACATTATTCCAATCTTTAGTCCCTGAAGCCGGTCCAACAATCAGTGTTCCGCCGTGCGCGACATACTCGCACAGTTTTTCGTTGAGGTCATCGGTTGTAAGATACAGGCACGGAACCAATACAACGTTAAAGGCTGAAAAATCATCAGCAGGCCCTAGAGCTTCCATGGGAATATTCTTATTCCAAAAGGCCGCATAATATTCTTCCACCAAACGCCAATATCCGGTTGCATCCAGCCACCGCGAACGGGGATAAACATATCGAATGTCATACGCCCAACCCATATCAAAAGAATAAAACAAACCAATTTGTGCTTGATAGGTGGTCTGGGAAAAATGTTTGGCTATACCGTGCAGTTCGGCGGCAATTCGTTTCCCTTCATGGAATCGCTCGCTGAAAATGCCATGATATTCATATCCGCCACGCGCCTGTTCTGCCCCAAAACGGCAGTTCCTCCAACGAAAGAAATTGATCCCGTCACCACCATGCGCTAAGGTATGATAAGCGACCAACCGGTCTTGTCCGGCGGTTTCCATCACCCAGAATGGATTTTTGCTAAAACTGCGCATCAGGTCATGAACGAGCGAAATCATTTCCGGGCGTGGTGGAAACACGACTGGCGGCGCTGGAGATGCTTCTGGCTCGCGCACGGGCGATGTGGCATCAATAATGGTGTAGCAGTCCCAACTGACGAAATCTAATTGTCTCGCAAGTTTCTTAAAATCAATTTCCCAGTAGGTGGCAATAATATTGGTCGTAATCCATTGATCCGGCGCAATAAGGGGACGCAGCGTCTGAATCTGGTTTTCCGCATATTCAATCACCTGATCCGACGCGAAGCGGTAATAATCCAAGAGATGGCTGGGATTAAGTCCAATCGCTTTCCGAGGATAGGGCAAGTCGATTTCATCCCAGGCCGAATATTCCTGACTCCAAAAAATGGTTCCCCAAGCCCGGTTCAATTCATCCAAAGACGCAAATTTTTTCTGGCACCATGCAATAAATGCGTTACGGCAGCGCGGGCAGTAACATCGCACCGTATCGTGATCGCCCAATTCATTATCAATTTGCCAGCCAACGACATGCGGATTGTGCCCGTATTGGTAGGCCAGCTTTTCCGCGATCCGCTGCGAATACTGGCGATAGATTTCGTTTGAATGGCAGTAGTATTTGCGGACACCATTTTTCATCTCAATCCCGTTTGCGTCTACCGGCAACATGTCGGGATATGTGTGGACCAACCAGGACGGCGGCGTGGCGGTGGGCGTGCCGAGGATCACTTTTAGCCCGGTCCGGCCTAAGGTATCAATCGCTCGGTCCATCCAATCGAAGTCAAAAACACCCTCTCGCGGCTCCATTCTGCACCATGCAAATTCCCCAATGCGAACGCCATCCATGCCGCAGGCGCGAATATTTCCGGCATCATTTTCCCATTTTTCTTCAGCCCAATGTTCTGGATAGTACGCAACACCATAAAACATATTTCCGCCTCACTCAGCTATTCTATTGGAAGTGTAGGCCAAGTATGAAGAAGAGTAAATCCCCACGATGCTTGAAAATCTCGCCCGGCCTCGTATAAAAAAGCAGGACAATCAGACAGGGAGGTCACGATGGGTAAAGGAACCATTGCTATTTTGCTGCTTTCGACATTGTTTCCCATGTTTCCCATGCTTCCTATCACGCCTGAGAACGCCGCTGCTGTCGTGCTGCTGGCGACTCTCGAAGGGCACACGGCCCGCGCTTGGGATGTTAAGTTCAGCCCGAATGGAAAGTTGCTCGCCTCGACCGGCCAGGATGGTACCGTCCGGTTGTGGGATGTGCAGTCCCGAACCCTGATGCATACCTTTGAAGGGCACGCTGAGTGGGTGGTCGGATTAGCCTTCAGTCCAGATGGTCAGCAGTTGGCCTGCGGAGACTTCGCGGCCTCGCAGCGTGGACCAGGCGCGATCCGGCTGTGGGATGTCCCTGGCGGCAAACTGATCCGTATCCTAAAAGGCCATACCAGCGGCGTCTGGAGTGTGGCTTACACGCCCGATGGTCAAATGCTGGCCTCTACCAGTCTGGATGGTACGATCCGGTTGTGGAATGTGACGACGGGCGAGACGGTACGAACATGGGAAGCTCATCCTGGCACGTACGGATTAAGCGTGGCGATCAGCCCTGATGGTCAAATACTCGCCTCGTCGGGTGGCCTGGGACGTGTCTATTTATGGAATATCGCAGATGGTTCGCTGCTAGCTTCCCTGGAAGGCCCGCATTCCTATGTCGGCTACGTCACTTTTAGTCCTGATGGCAAACAGCTTGCCGCGGGCAGCGACGATAACTCGGCTTGGGTCTGGGACGTGAATACACAGGAACTCATTTATGAGCTGAAAGGTCATACCGGTTATGTCAACAGTGTGGCCTTTTCGCCCGATGGCAAACTTTTAGCGACAGGCAGCCACGATATGAGTTTGGGTTTATGGGACCTGTCGAACGGAAAGCGGCTGGCGACGCTTGAAGGGCATACCAATTCGGTGTTGAGAATGGCTTTCAACGCCGAAGGAACGCTGTTGGTTTCAGCAAGTTGGGATGGAACGATCAAATTGTGGGGTATTGCAGACGAGCAAACTGGCGCATCAGCCCCCCCACATAAGCGGCTTTTACCTGCCCATTTCAATCTGATAAGCTTCTACGATGAATATCGAGCACGTCACGCAGCATACCCGCCGATGCACCAGCCGGACCCTGACCCGCACACGTGGTTGTGATCCGTCCATAGAGATCGGTGTAGTAAATAATACCCATCTCATCCCGCCCAAGATGGTAGAAGGGATGATCCGGCGTGAGCGGTGTTGGTTCGACATAAGCGCGGTAAGTCCCATCCGCTTCCCGATCAATCGTGCCAAGCAGTGCCCAGCGTTGGCCGCCCGTATCCAGGGGGAAGATACCCTTCACGGCGACTTCTTCGAGCTTGAGCGGCAGATTCAGAACGGCATTGGCAACGATCACCAGTTTGAGCGTTGTATCCCAGCCATCGACATCCAGGCTCGGATCGGGTTCAGCAATTCCCAACCGCTGCGCGACTTCCAGCGCATCCTCGAACGTTTGCCCTTCTGACATAAGCCGGAGGATCACCTGAGTGGTCCCATTTAGAACAGCTTCAATGCGCCGAATGTGGGAAGCGGCAAGATCACGCCGGCCAACATTCACTGATGGCAGTGCGCCACCGACAGCACCACTAAATCGAAGCTGTGCATGAGGGCCGCTCAATTTGATGAGTTCCGAATACCCCAGAACCAGCGAGCTTTTGCTGGCTAAGACCGCATGTTTCCCCATTGCTAACGCTGCACGAGCCAAATCGAGGCCAGGTTGTCCCGTCTTTAAATTGTTGGGCGTGGCTTCCAACAGAAAATCCGCTGGCACGTTTTGCACCAGTTGTAAGGGGGATACATTCCGCTGGCCCAACAGCCCGACGCCCCGTTTTTGTTCTTTGTGTTGGATGATACGCGGGAGATCGAGGCCGTTTGGGTCGGTCAAAATACCCGATGTGTCTGCCACACCCACGATCTTAAGCTGCAATCCATATTCTTCACGAAGAACAGCCTCTTTTTTGTCCAAAATTCGCAGAAAATTCAGGCCCACATTTCCCAGCCCGGTCAGGATGCCCGTATAGGTTTTCATCTAATCGTTTTCCTCAGGATGAATGTTTATTTTCCGTCTTGTTGGATCACTTTTATCGCATGCAGCAGCAGTTCATTCACGGGGGTTGGAATGCCATAACTATTCCCTAATTCGACGACCTTACCTGCAAAAACATCTACCTCAGTGATGCGCCCCGCCTCGATATCCTGCAAAAGAGAGGTTTTCCCCAAAGGGTGAAGCGTATTCAGGACTTTGTACCAGTTTGGGATGTCATCCATCACCAGATTAACCCCGGCTGCCTGAGCGAGAGTGATGACCTCGCGCATAGCGGCTTCCATAATAGCCTGGGCATGCTGATCCGTTTGGAAGACTCCATAAGGGGCGCGCAAGATGGCCGAACTTTGATTGATGCCCACATTGATCATGAATTTCCACCAGAGCATCCGCATCATATCGGCGGGCGTCTCGTTGGGGATATTCGCCCGGTTAAGCAAATGCTGAATCCGCAATACTCTGGCGCTAGGAGGGATATTTTCTGCCTCACCGAAAAACAGGGAGCCTATTTTGCTATAATGGATGACATTCTCACTGCGCTGTGCATCGATTCCGACGGCAATACAGTAAAGCACTTTGTCCGTGCCGTACTGTTCAGCGATAATTGCCTCACTATCCAGCCCGTTCATGACTGACAGAATTACCGTATTGTCACCCACCAGTTTCCGAATATCTGGAAGCGCGGTTGGCAGGTGGTAATGCTTAAGCGCCACAAGGATCAGATCGGCGGGCCGAGCTTCATCCTGCGGCGAGATAACCGGGATAGCATAATGCTGCTGGTTAATGATCAGGCCGTCTCGCTTAAGCCGGTGATAGCGCTCGCCAGAGGCCACCAGTGAGACGCAGGCCGGATCAAGATCATAGAACCGGCTGGCATAGACGGTTCCCATTGCGCCTGCTCCCAAAATTGCAATTGTCTCGACCATAATTTATCTCAGTCTCATTTGTGCAGATTGGGTGCCCTTTTTTCACGCGACCATCCTATACTGTAAAATGCGTTTATACAAATAGCTGGAGATCGCAGCGGCGGAGCAGTATCCGGCGATGGCGAAATAATTGTTCCTCTGGTGTATGTGGCCGATTTGAGATTGCTTCTGAAATAAAAGGTATCCCCAGGATAACACCTCTGGGGATACAATCAGGCTGTGCCAATATTTTCTTTATCCCAGGTCCGGGAGGCACAGGGTAATTTCGGATGGCCTTACTTGACCGCTAGACGCTCGATCAGCGACTGCAAATCTCCTGCGGCCTGGTCAACCGAGGATTCTCCATATGCGACCTGCTGACCGATCAGTTCAAGCTCATTCACAAATTCCTGGTCGTTCGGGAGGTTCGGACCCTGTGGGATTGTACGATCAGCAACGGCTTCATAGATCCGGTAAATTGCGGCGTCAATCGCGCTGGCTTCACCAGCGATTGATTGACGTACAACCGGCGAGCAAGGCACTCCTCGATTGGTTTGCAGGATCGCGCCCGCCGCAGGGCTGGTAACAAAGAAGTTGATGAACAGCGCCGCTGCTTCCTTGTTCTTGCTGTCCTTGTTGATAGCCAGGTACTGGCTCATCTGGATAACATACGAATCTTCACCGCCCACGGGGAGTGTTGTCATACCCAGTTCATCGGTTGTGGCTGCCTGATAAGCCGCCGCCTGGTTGCTCCAGATCAAACCGATAGCCGCCTTGCCCGCTACGAGCGCTGAGCTGTCCGGCCCGTCTTCGGTGTAGGTGTAAGTGGTGTCCGCATCGGGGATCAACCCTTCGTCGCGCATATCAGCCCACATCTGAAGCCATGCCTCGGCGGACTCAATTGTTGCGTAGGATTTGCCGCCCTCGTCCAGGGTCCAGAGGTCGGTACCCTGTTGAGTGTAGAAATAGCTGAGATAGTTCGCCTGGTTTGTGCTGTTATCCACGAAGGGCGCGACTCCATCGGGGAGCTTGGCCTTAAGTTCCCGTCCGTAGTCGAGCATCTCATCCCAGGTCATGTTATCCGCCGGGAGGTCAACACCCGCAGCTTCGATCATCGCCTTGTTGTAGACCAGAACGAGCGTGTTCGTGCCGAGACTTACCGCATAGAAGTTGCCATCAGCGTCCGTCGCGGGGATAAGCGCAACCTGGTCAAACTGCTCAGGGGTGTCGATCAGGAGTTGTGCACCGAGATAGCTATTGAGCGGTTCGAGATATTGTTTGTAATCGGGCCAGTTGCCGCCAAACTGGATCAGGTCGGGGGCATCATTAGCCGCTAACTGGGTGTCCAGAATCTGGAAGTGGTCAGCCGTGCCGCCATTGGGTTCGCCGCTAACTTTGATGTCGGGATATGCTTCCTGGAACAGTTCGATAACCTGTTGGGTTCGGGCGGCGCGGTCGTCGTTGCCCCACCAACCAAAGCGGAGTTCGGCGGGGCCACCCGTGTAAGCGGGGAGTCCATCGTCGGTCTGTGCCACAGTCGGCTGAGTGTACACACCGCCAAGCATCGCTGCGAAAAGTGCTATGAGCGTGAATATGTAAATTTTTCTCATCTTTGAATTCTCCTATTTATTTGTAATATCTTCATTGTATAAATCAGAAGCACATATTTTTCTATCATTTCATATGCATTTCCTCCTGTTTGTCCTAACCTTTTAGACCTGTAGTCGAGATACCCTGGACGAAATATTTTTGCAGGCAAAAGAACAGGATAAAGGCGGGAATGATCGAGAGCGTACCCATCGCCAGCGCGCCACCCCAGTTAGATACCGCGCCCGCGTCACCGACGAACGTGCGCAACGCTCTTGATACGGTGAAAGTATCGGGCCTGGTGAGGTACAGCAGGTGGTTGAAAAAGTCGTCCCACGTCCACAGGAATGTGAACAGCGCGGTTGTCACCAGGGCAGGGGTCGAGAGCGGGAGGATGATACGCAGGTAGACGCCAATTTTCCCGCACCCGTCGATGATCGCCGCCTCCTCGATCTCTTTCGGCAGACTGCGCGTGAACTGCACAAGCAGAAACACGAAGAACGCGTCCGTTGCGAGGAATTTCGGCACGAGGATGGGGCGAGTCGAGCCTACCCACCCGAGGGTATTGAACAGAATATAGCGCGGCACGAGCGTGACTTGCCCCGGAAGCATCAGCGTTGCCATCATTACCGCGAACCAGAAGCCCCTCCCCGTGAATTTGAGCCGCGCAAAGGCATAGGCCGCCATTGAGCACGATATCACGCTCCCGACAATGGAAATGGCGCACATCACCAGCGAGTTTGTGAAGAACGTCCTGAAGGTCGTACCTGCGTAGCCTTTCCACCCCGTGATATAGTTTTCTGTGGTCACGGTTTTCGGTATGAGGCCGGGATCGCTGAAGATCATATTGTTGGGCTTGAACGAACTGACAACCATCCAGACAATGGGGTAGATCATGATCAGCCCCAGAGCGATAATGAACAGATGCGTCAAAGCATGGCGTACAATCGTACTGGTTTTCATGTTATTCCCCGGCCCCATATGACACCCACCACCGTGATGAGATGAAGACAAGCGACGTGAATACCCCAATGATGACCAGCAGCACCCATGCCATTGCTGACGCGTATCCCATCTCGTGATAGGTCCATCCCTGAATATATAGATGGAGGGTATAGAACAGTGTGGAGTTAAGTACGCCGCCCCTGCCGCCGCCAATGATATAAGCCTGCGTGAATGTCTGGAACGCGCCTATCATCTGCATGACCAGGTTGAACATAATCACCGGCGAGAGCAAGGGGATGGTGATGGCGATGAACTGCTTGACCTTGTTCGCCCCATCCACGCTGGCCGCTTCATAATATTCCTGTGGAATTTGCTTCAGCCCTGCCAGGAAAATAATCATCGATGAACCAAACTGCCAGACTGTCAGCAGAATGAGCGTCCAAAGTGAGTACTCAGGATTGGTGATCCAGCCGGGGAGGTCGGTAAACCCGAACATTCCCAAAAAGTCGTTGACCAGTCCTTCTTTTTCGAATAGCTTTCTCCACAGCACGGCGATAGCCACCGATCCGCCGAGAAGCGTGGGGACATAGTACACCGCGCGGTAAAACGACACCCCCCGTAGTTTCTGGTTCATCAGCACCGCTACCGCGAGCGCGAAGATTAGTTTCAGCGGTACGGACACAAACACATAGGTAAATGTCACTTTCAGCGACTTCATATAGTAGCGGTCCACGCGCATAATCTCACCCGTGGACGCGGTAAACTCAGTTTCTCCCAACGCCGACCCGAACATTTTTCGATAATTGCCCAGCCCGATCCATTGCGTCGAATCGGGCTTGGTGAAGTCATAATCTGTGAAACTGAGCCGCAGCGAGTACAACATGGGGTAAAGTGTAAGTACGAGGAAACCCAGAAGCCACGGTGTGAGGAACAGATAGGCAACGGCGTTGTGCCTCAAGTGCGCGCCGACAAACTGATACTTTGCGCGTTGGGATATGGCATTTTCGTCCACTCCCTTATTTTTTCGAGAAGAAACCTTGACGATACCGGACATTATGCGCACAAAGAAACTTCCTTTACTCTGGTTTTGTATGCATTCAAAGGCCGTTCGTTAGGCCGCATCCCGGCTGCTGTTAGCGATTGACGATCAGTTCCGCGCAGCGCCTGATAGACCATCAAACGATGTCGCGCTTGCTTTGTTTCTCTTGCCCGGATACTGGCGCGCCTTCTCGGTCAAAACCACCCCTTTGAATAAATTGTTAACTGCATTCCGTGACCAGTTACAGTCACATCATAAAAGATGTCTCGCCTGTTGTCAAGCAAAGTGATCGATATCTCCAGGGTTTGTGGTATAATTTCCGTGACCGGTTACGAAAAACTGGATAGTGATATGAATTGGAAAAGGTGTTAGATTGTTGAGTAGATAAAGTTAGGCCATCCCAAGAAAAGAATTATCCCATTCTTCCGATTTGACTCCTCTTCAAGGGGTAAGGAGGGCTGGGGTAAAGAAAATATTGGCGCAGCCTTAGACGGAGCCAATTCATGCCTAAGCAGAAAGACAAACGGCCAACCATCCGGGATGTTGCACGCCAGGCTGGTGTATCGTATGGCACTGTATCACGTGTTTTGAACAGCCATCCTGAGGTTGCCGCTGATACACGTGTGCGCGTGCAGCGTGTGATGGAAAAGATGGGGTATCAGAGCAATCTCGGCGCGCGGATGCTCACAACCAACCGGTCAAATCTGATCGAAATTATCGTGATGGATGTTCATTTTGGAATCGTGCTGCCACGCATGGCGCAGTATATCGATGCAGCGGGTTATTCCACCCTTTATGCTGAATGTACGCTTGAGACTTTTGCCCATACATTAAATACCGCTGCTGCGCGGCTGGTGGATGGCATTCTGCTTTATGCCCCCAAATTACAAATGCCCGATGATGAACTCCTGTCAAGCTGTCACGGCATTCCTATCGTGCGGCGCGATTATGTACTCGATTCGAAACTGACCTGGGTCGGCTTTAACCAGGAACACGCCACGCGGTTGGTTGTACAACACTTGATTGATCTGGGTCACCAGCAGATTGCGGAGATCACCGGCTCGTTGAATTTTATCAATCCGCGTTTGCGTCACGATGCATGGTTCAACCTGATGAAAACGCAAGGATTAGAGCCTGGACCAAGTTATACCGGTGATTATTCTACCTTCGCCAGAGCCATGAAAACCGGGTATATGGGCGTCTGTGAATTTCTAAAACGAGGCGAATCGTTTACCGCGATTATGACGGTGAATGATTATGCTGCCATGGGCGCATTATCAGCGCTGCACGAGCATGGTTTACGCGTCCCCGACGATGTATCCATCGTCAGCTTCGACGATGATGCAATTGCCTCCTATCTTATCCCGCCATTGACCACCGTCTATTTCGATTTTGATATCCAAAACAAATTGGCATCTCAGTTTCTGCTTGAACAGATTGACGATCCGGACTACAAGCACCATCAACATGTATTAATTCCTGATTTGGTAATACGTCAAAGTGCTCAACCACCTCGGTGAGCACCCCCTGCCCAAAAGGAGTATTTGTGGACACCAAAAAACGCTTTGCAGTGGTCGGCACCGGTGGCCGTGCGAGCATGTTTATCCAGGCAATCACGACCACCTATCGCGCGTCGTGCGAATTAGTGGCGCTGTGTGATCTCAGCCAGACCCGCATGAACTGGCATAACGAATTGCTCGCAACCCAGGCTGGGATTGCGCCGGTGCCCACCTATCCTGCTGATCAGTTTGACCAGATGATCAGCGCTACCCACCCCGATACGGTGATCGTCGCTTCGATGGATGCCACACATCACCTGTATATCAACCGCGCGATGGAATTGGGTTGTGATGTCATCAGCGAAAAACCCATGACGATAGATGCCGAAAAAGCCCGTTCAATCTTCGAGACTATCGAACGCACCGGGAAAAAACTACGCGTAACCTTCAACTATCGTTATGCAGCGGCCTTCACCAAACTCCGCGAACAGATCATGCAGGGCGTAGTGGGGCGTCCGCTGTGTGTCGATTTTTCCTGGCTGCTCGATACCTATCACGGGGCTGATTACTTCCGGCGTTGGCACCGTGAAAAACAAAATTCGGGCGGTTTACTCGTCCACAAGGCAACCCACCATTTTGATCTCGTCAACTGGTGGATCGATTCCTACCCGGAAGAAGTTTTTGCCTTTGGCGACCTGCTGTTTTACGGCAAAGAGAATGCCGAAGCGCGCGGCGAGACTTATACCTACAAGCGCTATACCGGCGTACCGGAAGCCCAGGAAGACCCGTTTGCCTTGTTTCTTGACCAGGATGCTTCTCTGCGCGGCCTTTATCTTGAAGCTGAAAATGATAATGGTTATATCCGGGACCGGAATGTGTTTGGCGAACCGATCACCATTGAAGATACGATGGCGGTTACGGCTCGCTACCGTAACGGTGTCATTCTGTCCTACAGCCTGATCGCATATAGCCCGTGGGAAGGGTTACACGTCGCCATCACCGGCACGAAGGGCCGTATTGAGCTGAAGGTGGTCGAAAATGTAAATCTCGTATCGGGCCAGGGAGAATCGCGTCATCCCCAGGCGAGTACAGGGCCGTTCAAACAAGCCTCGATTCGCGTGTTCCCTATGTTTGGGGAAGGCTGCGATGTGGAAATCCCACCTGTTGCCGAGGGTAATCATGGGGGTGCGGACCCGGTTATGCTGGAGCAGATTTTTTCACCGAATCCACCCGCCGATCCGTTTAATCGCGCCGCTTCTCACATTGATGGGGCAGCGTCAATTATGTTGGGAATTGCTGCCAATCGGGCCATGGAGATCAACCAACCGGTACGTATTAGCGATCTCTTCTGTCTTCCCGAAAAACGCTAAGGATAATCCAGGGGGAGGCAGGCAAGAGGTTGGACAAACCAAGCTGCCCAACCTCCCCCTTTTAGCCGATCTCCACTGCCGATCCATTTTCCCGTAGCGGGATAAACAGAGGGCGTTCATTCGGAGATTCGTTGGGACGGTGGAAAGCCAGCCGCAACTGTCCATCGAACGCGCGGAACACCATACAGTGCCCGCCATCCCCAGCATACAGCGGCTCAGGCATTTGTTGCCACGGACCTGCAATTCCACCGGAAGCTGATCGCGCTATCCCGACGGTATAACCTCCGGTGCTAAAACTGGACCATAACATGATCAAATCGCCGTTTGCTAGGCGATGCAGTGAGGGGCCATCGGTTACATAGCCTTTTCGGTTTTTCGAATTGATCTCTTGCGCCCAGGGGGCCTCAGAAGCCCGGAATAAGAGGTGGGGCTGCCCGACTGCGGACTTCAAATCATCGCTCAGCCGCAGGGCGCAGATTTCCCCGTCGCCGACCTGGACCCACTCGTGGCAGAAGACTATCCATGGGTGATCGTTCACGAACAAGGTTCCATCGAGGCACTCCCAGTCGTGGGGCGTAACGGGGCTGTCGGAAATCGGCAGAAAAGGGCCAGCGGGACTATCAGCAGCCAGGATTTGTGTTCCCCGGCAGACTCCTTCGGCCTTGAAGCTGGCGAACAGATAATAGCGTTCGCGGTACACATGCACTTCGGGTGCCCAGAAATTACGATCAGCCCAGAATCCTGTTGGAGGCCGGAAAGCCGGAAAAGGCCCGTTCCAGTTTTGCAGATCGGACCCGGTGTAATAATCAAAGCCGGATGCCGAATGTGTCCAGGTTTCCGGGCCGGTCGTGCCATACAGGTAATATTGTTTTTCTGCCATCACCGGCAGTACGAATGGATCACGGATATGAATATCGCTGTTCTTCAACCTAACTCGCTCCCCAAAGTGATAAATGTCGGTGCCAGTATAGTGTTTTTTCATTCTTACTCATAGCCATGCAAATAACTCATCTCAAAACCAACCATATCATCAATCCCCTGGGCTTTGCCCTGGAAAAACCAGCCTTTTCCTGGATCGTTGCCGATACCGGCGATAAGGTTCAAACTGCCGCCCAAGTCCTGGTCAGTCGTGACCCTGACTTTACTCATATCGTTTTCGACAGCGGCAAAGTGGATGACCCCACCATTGACAGTCTTGCCTATCGCCCCCCGCTTCAACTCAAGCCGCGCACTCGCTATTTCTGGAAGGTCAGGGTTTGGGGCGAAACCGAAAGTGCCGAAAGTGATACCGCTTGGTTTGAAACGGCGAAGATGTCAGAAGACTGGCAGGCCGGATGGATTTCCCCGGATTTCGAGGACCACCCGATTTTGTACCGGTATTTCGATCTTCCCGCGCGGGCTGTCGCGGCGCGGGCTTATATTTGCGGGCTGGGGCTGTATCGTTTTGAGCTAAACGGGAAAAAGGTTAGCGATGAATACTTCACCCCCTACTGCAATGCCTACGACCAGTGGATCCAATACCAGACATTTGACATCACCGATCAGCTTGCGGTTGGCTCCAACTTGGTTTCCGTTATGCTTGGCAACGGGTGGTATAAGGGGCGTTATGGAGCCGATAGAGGCGTTGTGGGGTTTTATGGGAACCGGTTTGCTCTGCTCTGCGAGCTGCATATCACGCTTGAAAATGGGGATGAGCTGCTCGTTGTCACCGATTCAACCTGGAAAGCCCAACCATCCCCGGTTATCGTGAGCGATATATTCGACGGAGAAACCATCGATGCGCGGATCGCGAAGACTATCCCCGCCGCAGCATCCTTCGGTGTCAAACCCATCGACATCGACTCAACCCGCCTGGAAGCCAGAAGATCGCTTCCGGTTTGTATCAACGAGGAAATCAAACCCATCGCCGTGATCGACACACCTGCGGGCGAAACCGTGTTGGATATGGGGCAGAATATGACGGGCTGGCTTCGCTTCAAAACGAGCGCCCCGGCAGGTACCCATATCCACCTGCAATTTGGTGAGGTGCTGCAAAACGGCAACTTTTTCCGCGACAATCTGCGCACCGCCAAAGCTGAATATAGCTACATCGCGGATGGCACAGATGCCGTTGTGGAGCCATATTTTACCTTTTTCGGCTTCCGCTATGTCAAAGTATCGGGTTGGGTTGGCAGCCTCAATATCGATGACTTCACCGGCTGCGTGATTTATTCACAGATGGACATCATCGGCGAGATCACCACGTCGAACGAAAAAATCAACCAACTCTTCAGAAATGCCATGTGGGGCCAAAAGGGTAATTTTCTCGACATCCCTACCGACTGCCCACAGCGGGATGAGCGGCTAGGGTGGACAGGTGACATCCAGGTTTTTTCCGGTACCGCTTGTTTTAATATGGATGCGGCGACATTCCTTTCCAAATTCGCCTATGATCTAGCCAAAGAGCAAACCAAGACCGGTGGCATGGTGCCTCACATTGTGCCGATGGTTAATCTGAATAAAGGCGGCTCGACGGCCTGGGCGGATGTGGCGACGATCCTGCCGTGGAATCTATACGAGTTCTACGGCGATATAAGCATTCTGGAACAGCAGTTTGAGAGCATGCGCGCCTGGGTCGATTACATCAGGAACATTGATGATTCATCCGGTAGTAAGCGGCTGTGGACCGAAGGTGTTCATTTTGGCGATTGGCTGTCTCTGGACGCATCGGATCCGACTTCCCGCCGGGGCGGAACGCCTCACGATTTTATCGCGTCGGTCTTCTATTGTTATTCGGCGCGGCTGGTGGCACGAGCCGCCTTGCAGCTCGGCTTCTTGGATCATGCGGACACCTATCAGCGTCTATCTGACGAAATCAAAGCCGCCATTCAACAGGAATACTTCACCCCCACCGGACGGTTGGCGGTTCCCACCCAAACGGCCTATGTCCTGGCGCTGTTTATGGGGCTGGCACCGGATGCGTTTCGCGAGCGTGTGAAGCACGATCTGATCGCGCGGCTCAACCAGGATAACAACTATCTGCGCACGGGTTTTGTGGGCACACCTTACCTCTGCCGGGTGTTGTCGAATATGGGGGCCAATGACCTGGCTTACACCCTGCTGCTTAACGAGGATTTTCCGTCCTGGTTATACGCCGTCAATCTGGGCGCAACGACTATCTGGGAGCGCTGGAACTCCCTCAATCCCGACGGCTCGATCAGTTCTACGGGGATGAACTCGCTCAACCACTACGCCTATGGTTCCATTGTCGAATGGATGTACCGCGATATGTGCGGGCTGAATCCCTCTTCTGGCGATGATGGTGTGACGGGCTTTCGCCGTGCCCGGATCGCGCCCAAACCAGATAAATCATTGCAGTGGGCCAAAGCGCGTTATCGCTCGGCGGCGGGTTTTTACGAATGCGGCTGGTCTTTCGCTGAAGCGGATCATCTCACCATCGAAATGATCATTCCCTTCAACGCTTCAGCCAGCATCGTGCTCCCCCATGCACAAATGGACGAGATAAAGCTTAACGGCCAATCGTTACACACAGGCGAACAAGTTGACGCTAGCGTCGAACTGACACTGGGTGCAGGTCGCTATAAGTTCGAGTACCTGTTCCGGGAAAAGGACATCCAGTCAGATCGATGAGTATCCACTGGGGCGATTCCTGAATCGTCCCGGTGGCTCACCACCCGCTTTTCCCCTCAGCCCCACGCTTTGCTACAGGTCGATATTTTCAGAGCCGGATAAATAATGACTCGTTTGAGTATATTCTTTGAAGTGATCGGCGTGAGTTTTATTCCATAAAATTACATCTTTATCATGATAGGCGGCACGTCCGATCATATGCGCGGATACCGGGGAGGTCAGCATGATAAAGATCAGGAGCGCGAAGGCTTTAGCGACGCTTGGCCCATCGTCAAAATAGATCATGCAAGCAATCAAGAGCGATCCGACACCGATGGTCGAGGCTTTGGTGGTCATTGACATCCGCAAAAAAAGATCGGGCATCCGCAGAATGCCCAACCCGGCGATCAGGATAAAGAGCGTGCCCACCAGGATGAAGCCCAAGGTCCCTATATCACGGATAATATCCATCACGTTTTCCTCACTTCGATATAGTAGGCAAAAGCAATGGTCCCCAGAAACGAGGTCAGTGCGACCACT
Source organism: Aggregatilineaceae bacterium (assembly GCA_036260665.1). Taxonomy (GTDB): domain Bacteria; phylum Chloroflexota; class Anaerolineae; order Aggregatilineales; family Aggregatilineaceae; genus DATAMF01. The sequence continues at coordinate 12,713 of DATAMF010000280.1, read as the reverse complement.
GCGATCACATCGAGCAGCGGTTCTGTATCCGTCGCGATGGCGAACAGGGCAATCGTTCCTACCGCCAATGACGTGATCAAATCCAGCGCCACAACTCGATCCGCGAGACTTGGCCCCAGCAGCAGCCGGTAAAATGCCATGCCGAATCCAAGCATGAGGGCGGAAAACGTAGTGAGAACGAATGGGTTGGCGAAACTCATTTGAATAACTCCCGCACACGGGTTTCAAATCCATCTTTGATCGAGCGCCGGAATTCCTCAATGTCATCCACATACATGGCATGCACGTAGATCGTGCGCTTGTCCTCGGAGACGTCCAGTGATAGTGTGCCCGGCGTGAGCGTGATCAAATTCGCCAGCAGTGTGATCTCCAGATTCCGCTTCAGATCGATGGGCACAGCGATAATGGCGGGGCGCATATGCAGCTTGGGTGTAATCACTTCCCAGGCTACTACGAAATTCGCCAGACCCAACTGCCAGCAGAAGTACAACGTGAAGTAAATCACCTGCCAGACCTTGTTACAGTAGCGATGCGTTCCCACCACATCACGCAGCAGAAATAGCAGGAAGTAACTCAGCACCAAACCAAATGTGAAATTCATCTCACTAAATTCACCTGTGAGAAAGGTCCAGGCGAATGCCAGCGCAATATTGAGAAGTAAATAACTCATGATCGTGTTCCCATCACGGCTGAAATATATTGGCTCGGTTCCAGAAGCTGATTTGCTGCATCTTGGGCCAAATGAAAGACGGGGTTTGCCGCCAGACCTAACAGAATCGTGATCGCTGCGAGCGTAATCACGGGAACAAGCATTGCCATTGACTGCTGGCGCGTTGGGATAGCGACGGGTTCGGGCGCATCTTTGAGAAACACTTCATTCCATATCTTGATCATGGAGTACAGAGTCCATAGGCTGACAAACAGCGCTGCCACGATAACCGCATATTCTTCCGCTTCTAATCCGGCCCGGATCAGCATCAGCTTGCCCCAGAAGCCCGACAGCGGGGGGAGTCCTGCCAGTGACAGCGCGGGGATCAGAAACAGGACGCCGAGAATCGGCTGTGTCCGGTATAAACCGCCAAGTTTTTTGAGATCGTAGGTATGTTGGGTTTTGTTGATCACGCCGCTGATCAGAAACAAATTGGTCTTGGCGATGATGTTATGCATCATAAAGTAGATCGCCCCTGCCACCGCCAGGGGAGTGAATAAGGCCAGCCCCATCAGCATATACCCTATCTGGCTGACGATGTGAAACGCCAGCAGACTCCGAAAATCATACTGGGCAACAGCGCCCAACACCCCCGTGATCATGGTGAGCGCGGCGATAACCAGCATTAGACCGTGTATCCCTTCCATATCCTGCACAAACAACAAAGTGAAAACGCGAATCAGCGCATAGACGCCAACCTTAGTTAGTAGCGCGGCAAAGATCGCGGAGACGGGAGCTGGCGGAGTGTGATAGGATACGGGCAGCCAAAAAAACAGTGGGAAGATCGCGGCTTTGATCCCAAACGCCATCAGGAACATCAGCGCCAGAATATGCACCATCCCCGTTTGGTTTACTTCCTGAATCTGTTCGTGCAGATCGGCCATGTTCAGCGTCCCTGTGACTGCATAGAGCATGCCCGCTGCCAGCAAAAAAAATGCCGAAGACAGCAGATTGATTGTTACATATTGGATCGCGCTGGCAAGTTGGCTGCCCTCACCGCCCAGCGCCAGCAGAACGAACGAACTGATCAGCAGCACCTCAAACCACACATAAAGATTAAAGATGTCCCCGGTCAGAAACGCACCACAAACACCCATCAGCATGATGCAGAACAAGGGATAGTAACCGAAGTGTTCGCGTTGGCGATCCATACTGGCAAGTGAATAGATGGCGATCATCAGGCCCATTAGCCCGGTCATCAGGATCATGATCGCGCTGAACAAATCTGCCACCAGGGTGATACCAAAAGGCGCTTCCCATCCCCCCATCTGAGTAGCCTGCACACCATTCTCAGAAATGGCATAGAGCAGAACGGCCCCCGTGATCAGCAAGCTAGCCATGCCAGTTAGGGTGAGACCGCGCTGCCAGTTAACATGCTTCCAGGCGACAATGCACGCGATAGCCGTACTAAACGGGATCAGAATCGGCAAAACCAGGAGAACATCCATTGCTTAAATATCCTGTGTGCTTAGTACATCAAAATCATCAACGTGGTTGATGCTGTAGGCACGTTTGATCAGCACGACGGCAAACGCCTGCACCCCAAACCCAATCACAATAGCGGTGAGGATTAACGCCTGGGGCAGCGGATCACTATAGGGCGCGGATAGCACGCTTTTGCCTTCCTCGATCAGCGGCGGAGCGTTGCGTGTTAGCCGTCCGATTACAAAAATTAGCAGATTCGAGGCATGTCCCAGCAGCGATAGACCGAGAATTAGCTTGAACAGGCTGCGCCGCAAAATCATATAAATTCCAGCGGCATAGAGAACACCGATCACAATCGCCCATAGAATCTCCATTCTTATGCCTCCTCTTCGATCAGCGAGAAAATGATGAGCAATGTCACGCCAACCACAACGGCATAAACCCCTGCATCGAACAGCACCGGTGTGTTAAGTTGTTTGATCCCCGGATAGCTGCGCTCGCCCCATTGATGGACCATAAATTGACCATCGATGAGTAGGCCTAACACACCGCTCGTCAGCGCCATGAACAGCCCTGTCCCGATCAGGACAATCGGATCAACATGCAGGATGCGCCGCGCGCTCTCGACGCCATACGCGATGGCATAGATCGAAAATGCTGAGGCTGCGACCAGACCTCCGACAAAACCGCCGCCTGGCCCCTGATGCCCGCCGAGCAGCAGAAAGATGGAGAACATGAGCTGAAGGGGCACCAGATAACGGATCGATGTTTGGAGAATGAGCGAACGCATCAGTCAGTTCCTCCCCGGTGCAGGTTGAGACGCAGCAGCGCATAAACACCAATAGCGGCTACAGACAGCACGGTGATCTCGCCCATCGTATCAAAGCCGCGAAAGTCTACCAGAATGACGTTGACGACATTATGACCATGCGCGACCACATAACTTTTCTCAGCAAAAAAGGGCGACAACCGCGAGGTCAGCGGCACAGAAGTTACGACCAGCGTCAGCAGTGTCATGGTAGCCCCGACCATCGCGGCGAGAATGGCGTCCATACGGCGCGCGCTTCGGCTGGAGAGGGTTTTGAGCTTCGGCAGACGGTAAACAACGACGACAAACAGAATCACGGTCAGCGTTTCGATGGCAAATTGCGTCATAGCGAGGTCTGGCGCACCATAGAGCACATAGATCAGGGTTACGCCGTAGCCTACTGTGCCGAGCATGGCCGCCGCCGATAGGCGTTTATTGATCCGCGTCGCGGATAAAGCCGCCACCATAATCACAACGGCCAGGGTTAACTCATAAAAGCGCGGGATAGGCCGATCAAGCAGATGGTTGAAGTCCACATCTGTCGCAAACACATAAGCCAGCGCCAGCACAAACACAATCAGAATCACGCGGATATACTGGCGCAAATACGCTTTCAGCACGATGCGGCTGCCCACAGCAGAGAGCGTCAATACACCGTTAATTGCTTGTGTATAAAGCTGCTGTGGCCCGATTTTGCGGATGGCGTTGGTCAGCGGCGCGACCCATCGTGACACCCCGCTGGCGTAGAGTGCGAGGACGGCACTCGCCGCGATGGTCAGCCCGCTCAATGCGAAAGCGGTGTTAAAGCCATGCCACAGTTTGATCTCGTGTGCCTCGTGGAATGCCGTCTGTTCCAGCAGGGGTTGTGCCAGCCGGGAGAGTCCCCCCAGCAAGCCCATAATACCCAACACAAACGGCCCAATCCATAAGCGCGGCGAGGCCTCATGCCCATACATCGCGCGCGGCTTGCCAAAAAATGGTCTTAGGACAATCCATCCCGCTCCAGCATTAAACACGTTCCCCAACACGATGATTCCGGTCAGGAGCAGGGCGGGTACAGATGCGATGGATGTAGCAAGGCTGATAGTATAGACAGCTTCTTTGGTCACAAATCCCACCAACGGCGGGATGCCAGCCATGGACAGCACCGCGAGGACTGCTGCACTTGCCGTGATGGGCATGGTCTGGCGCAGCCCACCCAATCGGCTGACATCGCGGGTTCCGGTTTCGTGATCCACCGCCCCCGTCACCATAAACAGTGCTCCTTTATACAGCGCATGGGCCAGCAGCAGCAGCAGCGCCACATCCACCGCCCCCAGACCGAGCAGCAGGACCATCAGACCCAGCGTGCTGATCGTGGTGTAGGCCAGAATGAGTTTCATATCCGTCTGCTGCCACGCGAGATAGCCGCCCATGAGCAGGGTGATCGCACCTACGGGTAACATAATCGCCTGCCATTCACGCGTATCACCAAGCACAGGCATTAACCGCGCGAGCAGATAAATCCCGGCGTTGACCATCGTGGCGGAGTGCAGGTAGGCCGAAACGGGTGTTGGTGCTTCCATCGCCTTGGGCAGCCAGAAATGGAACGGGAACTGGGCCGATTTGGTGCATGCGCCACCGGCGATCAACAGCAGAATGGGGAGATAGAAGCGGCTGCTGATCACGGCACCGGACTGCATCTCTGAAAGCTCCCATGTGCCCGTAGTGATCCCCAGAAGGACCAGCCCGGCCAACATCGCCAATCCGCCCGCGCTGGTGACGATGAGCGCCTGTTTCGCGGCTTCACGCGCCGCCTCACGCTGATGATTGAATCCGATCAGGAGATACGAGCTAAAGCTGGTGAGTTCCCAGAAAATGAACAGGAGCATGATGTTATCGGCCAGCACCACGCCCAACATCGATCCCATGAACAGCATCAGAATCAGCGTAAACCGTCTCAGATAGGGATCACCTTCGAGATAGCGGCTGCTGTAGATCAGAACCAGCATACCGATCCCAGAGATGAGCAGCGCCAGCACCAGACTCAGGGCATCCAGCCGGAAGGTTAGATTGACACCTAGGCTGGGCACCCAGGGGTAGGTGGCGGTATAGGTCTGGCCCTGGACAACACCGCTGATTGCCGAAGCGAACAGGATCAACAGAGCAAATGGCAACGCCGCCGTCAGCCATCCAGCTTTCACACCGCGATATAAAAAGGATGGGGCGGTGGATGTTACGACGTGCAGCATACGCTTGATCCTTCCCTGGCTTATTAAACACTATAAATAAGGATTTTAGGGACGCTGGTGCAGGGGAACATCAGGCGTTATTGCTGGAATATGACAGAATTTGTTTGTGCATACTGCACATCATCAGGTCGGGGCTAAGAAATATCCATCTGTTGTTGACTCATAAAAATCAGTATTTAGTGCGTCAAAGCATTAATTTTTGTGCATTATATCCGAAATATGTCCTGAAAAACCTAGACTATTCAACCGTTTCATAAACACCATCCTTTTTTTATCCTTGTATCACAGTGCAATCTATCCAGTGGAGAGACATCCCATGAGAACCGACATCCGAGAAATGAGAAGGCGGCTTTCTGATCATCATGTTGGCAAACGTCTGATACGGCGTACGCTGGCAATTTTCGCCGTCTATGCCCTTATCACAATCCTGCTACCCATGAGCAGCGCGTATGCCCAAGGCACGGACATTCCCGATCCGACCATTCCGATTAATACCGTCTGGACCCTGGTCGCGGCTTTCCTTGTATTCTTTATGCAGGCTGGGTTTCTGGCGTTGGAAGCGGGAGCCTGCCGTCCACGTGAAACGGTCAATCTACTGCTTGAAGACTTTATCGACGTTGCGCTAACAGGTCTCGTTTTCTATTTGTTTGGGTTTGCATTCATGTTTGGTGAAGGTAACTCCTTCATCGGCACAACCGGATTTGCACTCACTGATTTGGGCAGTTGGAATTCAACCTATGTCAGCGCGGGGTATGATTTTGGTGTTCCATTAGGTGCATTCTGGCTGTTCCAGTTCGCTTTTGCCTCTACCGCTGCGACGATTGCCTCGGGGGCCATGATCGGGCGTACGGGCTTCTGGGCGAATCTGGGCTACACTGCGCTTGTCAGTGGTGTGATCTATCCTATTGTCGGCCATTGGCTGTGGCATCCGCAGGGCTGGCTGGCAAAAGAAGGTGCCTTAGACTTCGCGGGCAGCACAGTCGTTCACACGATGGGCGCAATGGTTGCCATCACGGGCGTCATTACATTGGGACCGCGCCTGGGTCGCAAATTCGCCAAGGATGGCGGCGGACCGATGCCTTACCACAATTACACCTTGATCGCGCTGGGCACTTTAATTCTGTGGTTTGGTTGGTTCGGTTTCAATCCCGGCAGCACGCTGAGCGGTATGAACACCTCAGCGATTTCCCTGATCGCCTTTAATACGAATCTTGCTGGATGCACGGGCGCGTTGGCGGCCATGTTCCTCTACTACTTCCAGTCTAAAAAGTGGGATTTGGTATATGCCTGCAATGGCTGTTTGGCAGGACTGGTCGCAATTACGGCTCCTTGTGCCTTTGTTTCCCCCTTCTCGGCTGCCATTATTGGCCTCGTTGGTGGCATCATTGTCACGCTGGTGATCCAGGCCGAAGAAGTCCTCCGTTTGGACGATGTAGTAACAGCGTTCCCCGTGCATGGCGCAAACGGCATTTGGGGCACCCTCTCTATCGGGTTGTTTGCTCAAAAAAGTTATCAGTTTACCCTGGCCGAGTCCGCGCGGGTCGATGGCCTCTTCCTGGGTGGTGGTCTCGATCAACTGGCGACGCAATTCCTGGCGAGCGCCTCAGCGGTAGCTTTTGGGTTCAGCATCTTTTTGGGCTTCTTCCTGTTGTTGAAATATGTTGGTGTTTTGCGCATTCCGGCCAGTGTGGAAATCGAGGGAGTCGATTTGGTGCTGCACGGTACGCCCGCCTACCCCGGCATGCTGATCGATACGAATGATGGCACACCTACATCCATCGAACCAGTGATCAAAGCGGGTGTCAGCCGGGCCGCCGCCGCAGGAGATTAAATGGCTCTGAAGTTCAGGGATGAGACTTGCGGCCCATCCCTGGCGTCTATCTCGTAGGGGCGTATCGCCATACGCCCCGCTTTTTTCTGGTTTGTAATCCGCCCATTATTAACCATCGAAGTTCACCATCGAAATACTATTCCATCCCGAACATCAGTGCTATACTATGTTTTGACTCGATGCAAATGTATTTTACCAATCTGGAACTCACCCAAACTCAGAAAGTGCGGGGGGGGGGGGGGGATCATCCACAAGATCGACAAATAGGCCATTTTCGCGCTCCATTTCCCCTCAAACCACCGTTCAAGGGGGGGTAACTTTTTCGAACAAGATCCACAATCCGTTCCCTCTGAGCGAGAGAATGTGGATCTAAGGGAAGCCTTAGATCAAACTTAGATCCACCGAAAATCGCTGTTTGCATCCAATATGTGTGCGCAATGTTTTCCTTGCCGCTGTAATCATCCCCTTTTTGGGATACTATTTTCGTCGAGCTTGTGGACTGGCCCACAGATCGGCAATCAGAGCCAAAGGAAAACATCATTTCGTGATTATCGTACCGGCAAGTTCGCCGAAATTCCTCACCCCGCTGCGCATTGGTGGCGTATGCATCGACCCGCCGTTGATGCTCGCGCCAATGGCAGGCCGAAGCACCCATGCCTTGCGCCAACTCTGCCGCGAGGGCAGCGCATGCGGATTGGTTACCACCGAACTCCTCAGCAGTCGGGCCATGCAGCATCCCTCTAGCCGGGAACGCACCTTTGAGCTTTTCGACTGGACGCCAGTCGAATACCCTATAGCAGTGCAGTTGTTTGGTGCGGACCCGCAGGAAATGGCTGATGCTGCTCGCATCGTCGAAGCCGCTGGTGCTACGATTGTAGACATCAACGTCGGCTGTTGGGTTCCCAAAATTGCCCGGAAGAGCAGTGCTGGTGCCGCTTTGCTCAAAGATGTGAATCGTGCCTCGGCAGTCATTGAAGCCGTCGTGAGTGCGGTGCATATTCCGGTAACAGTGAAAATCCGCAGCGGCTGGGAAAGCGGTAATCCATCCGCGATTCCCTTAGCCGAAGTCGCGGAAGCCGTTGGCGTTGCCGCTATTACGGTGCATGCCCGTTTTGCTGACCAGGGTTTTCAGGGAGAAGCGGATTGGTCGTACATTCGGCGGGTCAAAGAGGTCGTGCAGAGGATTCCCATCATTGGCAACGGTGATGTGTCCAGCGCGGCGGACGTACGCCGGATGATGACGGAAACCGAGTGTGATGGCGTGATGATCGGGCGAGCAGCGCTCGGACGCCCCTGGTTGTTCCGGCAAATCGCGCACGAATTACGAACAGGGCAGGTGCTTCCAGACCCCACTTTGCGCGACCGGGCCGAGACTGTACTCCGGCACACCGCTTTGACGATGCAAAGCACCCATCAGCCGCCGCACAAAACGTTTCTGGAATTGCGCGGTCAGTTGTTGGCGTATTTCCACGATTTGCCCCCTGCCACCCCCATCCGTGAGGCGATTGTACGCGTAAAATCGGTCGAAGATATCGAACGCGCCCTCGCGCCTTGGCTAGCAAGTGCCGATTGTTGAAATTTTACCTTGAAGCGCTTCGTGCTCTGAGGCATAATTAAGTTATGGTTAAAAGTACATCCGCAACAGAGCACTATCCCCAACGCGGGAACGACTTTTTTCGCTTTCTGAGTTACGTTGGCCCCTATAAATACTACCTGCTGGCAGCCATAATTGGCGGTATTGTCAAGTTTGGTGTGCCACTGCTCATCCCTGAAGTGACACGCCATCTGATCGACAACGTTTACCTCAACGAAAATTTATCGGCAGATCAGAAAAAACACCAGCTTTTCATCTACTTGGGCGGCATGATAGCCCTATTTGTGTTTTTCTGGACCCCGTGGACCTATGTCCGACACTACTATGCCGGGTTGGCTGGACACCGATCAGTGTTCGACCTGCGCTGTGAGTTGTATTATCACATTCTGCGGATGTCGTCCTCGTTTTTTGACCACAACCGATCCGGTGGCATCGTGTCTCGTTTGATCAGTGATATCGAGTTGGCCCAAAACCTGGTCGGTGCAGCGTTGACGAATGTCTGGATGGACATGACGTCCCTTATCCTGATCCTGTACTTTATGTTCCGCATCGATCTGGAACTGACCCTGGTTGCGCTGGTGACCTTCCCCATTTATGTGTTCTTTTTCCGGCGTTTGAACCGCTCGATTCGGGAGTCCAGCCTGCAAGTACAGCAAGAAATCGCTGATATGTCAGGCAACATCCAGGAAAAGGTCGCCGGGAGTCGAGTAGTACAAGCCTTTTCGCAAGAGAAACAGGAAGAACAGGTCTTTACGCGCGAGTCAGCCCATCTTCTGAAGACCACTATGCAGCGTGTCAAGCTCCAAAGCGTTAATATGATTATCACCGGTGTGATTGTTCAGATTGCGCCGTTAATCGTCACGCTTTATGGGGGCTATCGCGTTATTGAAGGATCGCTTACAGTAGGAAAGCTGATTGCCATCAGCATGTATCTCAGCCCGCTGTACCTGCCGTTCCAAAGGTTCTCAGAACTGAATATCGTCTTCTCAAACTCGATGGCAGCACTTGAACGCGTTTTTGACATCATGGATATGAAACCCGAAATCCGCGACAATCCGGGCGCTATCGCTCTGAATGGGGTAAAGGGACGAGTGGAGTTTGACCGGGTCAGTTTCACCTATCAGCAGGTTGATACGCCCGACAGAGTCTTGGATCATGTGAGTTTTACGGTCGAGCATGGGCAGAAAGTCGCACTCGTCGGACCTAGTGGTTCCGGCAAAAGTACGGTGATCAGTCTGATTCCTCGCTTTTACGATGTCGATGATGGAGCCGTGCGCATCGACAGCACTGATGTGCGCAATATTAGCCTGAAATCGCTGCGCGAGCATATCGGCATGGTGCTGCAAGACCCGGTTCTGTTCAGCGGTACAATCTGGGATAACATCCGTTACGGCAAACCGGATGCGACTAAAGAGGAAGTGATCACGGCAGCCAAGGCGGCTAATGCCTACGATTTTATTCTGTCGTTGCCCAAGGGGTTCGACTATGAAGTTGGCGAAGGTGGAATCCTGCTCTCCGGTGGACAACGTCAGCGCATTACCATTGCCCGCGCTTTTCTTAAGAATCCTTGCATCCTGCTTCTGGACGAAGCCACATCCGCCCTGGATACCGAGTCCGAGAAATTGATTCAGGCGGCATTGGAACAGTTGATGGAAGATCGTACCACATTTATCATCGCTCACCGTCTTTCAACCATCGAAAAGGCGGATCGTATCTTGGTTCTAGAAGATGGGCGGATTGTCGAAACTGGCACGCACGAGGAGTTAATGTGCCAGGACGGACTTTATCATCATCTGTACCAGGGCAATTAGGCAGGAAAATCAGTTAACAGGTCACACTGATTTTCCCTGCAAGACTTGCTCAACCTTCCCACAGATTTCGATCAAAAAGCTTCGGCCCTGCTTCAGCAGAGAGGAAGAATGACCGGAGGGCGCTATTCATACTGTAGGGCGCGAATGATGTCCAGCTTGGCGGCGTTGCGCGCGGGCAGGATACTGGCTACCAGTGCCAACAGCACTCCGACGACAACCGACACAATGACACCCACGATGGGGAACGTGTAGGTCATTTTCCAGCCAACGACGCTGAAAGCCCCTATCGAGCCGTAGCTGATTGCCACACCCACCACGATGCCTACTGCTGCACCCAGCAGACCGAGCAGCAGCGCTTCTGCCATGACAATCCGCCGAATCTGGCCGCGACTTCCGCCCACCGCGCGAATAACACCGATCTCGCGGGTGCGTTCCAACACATTGATCGTCAATGTGTTCAGCAGGCCGAGCGCAGAGGGAATAAGGATCAGGAATGCCATGCCGTAATACAGGATAAAAGCCTGATCCATTGTCTTAGCCATCTCCTCCCGATATTCACCGGTGATGCGCGCTGTGAATTGAGGATAATCCTTTAGAATATCCTCGACACGGGCTAGGACGGCGTGATGGTCTGCGCCGGGTTTGAGATTCAGCATGATCAGCACATCTTCGGCTTTGTGGAAATCGGCTTTCAGGTTTTCCTGCGAAATGAAAGCCGCATTGATCTTGAAGTGCAACAGATCATCCGCAACGCCAACGACGTGGTAGGTTTGCGGTCCCGTCGCCGTTTCTAAGACGATGTCATCACCCATCCCCAGGTCAAACGCCGCGCCTGTGATGGAGTTAATAATCACATTGCGGCCCTGTGCCAGTTCGCCAATGCTGCTGGTGATGTCGCCCTCGGCGAATTTCATCTCGGAAACCTGCGAATAGCGCGCTGGATCGATACCCAGCACTTCAATCGTTTTGCCATCGGTCAAACTCGATGCTGCCCGCAAGCCGGTTGCCGTCTCCACATCGGGCAAATCGCGCAATTCGGTGAGTAGGTTTTCATCCGCTCCCACCACGCCTTGATAAAGGGCAATAGTTTGCGGCATCAAAATGATGTCACTGGCAAACGAGCGTTCGGTCAGTTCGGTGACAAGATCATCGAAACTGAGCACCATCGCCGCGATCAGGATCAGGACTGCGAGACCGATCATCAGAGTACTTGCTGTAATGGCAGCGCGTCCGGTCTGGCGGGTCAGGTTGCCACGTGCCAGGTCACCCTCGCGGTTGAACCACAATGTGAGCAGCGGGCTGAGTCGGCGGGTAATGGGTACAACCAGCGCAGGCATCGCCGCGATTGCACCGATCATGAAGAGGACCGCGCCCGGTCCGGTCGTCTGATCGTTGGACACGAGCAGCACCGACGCCAGAAGCATGATAATCACGCCGATGATCAGCCCGCGCCGAGTGTTACGCCGCGCATCAGCGGGGGCAACCGGGCGCAGTGCTTCAATCGGCGAGATACGTCCTGCCGCCCGTGCCGGCCAGTAGCCTGCCAGCAGGGTCGTGATCAGTCCGGCGGCAGTGGCCGAAACAAACGCAGTTGCATTGAAATGCAGCCGCAACGTGGAAACGGCCATAAACTTGCTCATCAGTTGGGCCATGCCTTCCATGATCAGCAGGGCCAGGAGATAACCTGATATCAAGCCGATCACCACCCCCATAATCCCTTGGATCAGGCTTTCGATCAGGATCATACGGCTGAGTTGGCGGCGTGAGGCCCCAATCGCCCGCAGCATGCCCAGATCGCGGCGGCGTTCGATGATGACCGTGCGGAAGGTATTGAAGATCAGGAACGCACCGATGAAGAGCGCCAGCGCTGCCATCACGTTCAGCATCGCTGTACCCACTCCCAAGGCTGCGAGGGAGTCAAGACCAGAGGATTCATTGTCGAAAGTGTAGTCACTGCCGAGAGCCTGTTGGATATCCGCCTTGACCTGATCGGCGTCTGCGCCGGTCTCGAAGTTCACATTAATCGTGTTGATGAGACCCGGCTGATCCAGCCACTCCTGCGCGTCGGCCAGGGGAACCAGTACCTCTGGCGCGGCAGGATCGCCTTTTTCGGCCAGAATGCCCACAATGGGAATCATCTTCAGACCGGTAGCAGTCACCAGCGGAATTTTCGTGCCGACCTTGATCTGTGGCGCGAGATCCACCAAACCGCCGGGGATCACCGCGACCTCGTCATCACCAGGCTGTAAAAAACGGCCTTCGCTAACGATATAGGTTCTCACCTCATTCGCCGTAGCGGGGTCT
>DATAMF010000273.1:0-3978 GCA_036260665.1 Aggregatilineaceae bacterium | reverse complement strand
GGGCGTTGTTACGGGAATTGTTCAGGAATTCCAGTTCGGGATGAACTGGTCGGAATATTCGCGCTTTATGGGCGATATTTTCGGCGTTCCGCTGGCTATCGAAGCGCTGCTGGCGTTTTTTATGGAATCGACGTTCCTGGGTGTGTGGATTTTCGGCTGGGATAAGATTTCCAAGCGGCTGCACCTGGCGTCGATCTGGCTGGCGGCGATTGGCGCGAATATCTCGGCACTGTGGATTCTGATCGCCAACTCCTTTATGCAGCAGCCCGACGGGTACAAGGGTATTCTGGTGGAGGGTGTGCGGCGGGCACAGATGACGGATTTCGCCAAGCTGATCACGAATCCCAACGTGCGCGTGCAGTTTCCGCATGTGTTCGCGTCGGGTGTGACGACGGCGGGCTTTTTTGTGCTGGGGATCAGTGCATGGCATTTGCTGCGCAAGAGCGAAAACCGGGAGTTCTTCGCGCGTTCGGCGCGGATTGCCACGATCTACGGGTTTATCGGGATTGTGCTGGTGATTTTTGTGGGACACAGCCAAGCCCAGCATATGGTCAAAACCCAGCCGATGAAAATGGCCGCTGCTGAGGGATTATTCAAAACGGAAGAACCAGCCTCGTTTTCGCTGCTGACCATTGGTTCGCTGGATCAAAAAGAGGAAAAATTTGCTATTCGTCTGCCCAAACTGTTAAGCCTGCTGGCTTGTAACAATTTCGACTGCGAAGTGAAGGGTATTGATAATTTGCAGGACGACTATCAGGCTAAATATGCTGAGCTGTACGGCCCCAATGCAGATTATCGCCCCCCGGTGGCGCTCATTTACTGGTCGTTCCGGGCGATGGTGGGGGCGGGCTTTGTGATGTTGGGCCTGGTGGGGTACAGCCTGTTCCGGCAGGTAAGAAACAAGTCGATTGATCAAAAGTGGTTCCTGCGGTTACTCCCCCTGGCGATTCTACTCCCCTATGTTGCCAATACGTCGGGTTGGATGATGACGGAATTGGGCCGCCAACCCTGGATCGTGTTTGGCCTCCAGCGCACTGAAGAAGCGGTATCGCCGAATGTTTCTACGGCGATGGTCGGCTTCTCGCTGCTCGTGTTCGTGGTGCTGTACGGCGTGCTGATGGCGGCGGATGTCTTTTTGCTGTCCAAGTTTGGGCGCAAGGGACCGGACGGCGATCCTGCTCCGAACGGTGGAAAAGATGTTGAGTCGCTGTTGGTGGTGGCATAGGCGCGCATAGGAGGGATCGAGATGAGTCTGCCTGATGTTTGGTTTGTTCTGATTTCTGTGCTATTTGTCGGGTTTTTCTTCCTGGAAGGGTTTGATTATGGCGTTGGGATTCTGCTGCCGTTTTTGGGCAAAAGTGATGCGGAACGCCGCCAGTTGATTAATACGATTGGGCCATTCTGGGATGCCAACGAAGTGTGGATGATCACGGCGGGCGGCGCGATCTTCGCGGCGTTCCCGCAGTGGTATGCGACGATGTTCAGCGGGTTTTATCTGGCGCTGGTGGTGATTCTGGTGGCGCTGATTGCGCGCGGGGTGGCGTTTGAGTTCCGCAGCAAACACGACGATCCCAAGTGGCGGGCAACGTGGGACTGGGCGATCTTCTTCGGCAGCCTGATCCCGGCGATTCTGTGGGGCGTAGCCTTCGGGAACCTGGTGCAGGGCGTGCCGATTGACGGAAAGATGCAGTTCACGGGGAATTTCTTCGATCTGCTCAGCCCGTATACGCTGCTGTGCGGGGTCGCATCGGCGGCGGTATTCACGCTGCACGGCGCGATCTTTATCAGCCTGCGGACGGATGGGAAAATGCGGCAGAAAGCCGAAGGGATCACCGAAAAGCTGTGGATCGCGGCGACGGTGATCAGCGCGCTGCTGGCTGTTGCCAACTATGTGTACATCGATATTCTGGACAAAATCGGCGTGAATCCGGGAATTGTCCCGATTGCGACGGCGGCGACCCTGCTTTCGGTGGGGTATTTCATCCGGCAGAAGCAGTTCGGCTGGTCGTTTGCGATGATGGCGCTGACGATTGTGCTGGCGCTGGCGACGTTTTTCTGGTTTATGTATCCGAACGTGATGGTGTCGAGCACCAAAGACGCGTACAGCATGACGGTTGATGAAGCGGCGGCGAGTGACTATACTCTAGAGATTATGACCGTTGTCGCGCTGATCTTTGTGCCGGTGGTGCTGTTCTACCAAGGGTGGACCTACTGGGCCTTTCGGAAGCGCGTGTTGGATGACACGAAAGCGTTGGAGTATTGACCGTCGAACTTTTTCTTGAACGGCTGCGGCAGCGCGGCGAACGCGTGACCATGCAGCGCCGCCAGGTGATCGATGTGATGCTGGAGCACGGCGAACACCTGGCTGTTCAGGATATTCAAGCGCGTTTACAGGAGCGTGGGGTCGAGCTTACCCTGCCCACGGTATACCGGATTCTGCAATGGCTCAAGGGTGTCGGGGCAGTGTGCCAGACGGATTTGGGGCAGGATCGGATTGTATACCAGTTGGTAGGGGAACGACCCCATCATCATTTAGTGTGTCTGCACTGCGGTACGGTTTTGGATGCTGATGATCAACTGTTTGCGGACCTGCGTGAGCGGCTGCGGCGGGACTATGGTTTTGAGCCGCGGATTGATCATATGGCGGTGTTTGGGGTGTGCGAGGCGTGCCGGAAAGCGGAACGTGAGGGATGAGAGGTAAGGGGGGCAGGTGTTCACCCCTATCCTCCCGGCAAAGCGGATGCGGCAAGCCGATTCCCCTACGGGTGGCGCGGCGGAAAGCGCGGGGCAAGTCGTGAAGTGCCCGAAGAACCTCACCCCCTCGGTCCCACTCTCCAACCAAGTTGGAAGAGGGGGAAGTTGGGCGCAGCAAGCCGCGCCCCGACGAACCGCCTGTATTTCGAATAATTTTCGCCGAAAAACGGCTTAAGTTGACACCAATTGGGTACGCCTCTATGGATCATTCGTTGATCCGCATTGGAAGAGGGGAAAACGAGAGAAAGCGGATGTGTAAGTCGAAATTTTTACTGTTGTAATTTTTTACAACTAGTGATACCATCCCCACTGTGATTTCCTCGTTTCGAAGGAGTTTCTTCGTATGTTTCTCGCAATGCATATTCCTGACGGTTTTATCAATGTTCCGGTGGCGGTGGTGGGATGGATGCTCATGGCGATGATCGTTGGGTTTGCGCTGCGCCAAACCCGCGATCAATTGGGTGAGCGCCAGATTCCGATGATGGGGGTGTTGGCGGCGTTTATTTTTGCCGCGCAGATGATCAATTTTCCGGTGGCGGGTGGGACATCGGGGCACTTGCTCGGCGGGCTTCTTGCCGCGATTGTGCTGGGTCCGTGGGCGGCGGTGCTGGTGATGATGACGGTGATCGGCGTGCAGGCGCTGCTGTTTCAGGACGGCGGACTCCTGGCGGTGGGGTTTAATACGGTTAATATGGGAATCCTCACTGTTTTTGTCGGCTACGCGATCTATGATTGGTTCAACAAGCGGGGCTGGCAGCAGATCGGAATCATGGTCGCGGCGTGGGTGAGCGTGGAAGCGGCTGCGATTGCGACCACACTCGAACTGGTTGTTTCCGGCACCTCAGCGCTGGACGTGGCTTT
The DNA here is from genome assembly GCA_036260665.1 of Aggregatilineaceae bacterium. Taxonomy (GTDB): domain Bacteria; phylum Chloroflexota; class Anaerolineae; order Aggregatilineales; family Aggregatilineaceae; genus DATAMF01. The sequence goes on along the minus strand of DATAMF010000273.1, from coordinate 363 downwards.
TCCGGCGATGGTGGGCGTGCATGCGCTGATCGGGATTGGGGAGGCGCTGGTCACTGTTGCGGTGATTTCGTTTGTGAAGCAGTCGCGGCCCGATTTGCTGGAAAAATCTCCAGCCCCATCGAAAAGCACGCGCTGGATCGCTGTCGGGCTGTTGATCGCGCTGGCGGTGGCGTTTGCCTCGCCGCTGGCGGATTCCGATCCTGATGGGTTGGAGCGCGTGGCGGAGGATAAATCGTTTTTGGATGAAGCTAAGGACGCGCCCTTTGAAATTTTGCCGGATTATACGATTCCGTTTATTGAGAATGAAGCCGTGACGACGATTGCCGCCGGGGTGATCGGCGTGTTGGTGGTGTTGGGAATCGG
>DATAMF010000255.1:0-23243 GCA_036260665.1 Aggregatilineaceae bacterium | reverse complement strand
GCGGGATCGCGGCTTAGTCGAGATTACTAACCCTTCTGAAGTATTTATCGCCGAGCGGGTTGTCAACTCGCCGGGGAGCGCTATTGCCGTCACGATGGAAGGTACCCGCCCCTTGCTGGTTGAAGTGCAGGCCCTCGCCAGCCAGACCGTTTATCCCAACCCCCGCCGCACCTCCAATGGCATCGACTTTAACCGCTTGCTGCTGATCACAGCCGTTCTGACGCAGCGCGTCGGGATCAAGCTGTACGAAAAAGACATCTTTCTGAACGTAATCAGCGGCCTGCAAATTGATGAACCCGCCGCCGATCTGGCGATTGCGGTTGCCCTCGCCTCCAGCGCGTGGAATGTGCCCATCCCGGCGGATATGGCTTTTGTGGGCGAAATCGGCCTAAGCGGAGAATTACGCGCGGTCAGTCAGGCTTCCACGCGTATTCGAGAAGCCGCCAAGTTAGGGTTTAAGCGGGTCATGGTTCCCAAAACATTCCGCTCGGATGATGCCTCGGTGAAGGGTGTCGAGTTGATCCGGGTGCGCAGCGTGGCCGATGCGCTCCATACGGCCCTTCCCCGCCCGGCAGATTAGCATCAGGTTTCTGTCAGGATCGGCGGGGTTCCGTTGTCTGGGAGTCGTGTACCCGTCAAGTTCAACCCGTTAAGCTCATTTATAGTATGAGCATTACTGAGACGGTTGATGCCCCCCACAACCGTCCGGTGCTCCCCCAAGACCAAACGCTTTGCGAACCAAGTGTTTGGTCTATTTTTTTCCGACTTGCCAACTAGAACTTTTGTTCGTATAATGAAATGACGGTTCGGGCAGTTGTTCCAGGTTGTTTTGACGCCAAAATACGCCGGGCTATAATCGCAGCTATGATAAGCAGCGAAATGTTGTTTCATCGCGTGGGTATTCTGGCACATCCGCTTCGTCCTGCCACCGCCCCTATTGCACAGACAATAGCTCGCTGGTTGCTGGACCAGGGAATCGATACCTGGGTGCGAACCGTGTGGGATACGTCGCGGGCACGCCCCCTGGTTCATGGCTCCGATTTGATCATTGCCATCGGGGGTGATGGGGCCATGCTGCGGGCAGCGCGCATCTGTGCGCCCGAAAAAGTGTCTGTTCTGGGCATCAACACCGGTTATCTGGGCTTTTTGACCGAGGTCAGTCCTGATGAATGGGAAGCGAGCCTGAAGACCTTGTTGGCCGGGAACTACTGGATCGAGCAGCGGATGATGATCCAGTGTGAGGTGCGGCGCGGCGAAGTGGTCTTAACCCAGACCGAAGCGCTCAACGATGTGGTGATTAGCCGGGGCGCGATTGCGCGTTCGGTGCGGCTGAATACCCATATCGATGGTGGCTGGGCGACCACCTATCACGGGGATGGTTTGATTATCGCCACCCCCACCGGATCAACCGCCTATGCCTTGGCGGTGGGGGGGGCCAATTCTGCCCCCGGAACTGAAAAATATCCTGGTAGTTCCCATCGCGCCCCACCTCAGCATGGATCGTCCGATGGTGCTCTCCCAGGGCGCAACGATCCAGGTAGAGGTCGAGCCGAATACCAGCGCCGAGGTATTTTTAACAGTCGATGGTGAGCTGATCGCCAGTCTGGAAGCATCGGACGAAGTGTTGGTTCGTGCCAGTGACAGTATGAGCCAGTTCATCCGCCTTCGAGATCGTCACTATTTTTATCGTTCGTTGTTAGATCGCCTGGAACCCCATGTCTCGGCCCGAAAATCGAGGCGGCCCCAGGTTTGATCGGGCGCATATTAGAAATCAATAAAAGATCGGGGTTTTACCCCATTTTTCTGAGATAATTATTCCTGTTACTGGGTGACGAGAAGATCAACGATGACGATTTCAGAACAAACACAAACGAGTCACATGGAAGAAGATGGTCTGACCTATTGCACCGTCCATCCGACAGTTGCTACCAATTTGCATTGTAACCGCTGTGGTCGTCCCATGTGTACCAAATGCGCCGTGCGGACGCCCGTCGGCTACCGCTGCCGCGACTGTGTACGCCAGCAGCAGAACACCTTCTTTAATGCACAAATGCTGGACTATGTGATTGCCGCTGCTGTGACCCTGTTGCTCGGTTTTATGGCAGCCGGTTTTCTGTCCATGATCCGTTGGTTTTTCATTGCTTTTTTCATTGGCCCAGCGGCGGGCGGAGCCATTGGACAAGTCATCATGCGGCTGACGAACAAGCGTCGTGGCCGTTATACCGGGCTGGTGGTGGGCGTCTGTATGGTCTTAAGCGCTCTGCCATTTATACTGGTCAATCCGCTTGGCGTGGGCATCTATCTCGTGATGGCAACCAGTACCGCCGTGGCTCAATTTGGTTTACGGTTAAGCGTGTGAGGCCGAATGCTGCAAGAACTGCGAATTAAAGACTTCGCCATTATCGATGAACTGGCGCTGACCTTGGGCAGCGGTTTTATCGTCATTACCGGCGAGACAGGCGCGGGCAAGTCGATCATTGTCGATGCCGTGAATTTGCTGCTGGGTGAGCGTTCCGATTCGAACTGGGTGCGCGGCGGCGCAGATCGGGCGGTGGTGGAAGGGACATTTCACATTCCCGAACACGCGCGTGATCTGATCCACACCTATCTCCAATCCGAAAATTTGGAAGGCGACACGCCCGACGAAGTGAGTCTGATGCGCGAGGTACGCTCGAATGGCCGCAGTCAGGCCCGTGTCAATGGCGTCGTCTGCAACCTGAATGTCTACCGCGAATTAGGCGCGATGCTCGTTGATATTCACGGGCAGGGCGAACATCTCTCGCTGCTGCGCCCGGCTCAGCATCTCTACCTGCTGGATCGTTATGCCGGATTGGAATCCGAACGCCTCAAACTCCGCGATCAGGTCCGCCAGTTGAATCACATCCGGGACGAGATCGCCAGCCTGCTCACCGACGAAGCCGCCCTTGCCCGCCGGATGGATATGTTGCAGTACCAGATTCAGGAAATTGAAACCGCGAACCTGCGCGCCGAAGAAGAGGAAGAACTTCGCCAGGAGCGCAACCGCCTGGTGAATGCCGAAAAAATCGCAGAGTTGGCAACCGAGGCTACATTCGCCCTGGTAGGTGAGGCGGGTGAAGGCTCCGCCGTTGATCTGCTGGCTCAGGTTGCCCTGGTCTTAGGCAAACTGCTCAAATTCGATCCCGCCCTCGAAGAACGTTATCAACTGGCCGAGAACCTGAACGCCCAGGCCGACGAATTAGCCCACGCCCTGCGCCAGTACCGCGAGAGTATTGAGTTTGATCCCCGCCGCCTCGATGACATCGAAGAGCGCATCGAAGTGCTGACCCGCCTCAAGCGCAAATACGGTGGCACCATCGAAGCAGTGCTTGCCTATGCTGAAAAGGCCCAGGCCGATCTTGACGCCATCACCCACAGCGAAGAACGTCTGGCCGAACTGCGCGAACAAGAAGAAACTTTCTTGCAAGAAGTCGGCAAATTAGCTGCCACCTTGAGCGACAAACGTAAGCAGGCTGCTCTCAAATTAACCCAGTCTGTGGTCAAGGAATTGGGTGAACTCAAAATGCAGGGCGCGCGTTACGAAGTCCGTATTGCTCAGGAAGAAGACCCAACCGGTTGTTATGTGGGCGACCAGCGTTTGATGTTCAATGCCACCGGCATCGATCAAATTGAATTTTATATGTCTGCCAACCAGGGTGAATCGCTCCGTCCCTTGGCAAAAGTCGCATCCGGTGGCGAAACCGCCCGTATCATGCTGGCCCTGAAAGCCGTTCTCTCCTATGCTGATCAGACACCTACCCTGATTTTTGACGAAATCGACCAGGGTATCGGTGGGCGGATCGGCGTGGTGGTCGGCCAAAAATTGTGGCAGCTTTCGGATAATCATCAGGTGCTCGTCGTGACCCACTTGGCCCAACTCGCTGGTTTTGGCGACTCGCACTACAAAGTGAGCAAACAGGTGAAGGGTGGGCGTACCGTTACCCGCATCGAGCAGTTGAGCGATCAAGGCCGCGTCGATGAATTAGCCGACATGTTGGGCGCGGATACCGCCAGCGCACGCCAGAGTGCCTATGACATCCTGATGTTAGCCCGTCGCACCAAAGAAGGTCAACGCTTAGAACCCACTGCTTAAAACAGCCAGCGTTTTTTACAGTCCAATGCCAGGTCAAGCTTGGCATTTTTTATTTTGTCATAGGTCTGCTAAATTCTGGAACAGAGTATGTGGGGGATCTACAATGTTGAATCTTCAAACCCATTTAGATCAGATGACCGCGTCCGGTGATCTCGTTGAGATTGTGGATGCGGCTGAAAAGAAAATTCGTTGCGTGGCCTGTGGGCACCGCTGCTTGATCAAAGACGGGCGGCGCGGAATCTGCAAAGTCCGTTATAACGCGGATGGTGTGCTGCGTGTCCCGCACGGTTATGTGGGCGCGCTCCAGGTTGACCCCATCGAGAAAAAACCGTTCTACCACATCACGCCGGGTGCAGCCGTCCTCAGTTTTGGTATGCTGGGCTGCGATTTCCGCTGCGACTACTGCCAGAACTGGGAAATTTCGCAAACCCTGCGTGATGAAGCGGCGGGTCGCGATTATATACCCACTACCGCCGACGATCTGATCGTATTGGCTAAAAGCCACCGGGCGCATGCGGTTGCCAGCACCTACAACGAGCCGCTGATCACGTCGGAGTGGGCCGTTGAGGTCTTCAAACAGGCGAAGCAGGCGGGAATGAAGACCATGTATATCTCGAATGGCAACGGCACGCCCGAAGTTATCCATTACCTCAAGCCCTGGCTGGATGGCTACAAAATCGACCTCAAGACCATGCAGGACAAACTGTATCGCCAGCATCTCGGCGGCGTGCTGCAAAACGTGTTGGATACAATCAAACTAGTTCACGAGGCCGGAATCTGGCTGGAAGTGTTAACCCTGATTGTGCCCGGCTGGAACGATAGCAGCGATGAACTGTGGGATGCCGCTAACTATATCCGCAGTGTCTCGCCGGATATTCCCTGGCATGTAACCGCCTTCCACCCCGACTACAAAATGCGTGATCATGATCGCACCCCCGCCGATACGCTCAAACGGGCGGCGGAAATCGGAACCGAAGCCGGGTTGAATTATGTCTACGCGGGCAATATTCCGGGCCGCACGGGAGAATGGGAAGACACCCGCTGTCCCGCCTGCCAGACGACCTTAATCCGTCGCTACGGTTTTGCCGTCATTGAGGATCAGTTAAGCCGCAGCGTGGGCGTATGTCTCCGCTGTGGAACTAGGATTCCAGGAATCTGGAAATAGCGAACGCGAGCACACACCAGCATGGCCGACACTCTCACTCCACGCTATAAGTTAATGCTGTTGTACGACTTGATACCGGGAGATTCCGAGGAATACTACCAATTTATCATGAGTGAACTGACACCGGCACTTCAACAACAGGGCCTGCACCTGTTCCAGGTATTCCATACCGTGTGGGGCAGTTGTCCGGTTCGTCAGGCGGAGTTTGTGGCCGAGGATCTCAATACAGTGGAGCAGTTCCTGCGCACTGAAACCTGGCTCCAGCTTGAAGCCAAACTGCGCCAGCATTCCACCAATTACAGCCGGAAAGTTGTGCGCTTCCGCCCCGGTTTTCAACTCTAACCGGGGCATATGGCGATCCGCCTGGACTATCCCTAGAAGCAAAAGAGGGTGCTGTGTGGCACCCTCTCGATTTTATATGATTTGCTATGAGTTACTTCGCACCAGGGACAGGCCCCTGCGGAGCCATCGTAGAGGCGGGAACAAAGCCGTAGTTCTTGCCCCCAACGAAAACTTTGTACCACAGTGCGCCATCGGTGCCGGTGGTCTGGCCGACGATGAACCACGTCTGTCCGGCCTTCAGCACGGGCTTGAGCGCGGCAGTTGGGCTGGGTTCCGAGTAAACAGGCGTGTCCACCAGGACGTTGCCCATGACGCGTTTGTCCGCAGCCGGTTCATTGATACCGTAGACATCCGCGTACGGTCCCCACAATTCGCCTGTCGTGCAGTCCGCCATAAGCGTATCGGTACTCAGATGGGTCCCATCGGGGGCATAAATGTCAATCTGGTTTACACGGTAGCCATCACTGGGGACAGGGAGACCCCCATGAAAAACATAGGCATAGAAACTGGATGAAATAAATTCATAGCCGCCATCGAACAGCGTGCCCAGGGACGCCGACCATCCATACCATGTTTCAGTCAGCTTATAGCCGGGAGCCAGTGAGGATATGTAGTCATATGTAAACGTTGCCATGGTAGAGCCAGAAGAGCAGGGTACATCCCAGGCAAGATTGTTAATGACGACTGAGGGCGTACCATCTTGCGCAGAGGCTTGAGGAGCCACACCGAACACGGTGGCGACAACCAGAACAACAACAGCCATGCGAACAAACAAGTGTTTCATTTTATCCCCTCTATAGGTGTAATGCAGCGAAAACTCGTAAGTAAGCATTACTATCCTAACATAATTCATCTCTAATTCTCATAAAAATAGTATGAAATTCTTGTAACAGATGCGTTGCGATCAAGAGTCCCGGTGGTAAACCTCCGTAACCCTTCCATTATTAACCATTGAAGTTAGTCATCCAAGTTCACCATCGAAAGCCTATTCCTCCTCGAACATTCGTGCTATTCTGTGTATACCACTCGACGCGCTCGTTACCAACACATAAACTCACGACGTGAAATTGGAGTTTTTTCTCTCAATGCGTCTTCAAAGAGGGGAGGGTACAAAGCCAAATTACCTGTTAGCGTCATAAAAATGGACTTCCTGCCAATATCTCAATCCGTTTCAGATCGATTTTCCCCTCAAATGGCCTGAAATAGAGGGTCAAAGGGGGGGGGGGATCACTCAGAAGTTCGACAAAATGGCTCTTTTGCACCCCTATTCCTCCCTCAAGCCACTGTTCAAGGGGGGGTAACTTTTTGAGGCAAGATCGACAAACGGCACCATCTGAGGGAGAGAAGTTTGATCTAAGGTTAGCCTTAGATCAAACTTAGGTCAACCTAAATTACGCCCAGTTCGCGCCCCACCTGAGCGAAAATGCCGAGCGCTTGATCCAGATCATCCTGGCTGTGTGTGGCGCTGTTCATCACGCGAATCCGCGCTTTGCCTTGCGGAACCGTCGGATACCCAATCGCCATCGCAAACACGCCCGCTTCGAACAGCCGCTTGCTGAACTGTTGCGCCAGCGGTGCTTCGCCCAGCATCACCGGGACAATCGGCGTTTGGGTATGTCCGGTATTAAAGCCCAGTTCGTTCATCCCCTTCTTGAAATACGCCGCATTACTCCACAGCCGGTCTACCAGCGCCGTGCTTTCTTCCAGCACATCCACCGCTGCCAGACACGCGGCCACATCCGGCACCGTCATCGCGCTGCTGAACAGGAAGGGCCGTCCACGCTGCCGCAGCCAATCAATGATCGCCTGCCGCCCCGCGACAATCCCACCGACCACGCCGAACGCCTTGCTCATCGTGCCGATTTCAATATCCACTTTGCCATGCAGCCCAAAATGATCAACGATGCCGCGTCCGCCCTTACCCATCACACCTTCGCCGTGCGCATCATCAACCATCAGCAGAATACGGTGCTCCCGTGCGATCTCCGCGATCTCCGGCAGTGGCGCAATATCACCATCCATGCTGAAAACGCCGTCCGTAATGATCAGCCGTCGCCCGTACTCGGTAGTATTGGTGATCTGCTGCCGCAGATCATCCGGCGACGCATGCGCAAACCGTACGATTTTCGCCCCTGACAGGCGGCTCCCATCAATAATGCTGGCGTGATTCAATTCATCCGAAAAAATAATATCGCCCTTGCCCACCAAGGCCGCTATGGTAGCCAGATTCGCCGTGAAACCACTCTGGAATGTGATCGCGGCTTCCACACCTTTGAATGTCGCCAGTCGCTGTTCAAGCTGGACATGCAAATCCATCGTCCCCGCGATACTGCGTACAGCGGCTGGACCGAGGCCGTGAGTATCCATCGCTGTTTTTGCCGCTTCGATCAATCGCGGATGATTCGCCAATCCCAGGTAGTTATTTGACGAAAAGTTCAGAACCCGCTTTCCGTCTACCACCAACCACGCCCCTTGCGGACTGCTCAGGGTGCGAATGGTGTTGAACAGGCCCTGTTCCTTCAAATGCGCGATTTCTTCGTCAATCCAACTTATTTTTGTTTCCTGCATAAAAAGCTCCTTCCTAAATTTAATGAGCACTCCAATTCTAACATAAATGCTGGCAATAAAGCTCCACTTCAGCGCATAATTGGTATAGAAAGTGGAAGGGAACAGACATGTCACGAACCCTGATTTTGAACCTTGGAATAGTCAACCTTCACTTATTGGAGTATGACAGCGACCTCGTTTTGATTGATGCAGGGATGATGGGGGCCAAAAAGAAGGTCTTGCAAGCCATTCGCCAGCTTGGGCACCAACCCTATGATTTGAAGGCGATTTTGGTCACACATGCCGATCTTGACCACATTGGTAGCTTAAAAGCTATCGCCAATGCCACCGGCGCGCCTATCTATGCTGGCGTTGAATCGGCGCGCTACATCGAAAGCCGCCAGTCCCCGCCGCATATGATCCCGCCGCTGAATTTAATGACCAATACGGCTGCTTATGTTTTGCGCAGTCCAACGCTTGTAAATCATGTCGTGGAAGATGGCGAAGTGTTGAATCTGGGCGGTGGCATTCGTGCCCTGGCTACACCCGGCCACACAGCCGATCATTTTGCGTACTATTGGGAACCGGAGCGGATTCTTTTTGCGGGAGACTTGTTCACCCATCTCAAGCGGTTGGCGCTGACCCCGCCCCGCATGACATACAGCCGTGAAGCCGCCGAGCAGAGCGCTCGCAAAGTTCTGGCACTCAACCCGGCAGCAATTGGAGTAGGTCATGGCAAAGCCTGGATCGCCGAGGATCATCCCGATGATTTAACCCGCTTGTTACGTGAAATCGGAGATCAGGCATAGTAGTAAACAGAGGGTTGGATGTGGTTATTCAGAGGTTTTGCCGCTGAATACTGAATCTCCATAATGGTATCCAGTCCCACCAGTTCCAGCAGCGTTTTCACTCGCTCTGTGGGATTGGCAATGCTCAGTTTTCCGCCCTTTTCCTGCGTCCGCTTGAAGAGTGCGACCAGTTCGCGCAGCCCTGCACTGTTAATATATTCTACCCCGCTCAGTTCCAAAACCAGACTGCGAAATCCATTTCCGAGCACGTGATCAAGCATCTGGACCAGTTGTGCATTTCCCGACCCATCCATGCGCCCGATGACTTCTAATACTTGTGTGTTCATGCAATCCTCCATAGGCAGGTTGTGGCAATGAGTGTTTCAATCAGCTAGTAGCCTGCCAATTATTACATCTAGCTATACGCAGATTGCGCTTGAGAAGTTTCTCCAAGGCTACCGCGTTTAGTTAAATTCAGTTTAAACGGAGGATAGGAAAATTATGAGGAAATGCCTGCAATGAACAGGTCTAACGCGAGGACATCATCGACTTTGCCCGTTTTGATCCCGGTGTCAATCTCCAGCAGGTTATGATAGATTTGTTCAATTTGCTCAAGTGTAAACGCGCGGACTTGCTGCGACAGTTTTTCCCCCACAAACGGATGGACCCCAATCGCCTGCCCAATCTGCTTAGGAGTGCCGCCTTCATTCAGATACTCGCGTGCCAGCAGCAGCAGTCGAAACTGCCGCACAATCATGCCGAACAATCGCAGTGCCTCGTCATTTTCAAGCAGCCGGTGCAGCAGTTTCAGCGCCGTAGCGCCATCACGTTTTCCCAGCGCATCAACCATTTCGAACACATCCGCTTCCGCCCGGTAAGATGTGAGCAGCGCAACGTCCACTTCCGTAATGGGGCGCTCAAAGTTAACATACGTCGCCAGTTTAGCGATCTCGCTGTCTGCCGCTCGTAGATCAACGCGTTCATCATGCGCCAACACCAGCGCCAATGCCGACGCCGCCTGCGGCACAATCGTCGTACCATACACGTCGCGCGCCTGGGTGATGATCCACTGCGCCGGATTACGCGGCGGATCAAACAGCTTGTGATAGCCGCTCGGTTCGTTTTTCGCCAGTTTCAGAATTGGGTGGCTTTCGGAGAGCGTGCCCGGTTCGACAAACACCACCCGTGCGAAATCGGGCAGTCGCGGCAGCCCCTCAACCAGATCATCAAGCTGCGCCTTTCCAGTTTTTCCAGCCCCTTTACGCGCCAGCCATGTCAGCATCCCCTCCACAATGACCAGCCGTTTGTCACTGAGAAAGGGCATCGCGCTGGCTGCTGCCAACACTTCAGCCGCCGTCGCTTGTTTGCCATCAAACACCGACGTGTTTAAATCCGCCATCGATGGATCGCCCATCGCACTCCGCAGATTTTGAAGTTGGCCGCGCAGACTGAATTCATCCGGCCCGTGAAAAACATAGAAGGTGGGGATTCGTCGGCTCATCAACCGTTTGCCGTTTTGACGAAGTGGACCGTGACGCGTTGCCCGGCCAATGGCACCGTGAATTCATAACGGTTGATGTTCACCACTTGCATATTGCCGGGATCGCCCATTGTGGTGAAATGCTGTTGCAGCGACAGTCCAACCGGCTGCGACAGGATCAGCGACATGGTGGAGAGCATAATAACCGTGGGGAGACGCGTGAGTCGTTCCAAAATCCCAGACTTCATCCCGCTGGTTCCAGCCAGCGCCGCGACACTGGTCATCACACCCGCCGTGACCAATCCCGTGCCGCAGTTAGGATGAATAGCCAGATTTTGCTCGCCGCTCTTCATCCGCCGCAGGGCCTCAGTAACCGCCGCTTCGACTTCATTCGTATTGACATTCCCGTACAGGTAAAACCCGCTCATGGTGGAGCGTCCCGCCATCGCCAGATTTTTGACATGCTGGCTTAAGACATGAATCGTCGCGTGTTCCAGTCCATGATTCCGGCGGACGCGGCGAATCAACGGGAAATTCAAAATAGGTGCCAATAGAAGTGCTAGAAACTGAAACATGTGATTCCCTCATGTTTACGGCACATGATCTTCTCGTTTGTACAGTGCAGTTGGCTGTGCCACTACGACCAGACGATAAACATTCGATGTGTAAGGCCAGCATGTTATGAGCGTAACACGTTCGTCTGCGGTAGGCAATATCCATCGCGCATTCTCCCGCCGCACATCGACGGGTTGGCCCTCTTCGGCCAGCACCATGATCTGCGTGACCACATACTCAAACCGTGTACCTTTCGCTTCCAGAACAATCCGATCTCCCGGTTTGAGCGCCACCAGATACCGGAATACTTCGCCATACACATTATGGTGCCCATTCAGCACCGTATTTCCGGCAGTGCCCAACGGCGCGGAGCTTTCGTGCCACCCAACCGCGTATTCGTTCGGCACATCCCACTGACTGTAAACCAGCTTATCGATCATGAGCGCATGTTGGCCCACAGCTTGGATCGGTGCATCCAGGCCAATCGCGTCAATAAGAATACGATCTGGAATCTTCGCGGGTTGCGTGCGCCGGAGTACGAGTTCTGGAGTTGCACTCGGCGTGTAGCTGGGAATTGCTGTAAAGGTCCAGGTCGAAGTTGGTGTAGTGGTGCTGGTGCTGGTCTGTATACGTGGTCGTGCCGTGTGGGTTGCCAGGCCACTTCGTCTTGTAGGACTCACCGGAACTACAGTGGTCGCTGTTTTAGATGGACGCATCGTGGGGTTGGCGGTCAATGTCGCTGTAATCGTAGGTCGCGCTGTGGGCGGATCGCTGACCGGCAGCATAGCAACAGCCACATCGGTCGGCAGCGGTGGTGTCGGCAGCGGCATCCCCAGATAACCTGGCGTAGGCGTGCTCTCCACTTCATACCCCGGCGGCAGCATAACCGCCTTGTCGGGTTCCACCACGCGCCACACAATCAACAACATGCCGCCGCCGATACAAACCAGCCCGGCCAATGTCAGGACGATGCCCACCCACCGCAGTCTGGTTTGATCAGTGTTGGTGTTAGTCAAGGTGGCCGTTTCTCAGAATGGCCGCCAGCACTTGCCCCTGATCCGCCATCGACGGAAACACATGATCGGGCTGGCAGGCGGTGAGCTGTTCAACCGTATACGGTCCGGTTGCTACCGCAATCGTTCGCGCCTGGATACTGGCAGCACACGCGACATCTCCCGGCGTATCCCCGATGATCACCACCTGATCGGGCGCAAAATCAACCCCGGCATACGCTTTGGCCCGTTCCAGTGCCAGCGGCGGCAGCATAGGCCGTTCCCACCCTTCTGATCCGAATGCCCCCACTTTAAAATCCGCTGGATCAAACCCTGCCGCGCGCAGTTTAACCGGAACCAGCGATGCCATATTCCCTGTGACCAAACCCACCACCACATCCGGGTTTTGGGCCAGTGTATTCACCACTTCAACCGCCCCTTCGCAGGCCCGGATCGGAAATTGGTGAATGATCGACCCTAACCGCTGCGCTACCGTTTCATCATACAGCTTGATCAGCGCCGCCACCTGTTCGCGTGAAATAGCTTCCTCACCTTCCAGCGCTTCCAGGATAATCTGCCAATCCGTCTTCCCCGCGAAATTGACCTTGTCAACCTTCCCGACGGTTCCAAACACATCCATCAGCGCCAGCCGGGTAGCCGCGCGCCCACAGCCACCGGTATAGAGCAGCGTGCCATCAATATCAAATAAAACCAGCCGTTGCATGCCCCTTGTCCTTCTGTGTAAAACCCAGGCCGATTATAACGCAATCCCCAGCCCAAAAGTGACACTAATCTACTTTATTACGACATTTCACACTACTGAGACCCCTCCAAAGCGTTTAGACTGTAGGCGGTAGTTTAGGGTTGCCCAATGCTGCTTTACGCGGCTTTTGTTCTGTCTTTTTACAACGTTGTTTACCCGCTCGTCATAATGATCACAAGCGGTTAGCCTCCTCCACATTGAGCTTGTGGTCTTAAATTGTGGAGGTCACAGGAGGATTGAATGTCTAACGCTAAATCACCTCGCCCTATGGTGACGATTGACGGCAACACCGCTGCGGCGAAAATTGCCCACCCCCTCAGTGAAGTGATTGCAATTTACCCCATCACCCCGTCCTCACCGATGGGGGAACTGTCGGATGAATTTTCGGCAGCCAATGAGACAAATATTTGGGGAACAGTTCCCTCGGTCGTCGAAATGCAGTCCGAAGGTGGTGCGGCAGGTGCCGTGCATGGGGCGCTCACAACGGGTGCGCTCAGCACGACTTTTACCGCTTCCCAGGGTCTGCTGCTGATGATCCCCAACATGTACAAGATCGCGGGCGAATTAACCTCGACGGTCTTCCATGTGTCGGCTCGTTCACTGGCAACCCAGGCACTGTCGATTTTTGGCGACCATTCCGACATTAACGCGGTCCGTTCCACGGGCTTTGCGCTCTTGGCGTCCGGCAATGTTCAGGAAGCGATGGACATGGCTTTGGTTGCCCACGCCGCCACCCTGGAATCTCGCATTCCTTTCCTGCACTTCTTTGATGGTTTCCGCACCTCGCACGAAGTCCAGAAAGTCGAAGAGATCACCAAAGATGATATGCGCCAGATGATCGATGACAAGTATGTCCTCGAACATCGTCTGCGGGGTATGTCCCCCGACCGTCCGATTATGCGCGGTACCGCTCAGAATCCCGATGTGTACTTCCAGGGCCGCGAAACGGTGAATCCGTACTATCAAGTGACGCCTGGCATCGTCCAGAAGTGCATGGATCGTCTGGCGAGCATCGTAGGCCGCCAATATCACCTGTTTGATTATGTTGGCGCACCCGATGCTGATCGCGTCGTAGTTGTGATCGGTTCTGGCGGTGAAGCGCTGCATGAAGTGGCGAATTATCTGAACGAACGCGGCGAAAAAGTGGGTGTGCTTAAAGTTCACCTGTACCGCCCGCTCGATTGTGCGGCCTTGGTCGCTGCGCTGCCCAAGTCGGTCAAGCGTATCGCCGTCCTTGACCGCACCAAAGAACCCGGTTCAGCCGGTGAACCGCTCTACCAGGATGTGATTACAGCTTTCAACGAAGGAATGTCAGAAGGCACCGTCAGCCAGATTCCGCTGATTGTCGGTGGTCGTTATGGCCTCGGCTCCAAGGAATTTAACGCGGGCATGGCGAAGTCGGTGTTTGATAATCTCAAAGCCGCCAAGCCCAAAAATCACTTTACCGTAGGTATCTTTGAAGACGTAACTAACAGCAACTTGGACTGGGACAACGACTTCAGCGCCGAAGAACCCGGTGTTCACCGTGCGCTGTTCTACGGACTCGGTGCTGATGGTACCGTTGGCGCGAATAAAAACTCCATCAAGATTATTGGTAAAGCCACCGATAATTACGCGCAGGGCTATTTCTATTACGACTCAAAGAAGTCCGGTACGATGACGACATCGCACCTCCGCTTCAGCAAGAATCCAATCCGCAGCACCTATTTGATCGAAAAAGCGGGTTTTGTGGCGTGCCATAACTTCGCCTTCCTCGAACAATATCCGATGCTCGATCACCTGGAAAATGGTGGCGTGTTCCTGCTGAACAGCCCCTATGCTCCCACCGAAGTCTGGGAACACCTGCCTGCTGAAGTGCAGAAGGCCCTGATCGAGAAGAATGCCAAGTTCTACGTCATCGACGGCAATGCCATCGCCAAGGGCGTAGGTCTGGGTGGCCGCATCAACATCATCATGCAAGCCGCGTTCTTCAAAATTTCCGGTGTGCTGCCCGAAGAGCAGGCCATGGAAATGATCACCCACGCTGTGGAAGACACCTACGGCAAAAAGGGTGGCAAAGTCGTTGAGATGAATATCAAGGCGGCCAATATCGCCGTTGAGAAAATCGAACGCGTAGCCATTCCGGCAGCCGTCAACAGTTCGATCCATATCGGGCGTCCCATGCCTGAACACGCGCCTGAATTTGTTCAGAGTGTGACAGCCGAAATTATCGCGGGTCGCGGTGATCTGGTACCCGTTTCGAAGATGCCCGCCGATGGCACCTTCCCTGTTGGCACCACCCAGTACGAAAAGCGCAACATTGCGACTGAAATTCCCGTCTGGGAACCCGAAGCCTGCATCCAGTGTAATCAATGCGCCTTTGTGTGCCCGCACGCCACCATCCGCATGAAGGTTTATAACGCGCAATATGGCAATGGCAGTTCCCCCGCTGGTTTCAAATCGATGGAAGCCAAGGGTAAGGAATGGAAGGGCATGAAGTACACCATCCAGGTGTCCCCGCTGGACTGCACCGGCTGCGGTCTGTGCGTGGAAGCGTGCCCGTCTTACGCCAAGGATGCCAGCGGTCAGAAGACCGAGCGTAAAGCCGTCAACATGGCCCCGCTCACCGATGAACTGCGCACCCAGGAAAATTATGGCTGGGAATACTTCCTGACCATCCCCGACACCGACGCGGCGCTGTTCAACCGCTTTACCGTGAAGGGTTCGCAGCTTCTGCGCCCGATGTTCGAATTCTCTGGTGCTTGCACAGGCTGCGGTGAAACACCTTACATCAAGCTCATGTCCCAACTCTTTGGTGACCGTGCCCTCATCGCCAATGCCACGGGCTGCTCGTCTATTTATGGCGGCAACCTTCCCACCACACCCTACACCACACGTGCCGATGGCCGTGGTCCGGCTTGGTCGAACTCCCTGTTCGAAGACGCAGCGGAATTCGGTATGGGCATGCGCCTTACCGTTGAGAAACTGTCGGCCTATGCCTACGAATTGGTTGAACAACTGATCAGCAGCGCCACCCAGAATGTCGATCTGCTGGTTGCCATTCGCGATGCGGACCAGAGCACCCAGGAAGGCATCGAAGCGCAGCGCGCCCGTGTTGTCGAATTGAAGACTCTGCTCGAAGCCGAAGGGACGGCATTTGCCCAGCAGCTTCACAGCGTGGCCGATTACCTCGTCAAGAAGTCGGTTTGGATCTTCGGCGGTGACGGTTGGGGTTACGACATCGGTTACGGCGGTTTGGACCATGTCCTCGCGTCAGGCCGCAATGTCAACGTCCTGCTGCTCGACACAGGGATGTACTCGAATACGGGCGGTCAGATGTCCAAGGCGACCCCGCGCGCTTCCGTCGCCAAGTTTGCGGCAGCGGGCAAGAATATGCCAAAGAAAGACCTGGGCATGATCGCCATGACCTACAGCAATATCTACGTCGCGCAGATTTCAATGGGCGCGAACATGAACCAGGCTGTCAAGGCCTTCGCCGAAGCCGAAGCCTACGATGGGCCATCCCTGATCATTGCCTACGCGCACTGCATCAATCACGGTCTGGATATGCGCCAGGGTAACGCCATCCAGAAGGAAGCGGTTGAAACCGGTTTCTGGCCGCTGTTCCGCTATAACCCTGACAATGCCAAAGCAGGCAAGAATCCTCTCTCCCTGGACTCGAAAGCGCCAACGGGGAACCTGGAAGACTTTATGTACAAGCAGGTTCGCTTCCGCGTTCTGCGTCAGGCTGATCCGGCCCGCGCCGAACAGTTGGCGTCCATGTTGAAGGAAGACTTGATCGGGCGCTGGAAACTCTACGAACAGTGGGCCGCGCTGGATCTGTAAGGCTATCCCAAGCAAATAATGATCCCATTCACCCCGTTTGACTCCCCTTCCTTCAGGGAAGGGGGCAGAGGGACGGGGTAAAGAAAATAGCGGCGCAGCCTAAGTCGCTGATCGAAACAATTAAAAACGCCTCGGTGATTTCACCGGGGCGTTTTCACTTTTAATGGCTTTTGTTGGCGAAGGGCAAAAGTTTTATTCACCACGATAATCGTTCAGAACTTCAACCAGTTCAGGCACACTTACAGGTTTAACCAGATACATATCACCGCCAATCGCGCGACAGCGGGCAATATAGTCGGGCAAATCATAAGCTGTAATCATAACAATAGGAACATCCACCCCATGCTTGCGCAGCAGTTCGGTCATATCCAGCCCATTCAATTTACCGGGCAGGTGAATATCAACCAGAAATAAATCGGCGTTCCAGATGTCCTCACTCCGCAAAGCGCTCTCTGCATCGTTAAAAGTCATCAGTGCATCGCCGGTTGAACTCGTGACCCGCTCCAAAAGCAAAATATTGGTGGGATCATCTTCGACGTAGATAATGTTCATTGTTGCTCCAATAAGGCGTTACCCCTCGATGTCCCGATAATACCATAAGACATTTTTAAAGAAAATGATTTCCTCACTTTGGACCCCTTGCCACACGGAGTTGGCACAACTATCTTGACAAAAAGTTTGGATTGGCGTATCGTAGAAGTAGCTTATTTCATTGAGTGATAAAAGTTTAAACCATGAACAAGCCCCGCCGCGCCAACCGTGATCTCATCAAAGCGATGAACCGTAATCTCATCCTCAATACGGTACGTCGTCAAGGGCCGCTGTCACGCACACAGCTAACCGAAATTTCCGGTTTGAGCGTTGGGGCAGTCTCCCAAATTACCAATGACCTGATACAGGATAATTGGATCCTGGACATGGGCGCGGGCGATTATACCGGCGGGCGGCGTCAGATTTTGCTCCGCCTGAATCCGACGGCGGGTTATGTCCTTGGCCTGAAATTGATGGAGCAGCGCATGGTTTGCGCCGTGACTGATCTTGAAGCCACCGTGCTCCATTACACCGAAGCGAACCTATCGCCTGATCACTCGCCCCAGCATGTCAGCACCGCACTTTGCCGTTTAGTTGAAAATACCATTGTTGAAGCCGGTATCTCGCGCCAAAAGGTGCTGGGCGTCGGGGTTGGCTTGGCTGGCGTTGTCGATTGTCCAACCGGAGTTGTGTATTATTCGCCGTTTTTCCAATGGAAAAATGTCGCGCTCGCCCGGCTTATTGCCGATCAGCTAGGTTTGCCGGTTTATCTCGAAAATGATGTCAACACGCTCACCATCACTGAGCAGTTGTATGGCCCCGGCCATGCGGTTTCAAATTTTGTTGTGGTCACTATCGGGCGCGGTATTGGTATGGGCATGGTTCTCAACCATCAGCTCTATCAGGGTGAGCAGGGCGGCGTCGGTGAATTAGGCCATATCACCCTTGATCCCGATGGCCCTTACTGTGACTGTGGCAAACGCGGCTGTCTGGAAGCATTAGCCGCCGATGCCGCCGTGCTGGACTACATTGTGCAGCACAACGGCACGCCGTGCGCTTCTTTAGCTCATGTCATCCAGGTTGCCGAACAGGGTGATGTCCTGGCTCGTGAAGCCTTAGCCCGCAGCGGTCATTATCTCGGTCTGGGATTAGCCACCGTCATTAACATGCTCAGCCCATCCTTGATCATCCTGAGTGGCGAAGGGGTGGTCGCCGGTGATTTCCGTTTACAACCGATGCGCGAAGCGATGCAGAAGTACACGTTTAATGGCTTGTTGGATCATGTCCGGCTGGAAATAAAGCCGACGGATGATCGGGCCTGGGCGCGTGGGGCGGCAGGTTTGGTGGTCGGCAAGGTCTTCGAGTCGCCGTTGTTGGGCGCTTCTTGAGGGTGCTCTCTTTTTTTGAAAAAGTTTCTTTAGTCAATGAAGAAAGGTTGATCGCGTGGCAGGCAACCGGGGTTTTCATAAATGGAAGTGGATCGTCTTCTTCCTGTCACCGAGTTTGATCGGGCTGCTGGTTTTTGTCTTAGGACCCATTCTTTATTCCCTGCGCCTGACCTTGTACGATTGGAATCTGCTATCCTCTCCCACCTACCGGGGACTGGGCAATTTCGAAGAACTGTATCACGACCAGGAATTCTGGCAGTCATTCAAGCACACCCTGACCTATATCGCCATCTACACGCCCGCTGTGATGTCACTGGCGCTTGGCACAGCCCTCCTGCTCAATCGGCCCCTGCGCGGCATCGCTTTTTTCCGCGCGGCCACATTCGTTCCGGTCGTGTCTTCCTGGGTGGTTGTTTCGCTGGTCTGGCGCTGGATTTTTAATCCCAAGTTCGGCCTGCTGAACTATGCCCTGGCTCAAATCGGTGTGACAGGCCCCAACTGGTTATTTGACCCGGATACTGCACTCTATGCCCTGATTATCGCCGGGGTTTGGAAAGACATCGGTTTTGTCGCGGTGATGTTTTTGGCCGGGTTGCAGAGCATTTCTGACACCTACTATGAGGCCGCCAAAATCGACGGTGCGCGGCCCTGGCAGCGTCTGCGCTTTATCACCCTGCCACTGCTCACGCCGACCACCTTTTTCGCCCTGATTATCTCTCTGATCAACTCGTTCCAGATTTTTGAGCAGGCCTGGCTCATGCCCGAACGTTTTGCCCGGCGCGGCACCTCGGTAGTAGTCGAGCAGATCGTGAACAACGCTTTCCGCTACAACCGGATGGGATATGCCGCGGCCATGTCCTGGGTGCTCTTTACGGTTATCTTCGCCGTCACGCTGGTGCAGCTTGCCTTACAGAAACGGTGGGTTCATTACGAATCATGATCACAAACACCTTGTCTCGCGCTCAAACACGTGCATCGGCTCGACATAGCCGGAAATTCGCCGCCGACATCCTGCAATATCTGTTGCTTACCCTGCTGGCGCTGACGATGCTGATCCCCTTTGCCTGGATGCTCAGCACGTCGCTCAAGTCCACGCAGTATGTTCTGAGTGTCAAACCGCAGTTCATACCGGATCCAATGTCCACCGAAAGTTATGCCACGCTCTCCGATTTGTTACCTGTGGATCGCATGCTGTTTAACAGCATGTTTGTCGCGCTGGCAGGAACCGCCGGACAAATTCTGTTTTCAGCGATGGCCGCCTATGTCTTCGCCCGTATCGAATGGCGCGGGCGTAATGTCGTGTTTTTGCTCTACCTCATCACCATGATGATCCCCAGTCAGGTGACGCTCATCCCGCTCTTCATCCTGATCCGCCAGCTTGATTGGGTCAATACCTACCAGGGACTGATTCTCCCCGGCCTGTTCAGTGCTTTTGGCGTGTTTTTGCTGCGCCAATCCTTCATGACCCTCCCCCGCGATCTCGAAGAAGCCGCTTTTATGGACGGGGCGAATCATTTCACCATCTTCTGGCGCATCATCCTGCCGCTCTCCAAACCTGCTATTGCCACGCTTTCGGTACTGAGTTTTATGCAGTTCTGGAATGCTTATCTGTGGCCGCTCTTTGTGGGCCGCGAGGAATCATATATGACGTTGCCTGTGGGTTTAGCCAAGTTACAAGGAGGTCCAACAGCGTTAACACAGTGGAACGTAGTTATGGCCGGGGCAGTCATCACGGTTCTGCCCATCTTGATCATGTATCTGTTTGCTCAAAAGTGGTTTATCCGCAGTGTCACCCTGAGCGGCATCAAAGGATAAATCATAGTCTCGAATACCGTTATTTAAATGAGGAGAACTATATCATGGCCCGTAAGTTGTTTGTGCTCGTCGTGCTTGTTGCCATGCTGGCTGGGTTTGCTCCCTCCCACAGCCTGGCCCAGGATGTCCAGACCATTCGTTATTTCAACTTCTCGTCCGATCCCGATCACATTGCCGATCTTCAGTCAATTATTGATGCGTTCCAGGCCGAGAATCCCACTATCAAAGTCGAAGTGACCAGCGCCGCCTATGCCGATTACTTCACGCTCCTGCAAGGTGACTTCGCGGGTGGCGATCCGCCCGATGTTTTCGAACTCAACTACGAAAACTTCGTCAGCTATGCCGCCAACGATGTGATGCTGGACCTCAGCAGCTACATCAGCGCCGATGCGCCCTACTATCCCCGCGCGCTGGAAGCCTTCCAGTACGACGGCAAGCAGTTGGCGCTCCCCGAAACCTTCTCGACCGTGCTCTTGTTCTACAACAAAGACCTCTTCGACCAGGCTGGTGTGGAATATCCCACCGCTGAATGGACCTGGGACGATGCGATGGTTGCGGCCAAAGCCATCCGCGCTCTCGGTGAGGACATCTGGGGCATCTACTCGCCCATCCAGTTCTGGGAATTCTACAAGAAGGCTGCTCAGAACAACTGCGCATTCCTGAATGAAGACAAGAGCGAATCCACCATCAATTCGCCCGAATGTGTGGCCGCGCTCGAAACCATGATGAGCTTCGTCAACGAAGATGTCATGCCCGATCCCGTTGAACTTGGCGGCCTTGCCAACGAAACCCTCTTCGAAAACGGCCAGCTCGGTATGGTGGTCATCGGCATCTGGCAGTTCGCCGCTTTCGCGGATGCCCCCTTCGCCTGGGACATTCAACTGGAACCCGGCATGGCGCAGAAGGGCCACCACTTCTTCTCGAATGGTGTCGCCGTTTCGAAGGATACCGGATATCCTGAAGCTGCTGCCGCCTTCGCGCAGTACTTGACCGCCAGCGAAAAAGCCGCGACCGTGCGTGTCGAAACCGGTTGGGAACTGTCGGCGCTGGATAAGCCCGAATACTTCGAAGCCTATCTCGAACAGACCCCTCCCGACAACCGCGAAGCCGTTTTCCAGGCCCTCGAAAGCCCGGTTACGCCTCCCGTAATCGAACGCCAGCAGGAAATGCAGGATGCGATTGGTGCTGTCCTCGACGCGGTGCAGATGGGTGAACTCGATCCCCAGACCGCACTGGACACCGCTAAAGAAGAAATCGACGCACTTCTGCAATAACTAACGATCCGCTTCCGGGGCGATCTCTGTGCTGTAACGCGGAGGTCGCCCCCCAAATTCATTCTGGAAGATCAACTTATGAAACTTCACGACGCCAGCCTTAACATCATCCGGTATGGACAGGCTCCCAGCGGCGCTTATGTCGCCTCGCCCACCTTTTCACAGTATGGCTATGCGTGGTTGCGTGATGGCACCTGGACAGCCTACGCGATGGATTGTGTCGGCCAGCATGACAGCGCGCGCGCCTTCTATAGCTGGATAGGCCAAACGCTGCTGAACCATCAGTCCCACTTCGAAAAACTGTTCAACAAATGCGCGCGGAACGAGCCGCTGGATGAAACAGATTATCTGCCCACCCGTTTTACCCTGGATGGATTTGTTGATCACGATCAGTTCTGGTGGAATTTCCAGTTAGACGGTTACGGCACATGGCTCTGGGGCTTGGCGCAGCACATTGAACTGGTACCGGACAGTGACTTGTGGGCTTCACTCCGTCCGGCTGTCACGCTGACTGTACAGTATCTGAGCGCCCTGTGGCAAAGCGCCAACTATGACTGCTGGGAAGAATTCCGCGACAAAATCCATACGAGTACGCTAGCGGCACTCTACGGTGGTTTGAGCGCGATTCGCCGCATTGAACCGGGTCTGGTACCCGATCATTTGCCCGAACAAATCCAATCCTACATCCTGCAAAACTGCGTCTCAGCCGGTCATTTTAGAAAATATGTCGGCAGCAGCGCCGTCGATGCCAGCCTGTTGTGGGTTGCCGTGCCCTATCGTGTCGTGGAAGTTACCGATCCGCGTTTTATTGCCACCGTGCAGCGCATCGAGCAGGAGATTCACCGTCCCGGCGGCGGTGTCTATCGTTATGCCGCCGATACCTACTACGGCGGCGGTGAGTGGATTTTGTTAACCGCATTTTTGGCCTGGACCTATATCGAATTAGGCCGCCCTGCCGACGCCCGCCGTTTGATGACCTGGATCGAATCCCAGGTGACGCCTGCCGGTGAATTACCAGAGCAGGTATCCGCCCATCTCCTCGATCCCAGCCGCTACCCGGAATGGGAGCAAAAATGGGGCACGGTGGCTTGTCCGCTGTTATGGTCACACGCTATGGTTTTGATTGTTGAATCACTACTGGAAAAACAGGCATGATTGAACTTATTCACAATCCATTGGGGTTAGAACATCCCTACGAACAGGGGCCGGAAGAACGCGTGCCGCGTCAACCGCTCGCGGGTGAATCCTTTACCGTCGGCATCGTGACCCGTCCACCGGGGGCAGTCAAGCGTGTGACCGTCCACACCCGCCTCAATGATCAACCCGGCGCGGTCATCGACGCAGTGAAAAAAGGCGAATGGCATCCCGAACTCGAAATCGGTGCCGGTGCGGAATATTTGGAGCGCCTTGTCCGCGTGGAACAGGATGTCTGGCGCGCCGCATTAACTGCACCCTCGGTGGGTGACACACTCACCTACTGGATCGAATCCGGCGATCAGGTCACGCCCGCTTATACGATTCGTGGGTGTGGCTGGCAAACCGGATTCCAATCGCAGCCCGATCAGCTTCAGCCTGGCGTGATGCACCTCCGCCCCACCGGGATCACGGGCGCAGGCCGTGCCCCCCAGCAGGTCGAGTGGCTGACCGATGGCAAACGTGCCCACCGC
>DATAMF010000253.1:0-11178 GCA_036260665.1 Aggregatilineaceae bacterium | reverse complement strand
CCACGAGGATGTGATCTTTCAACTGGGAAGCATCGATGATATTCCCTTTCCCGAAAGTTTGTTTGACGTCGTGCTGTGTAGCTTTATGATTTTTCATATGTCTGACAAGACGAGGCGTAAGGGGATTGCGGAGATTCATCGGGTCCTCAAACCGATGGGGCGGCTGCTCATATTAGATATTGATTCAATTCCCTAGCCACCAGCCCAGGAAAGCATTCCGCAGCACAATTTGCAGGAATTACTCCCCTTGATGGAGGTTTCTGGCTTTTCAAAGATAGAGATTGCTCCGGTAGAGTTCTCCATACAAGGCGGAGCCAGCCTCGCTCTTCTGCGTGCCAGTGCGCAGAAGAGCTAACTTTCCTGCGCACCGTGCGAGAGATGCTATGGTCATCAAGCGGCTCAGCATCTCTCGCCGCTAAACCCTAAATCAACCCTCAAATCAACCTTCGACAGATTACAAACCCACCTCCGGCATGGCACACTGCCTGTATGAGTTCGATACATATTGGGCACATCAGGAGGTTTATCTTTTGAACACGTTAGCACGAACTGAAATCCTTCATCAAAAGGGATCCAATGGCGCAGTTGCATCTCTTATCACCATGCGCCAGATAGTGAAGACTTTCAACACGCCCGCCGGATCATTCGAGGCACTCAAAGGCGTGGATCTGGAGATCAAGCAAGGTGAGTTTGTGGCCGTGGTCGGCAAATCAGGGAGCGGAAAATCAACCCTACTCAATATGCTGACTGGTATTTCCCGGCCCACTTCTGGAGAAGTGCTCATTGGGGAAACGGCGGTACACCAGCTCAGTGAAGGACAAACCGCCCGCTGGCGAGGGCGTCAGGTGGGGATCGTGTTTCAATTCTTTCAACTGCTGCCTACCTTGACCATTATAGAAAACATCATGCTGCCGATGGATTTCACCAAAACCTTACCCGTTAAGAAACGCCATTCACGCGCGCTGGAATTATTAGACCAGGTCGGGATTGTGGAACAGGCCCATAAACTCCCGGCGATGCTTTCC
Organism: Aggregatilineaceae bacterium; assembly: GCA_036260665.1. GTDB lineage: Bacteria > Chloroflexota > Anaerolineae > Aggregatilineales > Aggregatilineaceae > DATAMF01. Next base: position 10,153 of record DATAMF010000253.1, on the reverse strand, counting down.
GGCGGCCAGCAGCAGCGGGCTGCGATTGCCCGCGCACTGGCGAATGACCCCCCTATTCTGGTGGCGGATGAGCCTACCGGGAACCTGGACACGCAGACTGCCAAGTATGTTTTTCAATTGTTGCAAGCCCAGGTATTGGCCGGCAAAACCATCATTGTCGTGACCCACGAACGCAATTTGTACGTCGAGGTGGACCGCACCATCACACTGGTCGATGGCCGTATTGCATAGGGGATTGTCATGAGAATCAGCGCTTACTGGCGTAAAGCCTTTCGCGATTTATGGGAAAACAAATCTCGTACCCTGCTGGTGATTCTGGCGCTGGCAGTTGGAGTCGTCAGTGTGGGGATAGCAGCGGTGACCTATTCGATTCTGATCCGCGAAATGGATAAAAACTATCTCAGCACCAATCCTGCCTCGGCCACGCTATGGGTCGAATCATTGGATGACGATTTGGTGCAAACGGTGGCCGATCTGCCCCAAATCGCCGACGCAGAAGCACGATCTGAAATTGTGGGACGTTTCCAAATCGCGCCCGGTGAATGGCGTGAACTCTGGTTATTCGTTATTGCCGATTTTGAGACTCTTCAAATCGATACATTTACGTTTGAAGAAGGGGTTTGGCCGCCCACAACAGGTGAGATTTTGTTGGAGCGCACATCCATAGAGGAGGCCAAAGCGGAAATCGGTGATCCAGTGGTCATTAAAATACCGGATATGGAAGCGCAGTCGCTGACCTTTACCGGCACCGTACACGCGCGCGGACTGCCGCCAGCCTCCATTGAAAACCGCATTTATGGTTATATCACCTCAGAAACCTTAACGCTCTTGGGTGATGATCCAACCCTGGAACAGTTGAAGTTTACGGTCGCCGAACAGGAAACAAATAAAGCCTACATCCGCGAAACTGCCTACGAACTCAAAACCTGGTTAGAGGAAAATGGACATGCTGTTTCCCGGATTGACATTCCTGAACCGGGCAAACACCCCTTGGCGGATCTGATGGCGATCTTTATGGGGATGTTAGGCGCTTTTGGCGTCCTGGCCCTGATCATGAGTAGTATTTTGGTCACCAATATGCTGTCCGCGTTGCTGGCTCAACATATCCGCCAGATCGGGATCATGAAAGCTATAGGGGGGAGCCTCTGGCAGATCGCAGGGATTTACCTAATCATGATTCTGGTGCTGGGACTGATCGCCCTGCTCATTGGATTGCCCATCAGTCTGATTTTGGGGCGAACACTTGCTGATTATCAGGCCGTCAATATGCTGAATTTCGACATCCAGGATAACGGGGCTAATGGATGGGCTTATGCGCTGATTGTAGCGATGGGGCTGCTGATCCCGCTGCTGGCAGGCGCTTATCCCATCTACAAAGGGAGCCGAAAAACGGTGTTGGAAGCGCTGACGGATTACGGAGTCGGACAAGGCAAGTTTGGAACAGGTCGTCTTGATGTCTGGCTCAGCAAGATGACGGGCCTAACTCGCTCCTTTTTACTGTCGCTGCGTAATGTCTTTCGCCGCCGCGGTCGCATGACGCTGACCCTGCTAACGTTAATGGTCGGGGGAGCGAATTTCGCGACGGCGATCAATGTGGCATCTTCACTGGATGCAACTGTTGCCAGTAAATTTGATGCTATTCCTTATGACATTGATATAGCCTTTAGCCGATCCTATCCACAAGATGAGATTGAACAGATCGTCAGTCAGGTGGATGGTGTGAAGCGCGTGGAAACATGGGGCGGAGCGCTGTCCAATATCGCACTACCAGATGGAACACTGGGAGATCAACTGCGTCTCACTGCTCCACCAGCCAATTCCGAATTGATGCCCCAAATAACGATACAGGAAGGTCGTTGGCTGCGTCCTGATGACCAGAATGCGATTGTGATCAATGATACCCTGCTGAAGAAGCTCGATCTGAACGCTGCCGTCGGAGACGAAATCGCACTCGATATTGATGGGGTAATCACCACCTGGCAGTTGGTTGGCATCTCCCAGGAATATCTGGCTTCCACAGCTTACGTGCCCTTAAATGCCTTTGAACACCTCATGGGACAAGAAGGGCAAGCAGCCAACATTTTGGTACAGACGGATGCTTCAACCGATAAAGTAGTCAAAAACCTCGAAATTCAACTTAACAGGGCTGGCTTTGACATCTATACGTTGTGGAAAACCGATGATACACGCCTGGTCTTCGAAGAGCATATGCTCATGATCACAGCTATTCTGCTGGCAATGGCTGCCCTGTTTGTTTTGGTCGGCGGTCTAGGGCTTGCTTCAACAATGGGCCTCAATGTCCTGGAACGCACACGGGAACTGGGAATTCTGCGAGCGTTTGGCGCTACTACCCAGCATATCTTGCAGATTATCACGCTGGAAGGAGCATTTATTGGCGGTCTAAGTTGGATATTTGCCATTCTCCTTTCTATCCCCTTCACCTGGGGATTGACCCAGATCTTTGATAAGGCGTTTGATATGCCGGTAAAACTCACCATCTCAGCCGGTGGGTGGCTCCTCTGGTTACTCGCAGTCGGAATTATTTCGATTTTGGCGAGTATTGTTCCTGCCTGGAATGCGGCGCGTCGTCCGGTTGATGAAATCTTAGCCTACGAATAAACACTTTTCGTATGGATGCGACAGCCATCGTTGCAGATGGCTGTCGCCCCAGGAGCAGGGCATGAGCGATGAATATGAAATTCGCCTGGAAGGATATCTTGATGCGCAGTGGTCGCAGTGGTTTGATGGACTGGTGATTCATCATTGTGGACACGATGAGACTGTACTCACCGGACCCATTGCCGATCAGGCCGCTTTGCACGGCATTCTGGCCAAGATCCGTGATATAGGCATACCGATACTGGCTCTCCAACGAGTCCACATGCCTGACGCCAAAGCGGTACCTGGAGAAGACAGGAAACTTTCAGGCTGATATTCAACTCTACCAATTGTCCAGGCAAAGATGCAGGATTCAGTCTAACGCAAAAGCTTCCTGGAGTGCTGCCCGCCGGAGTTGGTGCAGCATGGTGGCGATTTGCTGCGCTGTATAGGGTGTTCGTTGGTTAAGCCACCAGTCGATTAACGCAAGCTGCGCGCTGGCAAGGTATTCCGTCAGCGCGTCGAGCGGCATATGGGATACAGCCTTCTCAAACCCGGACTGTAAACAGTCGGCCAGATTCACTGAAACAGCCGCCCTCAATCCCTGCCTGATGCGGTCCGAGTCGCGCGAGTGAATGATCACCTGATACAAGGAACGGTTATGACCCAGCAGTTCTAAAAAGGCAACCAGCGAGGGAGGTGGATCCGGCGACAAAAGCTGCTCGGCGGTTAACGGTTCCAGCCCTACCGTCAAAACGAGGTCGTCGTGATGGGCCAGAAACAAATCTTCCTTACTCTGGTAGTGCGCATAAAACGTGGCGCGTCCAATGTTAGCCCGGTCCAGAATATCCTGTACGGTAATCGCGTCATAACCTTTTTCACGAATCAACTGCATCATCGCATCTTGCAGCAGTTTACGAGTCCGCTGCACACGCCGGTCAAGATTGCTCATGGCTTAAACGCTCCAATCCCAACATCACGATCTGCTGAACCATCGTATCCATCTCTTCGGGTGAATGCGGCATCTCATGGTCTAACCACCAGATGATCAAAGACATCAACGCTCCAGCCAGATAATGTGACACCAGGGGAAGTGGCAGTGAGACGGTTGGAGCATACCGTTTGATGCGCTGCTCGATGGCATGAACCAGGTGTTTGTGAAAAGCCTTTTTGACCATCTCGATTCCATTCCCCCCTAACATGGCTTTGTAGAGAGGATAAAACTGCTGGGCGTGTCGAAACAGGCTGTAACAGGGCAGTAATTTACCTTCATCCACTGCGATTTCTGCTTCGTCCAGGTACAGCCGTATGTCGAAGTGATCCTCGTCCATTCCGCCCAGCAAAAGGGCATCTTTGTCGGGGAAGTGCGCATAAAATGTGGCGCGTCCAATGTTAGCCCGGTCCAGAATATCCTGCACCGTGATCTGGTCATACGGCTTTTCCATGATAAGTTCAATCAAGGCCTTGTGCAGCAGTTGACGAGTCCGCTGTATTCGGCGATCCACCTTCTGGGTCACTGGTTTCCGCTCCATTTCCAGACAATATCGTCATTTTGTTCCATACCGAACATTTCTGCCGGATTATCTGTTGATCCTACGGCCGGTCTTTTGTATTCTTTTCTCGAACATAATGTTCGGTATCGAACACATTATACGACATACTGAGCGAAACACAACAAAGGAATAACAAATGACCCGATCCGCGCTTGTCCATGTGGGACTTTTAGGAATAGGCGTACTCCTCCTGATAAGTCTCTATCTTTTGCAACAAAACGTTACTTCGGTGGCGTTAGGGTTGGCTGCTCTTGTGGCAGCGCATCTGATTGTGTTTGGTGGGCTGCTTTATCTGGGGCGGCGTTGGGTTACACGCCTACTGCAAAAAGTAACGCACACGCTTGATAGGCTATAAACGGAGGAATACACAATGTCCAAAAAAAATGGGAAACAGGCTCCAGCCTTTTCAAACAGTGAACATGCCCTCATCGATCTACGCCAGGTTACCAAGACTTATCAAGGTGCAGCCGGATCGTTCACAGCGTTGAAGGGTGTCGATCTCCAGATTGCACGCGGTGAGTTCGTCGCGATCATCGGCAAATCCGGAAGTGGCAAAACCACGCTGCTTAATATGATCACCGGCATTGATCGCGCCACAGCGGGGGCAGTCACTATTGCAGGAACAGCCGTACATGAACTGAATGAGGACATGATCGCCGTCTGGCGGGGAAAAACAGTGGGGGTGGTATTTCAGTTTTTCCAACTGCTGCCCACCCTGACCGTAGTTGAAAACGTCATGCTGCCCATGGATTTCTGCAATACCTATCCAACTCGCCAACGCAAAATACGCGCCCTGGAACTACTGGAACGGGTGGGTGTGGCAGATCAGGCGAACAAACTGCCCGCGACACTGTCCGGCGGTCAGCAGCAGCGAGTGGCGATTGCCCGCGCGCTGGCAAACGATCCCCCCTTTATTGTAGCCGATGAACCAACCGGGAACCTGGATACTCAGACCTCCGATATGGTGTTAGCTCTGTTCACGACACTGATCAACGAGGATAAGACGGTGCTTATTGTCACGCACGAGCGCGATATTTCCGCACGGGTGACCCGCACAGTGACACTGATCGACGGTCGAATCGCGGAGGATCGTAGCAAAAAGCCTGCCGAAACAATCAAGGAGGGGATTTATGCTTAGTCCTCGTTTAGCCAAAACGCTGCGTGATCTGTGGGCAAACAAAGCCAGAACCGTGTTAGTCATCCTGGCGATTGCTATCGGTATCTTTGGCGTTGGATCGATTCTCACCGCCTACTCCATTTTGACGCGCGAAATTGACCGGAACTACATGGAAACGAACCCGGCATCAGCCGTGCTGACAGTCACCAATCTGGATGAAACGCTGGTGGAACGAGTCCAGGCGCGCCCTGACATGGCGGATGTGGAAGTCCGTCGTATGGTCACCAGCCGTATTCAAACCGGCGAGAATGAATGGCGCACGATTCACCTGTTTGTGATCGATGACTTTGACAATCTTCGCGTCAACCAGTTCTATCCTGAGCGCGGGGAGTGGAATCCCGGCACAGGTGAAATCCTGCTGGAGCGTTCTGGATTACAGGTCATCAATGATGATGTAGGTGATACGGCGCTGGTGAAAACCCCCAATGGTACGCCTACTGAATTGGCTGTCACCGGCATTGTCCACGATCCGGGGCAAGCTCCCGGCTGGATGGAGGGATGGGCTTATGGATACATCACACTGGACACGCTGATCCTATTGGGCGAAGAACCATTCTATGATGAGCTGCGCATTGTCGTGTCCGAAAATGCAACTAATGCCGATACAATCCGCACGACCGCGTTTGAACTCCGCGATTGGATGCAAACACAGGGTTACACTGTTACCCAAATCAATGTTCCTCCTCCCGGTGAACATCCCCATCACGGCCAGATGCAGTCCTTGTTATTTATGCTGGAAGCCTTTGGTGTGCTGGCCCTGATCCTGAGTGGTGTCTTGGTCGCCACCATGATTTCCGCAGTCATGGCCCAGCAACTGCGCCAGATCGGGGTGATGAAAGCGGTAGGTGCGCGCACTCGCCAGATCATCGGTATCTACCTCAACACCGTCCTGATTTTGGGCACCGCCGCCCTCCTGATCGGCCTGCCCGCCGGGTTGATTGTGGGACGTCTTTATGCCGGTTTTACGGCGGACATGCTCAATTTTACGATCCAAGACAGCACTGTTCCCTATTGGGTTTATCTGGTCCAGATAGCCGCTGGTCTGAGTATTCCAGCACTGACGGCTATCTATCCGATCGTGCAGGGCAGCCGGTACACCGTGCGGGAGGCTGTCAATGATTATGGCGTGAACCCCAATCAGTTTGGTTCGCGCCCCGTTGATAGGCTGCTGAGTCGCATTCAAGGCTTGGGCCGGATCACGCTGCTTTCCCTGCGGAATACCTTCCGCCGCCAGGGACGTTTGACGCTTACAGTGTTCACCCTGGCCGCAGGCGGGGCGGTATTCATGGGCGCGGTGAATCTGTACAACGCCTGGCAAACTACCGTCTCCGGTTCCTACGATAACCGTCATTATGACATTGAACTCTGGCTCAAAGAACCGGTTGAACAGCAGCGCATTGAGGAAGTGATCGCTCCGGTAGAGGGTGTGGCGCGGGTCGAGAGCTGGGGCCAAACCGAGGTCTCGCTGGTTTATGAGGATGGCACGAACAGCAATCTGTTCAACATGACAGCTCCCCCGGTTGATACCACGATCATGGATTTCGAGGTCATTGAAGGTCGCTGGCTGGAGCCGAACGATACGAACGCGGTGGTGATCAACCATACCCTGGAACACGAAGAAACCAGTATTCATGTTGGTGATGATATTGTGCTCAATCTGGATGGAGAAGCGCGCACCTGGCACGTTGTCGGCTTCATCCGTGAACTCGGTTCTTTCCCTACCGCGTACGTGTCCTACGATTACTTTGCCACCCTGACCGGACAAGAGGGTCTTGCGCAGAATGTCAAAGTTTCCGCCAGTGGAAATGATCCGGCAAAAGTCACGCAGCGACTAGAAGCCGCGTTGGCGACCTCGGATCTGGGTGTTTATCAACTGCGGGAACTGGCCGTTACCAAGAAGTCGTTTCTGGATCATATCGTAGTTTTGATGACTTTCCTGACAGCAATGGCCCTGCTGGTCGCTGCCGTTGGAGGGCTTGGCTTGATGTCCACCATGAGTCTGAATGTGCTGGAAAGAATGCGGGAAATCGGCATCATGCGTGCCATCGGGGCATCCATGGATCGCATTCTGCAAATCGTTCTGGTAGAAGGGATTTTCATCGGTATCCTGAGTTGGGGATTAGCGCTCTTGTTGTCGATGCCCATCACCGCGCAGATCAGCAAGTTCTCCGGTGAAATCTTTCTGCAAACCGGCCTGGATACAGTTTATTCCCTATTCGGGATGGGACTATGGCTTGCAATTGTCATCCTGGTATCGGCTGCTGCCAGTCTGTATCCCGCCTGGCAAGCATCCGAACTACCCGTTAATGAAATCTTGGCTTACGAGTAAACGGAGGTAACCCATGCGTCGAAAAATCGTCATCGGTATCATTGGCCTGATCCTTCTGGCCTGCCTGATCTCCACCATCATTCTGGTGCATTCCAACATCGGTTTCCATCACGGTATGTAGTGTTAAGGCATCCAGCCCTATGTCTTACAACTCCAGGGCTGGATGTGATTGGGATTGATCCACCTTATTTTGCTCGATTTGTGGTCTTGACAACGGGGGGCACTTTAGTGTTGAAAATATCCGGTTTGCCTTGGGTCAAAGCGAATTGCAGTGCATCACGGCAAAAGGCCACAGCCATGAGTGAGGACGCTATACCTGGCCTATGTATCAGTCTTTAGACTGAATCTGCATGACTCATCGCACGTCTGAAGACGATGCTCACCAGAGTCCCGTTGGCGAGCAATACCAGCCAGTCAATCGAAATCACCACCACCTCGAAACGATCTTGGCGATTAACGCCATACGAGATTGTGATCGCAATAAAAGCGATGAGTATCAGGCAAAAACTCAGGCCAAATATCCTTCGAATGCTTCGTTCCAGCCGGTCGGCCCTGGAAAACACCGGGGCCATAAACAGGAAAGCGACGCTCATCATCAGATAGCCAATTTCTTCGAGCGCAATGAATATCCCATGCGGATTGTATTGGGTAAGTAACGGTATCCCTTCCGTCTCGCCGTTGTCTAGGCTGGACGGGATCACATAGGTTTGCAGGAAATAATCCACGATCAGAATCGCCGCCGAGATAACCACAAACGATAGCCCGATCTGGCTGAACACTTTTTTCCCCTCTGGGGTCCAGGCATGGATGCAGGCCATCCATACCACGACCAGTGCAGTCAATACCATCGCCGGGTACATCCACAGGTAATCCCTGGGAAAGCGCGAGGTGATATCCAGATAAGGATATTCGATGCATGAATCGCTGCAATTGGCACCGGAGATGGGCGGAGTCAGAATAGCGATACCGAAGGTAATCACGGTCAATACCACTACCAGGATAGAGATGTAAAATCCAAGTACATGGGCGCTATGGGATGCTGAATAGGTTTGAGTCACCAGCAACTTCCCTTCCTAAAGGTCATATTCAGCGTGCTTGTTGCTACACTATAACGCTGAAGCCTGTTTTCAGCTTCCCAAAACTCAGGAATGGGAACATTTCTGCCCCGCACAGAGTCTTACTAGTGAATGGGGTTAGTGAAAGGACAGACCGTGAAGCTGCAAATGGGGGTTTCGATCATCATGATGCTGGTCTTAACGACGGGATGTACGCTGCTCAATTATGTGCTGCCGAACAATTTAGTTTCCCCTCACGAGGTGACCATGACGCTGGAATATACCCTGGTGCCTGAATACGATGGGGTAATCATGTCCTCCACTCGACGCATCCCATTTCCATTCTGGAAGGTAGCAGACAGCATCACTGGACAGTGGCTCCCTACGCCTGACGATGTGAAAACTATGGAAGCGGGCATCCCGGCCTACCTGGAAAGTATGGGGGAAGAGGCGTTTTGGGGAGAACATGTATGGGAGAAACTTGACGTCTATCGTCGTCAGTATGGCGGGGTTCTGATTGATGACCAACCGATGATCTACACCTTTTTCTTTCGCACCAACATGGATCTCGATTGGCAGCAGCAGTGGATCGAAGTCGACGATGGTGGCGCAAGCTTTTTCGGCGTTCTGTATAACGTCTCTACCGGCGAATTTCTCGATTTGAGCGTAAATGGTATCGGCTAGTCCACGCTGACTGCCTTTTCACAGGTAGGCATTTTGACGGCAGGGCTGTTATTTACATTCAATACGGCCTACAAAATCGCCTGGCAATACAGCCGCGAACACCGCCTAGCCTTTCTGGCTGATCTGCTGCTATGGGACCAGCACAACTTTTCCGAATGTCTCAGATTTGAACAGTACTTCATGAGAGTGCGCCGCCTCGGCCAGTGGAAAAATCTGTCCGATGACAGGTCTCAGTGTTTTGTTTCGTAACCCCTCAAAAATAAACGAGTGCATTCCGGCCATCGTTGAGGGCGGCAGATTACCAATGTTGGTCCCCAGGATAACCCCATCCCGACTGGTAAGCGCCTCCGCATCGATTTCAATCGGTGTGTGGTCGCCAATAACCGCAATGCGCCCCCCGTTTGCCAGAATGAAAATGTCTTGTCTGACGTTCGCCGAAACCAGCTCGACAATGACATCAACCCCGCGCCCATCGGTCAAATCCAGAATGCTTTTGAAGTGCCCTTCTTCGTAATGGTTGACGACGCGGTATGCGCCCTGCTCAATAACCAGCCGTCGCCCATGTTCAGTTCCGGCAGTTCCAATCACACGGCAGCCAGCCGCTACTGCAAATTGGGTGGCGGCAATGCCCACTCCGCCCGAAGCACCATGGACCAGCACCGTTTCTCCTGGCTCGACCTTACACCGCTGAAATAAGCCGCGATAAGCCGTACCATAAGGGATAAAAATGCCCGCGCCCTCCTCAAAGCTCGTATTT
>DATAMF010000252.1:0-5517 GCA_036260665.1 Aggregatilineaceae bacterium | reverse complement strand
ACGCCGCCCCTGTTGATGGCATCCACGAGCAGATCAGGCCGCTGGGCGATCAACTCACCGATGCAAAACCACACGACTGGAATCTGTTTGTCAGCCAGATAATCGATTTTCTGGCGCATATCGACGGAAGGCGCATCGTCGATGGTGAGATACGCCACCTTGGCAATCGTCATGCCGAAATCTCCTATGGAAGTAAACCAGGAAAATAATTATCCCCTTGATCCGCTACGGTAGGCAACCCATGAGGTACAGGATCAGGCCCGACACGGCACAACTAGCTATACACTTCCGGCTGTAATCGCGCCTGCCCGCTCGTAGTTCACGATAATGACGCCAGTTGGGGAGATTTGGCTGTCCGTCACCTTGAACGCCGCCGGGATTGTGCCAGCAGCAAACAACCGTTTTCCAGCGCCCAACGTCACCGGATAGATCTTGAGCCAGTACGCATCGACCACATCATGCTTGATGAGCGTCTGAAGGAGATTTCCACTTCCGTAAACGTGCAAATCCGGCCCTGGCTGTTGCCAGAAGTCATGGTATTCGAGGCGACATACTTGGTCGCTGCATTGACGCCCGGCCATCTGTCCGCATGTTGCGGCCAATACGGTGCCCAAATTTCAAAGGTTTTGCGCCCTGATAACGCTTCCCAGAACATCGTCGGCATAGGGCGCGATCCACCCGCCATATGCGAAGCCACCACTGGTATCTTCCTCTGGTCCGCCGGGGGCTTGTATGACACCATTAGCACAAATGTTCAGCGTGCGCAAATGGTATGAGAGGTATTGGTGTCATTCAAGGATTACCATTGCCGCATTTTCGCAAAAGTAAGAACAGCATATAATGTATTAAACTTGCGTCATGTCCAGACTGGGGGCAGTTGTGCATTGGGAAGAGACTTTAAAGCTGCATATTGAGCGGGTGATTAAGCAGAAGGAAGTCCCGACACTCATCCTGATTGGTCTTCTCAGCAGCGTGGTGTGCGTTGCCTGGGCTGCTTTGGCTCTGCCAGGCGCTGCGATCATCCGGTGGGTGGCGTTTGTCCCGCTTTTTTTAACCCTTCTCTTGCAGCACATCACGGCTCAACAGGCGAAACTGTCCAACGTATCGGCCACCATTACCGGTGAGCTTCAGCCGGCCAACGAAGTTTTGCAGCAGCAGGTCCAGGATTTGACCAAACTCCGTGACGTGCTGCTGGCGATGGGGGCCAGTTTTGATCGGAAGGCCATTCTGGAACAGTTTATCAACGCCCTGACCGATGTACTCCACTTTGATCGGGGTTTAGTGCTGCTGCACGATGAAGAGGGCCAGTCATTGGTTTTTGGTGCCTACAGCCATGCTGCCCCGTCGCCCGAAGCGCAAGTGATGCTCGAACGTGTGCAGTTATCCACCGCGAACGCCGAGAATGATGTGCTGCTGGCGCGCTGGTTTCAGGGCGAAAATGTTCTGGTCGAGGACGCCGCACCCTATTTGTCATCCCGTCTCAATTGGCTGCTCACCACGCTCGATCTGCGCTTATTTTACAGCGTGCCCCTGCGTTTAGGCGACCAGTTACGCGGGGTGATTGTGGTCGATAACACGCCGACAGGACTGCCGTTCCCCCCAGAAGCGCGCGCCCTGCTGGATGCGCTGGCCGCAAATATTGTGGTGACGCTTGAAAACGCGCGGCTCTACTGGCTGACGGATGAGCAGTTGGATGCCAAGGTGCAGGAACTGAGCATTCTGAGCCGCATTGATCATGAACTCAACGAAGCGTTGAGTGTGGACCGCGTGTTGAACCTGACCCTGGACTGGGCGCTGCGTTTCACGGGTAGTCAGGCGGGCGCGGTGGTGCTGGTGGATCACGCCACCGATCAGATGCAGTTTCTCGCCGGATATGGTTATGATCGCGCCTCCTGGGAACAGCTTCAGAGCCAGCCCTGGCCCCTGACGCGTGGGGTGGTGGGGCGTGTGGCGCGGCGCGGCGTGCCGGAGATCGTCCTGGATGTTGCCGCCGATCCCGATTATGTGCCGGTGATCCCTGGCATCGTGTCGCAGTTGGTGGTGCCTGTCACCCGCGAAGATCGGGTGATCGCCGTGATCTCGCTCGTGTCGCGTCAGGTGAGCGGCTTTGCCCAGGCCAATCTCGAATTTGTCAGCCGTTTAGCGGCGCGGGCAGCTATCGCTATTGATAATGCGCATCTGTTCGATGAAACCTGCCGCGAGCGCCAGAAGCTCGAATTGATCCTCAGCAGCACGGTGGACGCCGTGATTGTCGTGGGGTTTGATGGTCATTTGCTGCTGGTCAATCAGGCCGCGCTGTCCGCCTTCCATCTGAATCCCAAAACGCGGTATCTCGGCCAGCCTTTTCTGACCGTGTTTCTGGATTCGCCGCTCATGCGGCTCTACGAGCGCGCCCTGACACTCCCCGATGGGTTGAGCGAGGAGCTTGTTCTCCCCGAAGAACGCACCTTTCATATCAGCATTTTGCCTACGCCCCAGGTCGGGTGGTCGATTGTGATGCACGATGTCACGCCCTTTAAGAAGACCGAGCAGTTGAAAAACGAACTCGTTGCCACCACATCCCACGACCTGAAGAATCCGCTCGGTGCGATTTTGGGGTATGTAGACCTGATCCAGATGACCAATAAACTCAACGAACAGGGCCTCGAATACGTCCGCCGGGCGCAGCGCTCCGTGTCGCACATGCGCAATCTGATCGATGATCTGCTCGATATGGCGCGCATCGAAAGCGGCATTACGCTGCGGCTTTCGAAGGTGTCCCTCGGTGATCTGGCCGCGAAAACGCTGGAAAACTTCGCGCTCCAGATCAACACGAAAAAGATGGCTGTGGAAATGGAGATTCAGCCCGATCTGCCGGTGGTGTGTGCCGACCAGGGTCGCCTGGGGCAGATCATGGCGAATCTGATCAGCAACGCGATCAAATACACACCCGCCGAGGGCAAAATTCGCATTATTGCCGAAGCGCACGACACGTTTGTTCGTTTCGCTGTCCAGGATACCGGGATGGGCATCAGTCCTGAAGATCAGACCCAGGTTTTTGCCCGCTTCTACCGCGTCCGTACGGCCCAGACTGACGGCATCGAAGGCACCGGGCTGGGCCTCGCTATCGCCAAGGGGTTGATCGAGGCACACGGCGGCCAGATTGGACTAAAGAGTCGACTCGGTGAAGGCTCGACCTTCTTCTTTACGATCCCCCGTGACTGCGCCGACACCAACGCCCGGCTGGAAGACGAGGAAGCTGAGGAAGCCGTCGAGCGCTAGCGCTGGCCCGCCGACACCCTTACCGCCACGCCGGATCGGTTTCGTCATCGGGATTAGCGGTGATAGCGTACAGCCCGCTGCCGTCCGCATTCATCTTGTACAGGTCCATATTCCCTTTGCGATCCGACTGGAACACGATCTGGCCATCGGGCGTCCAGATGGGCGCGAAATCGCCATATGTGTCATTCGTTAACTGCATCACTGTTCCATCATTTACATTGATGACATAAATCTCAGGATTTCCGTCCCGCGACGTTTGGAACGCGATCCACCGCCCATCCGGCGACCACGACGGCGCGCGATCATCATTGCCCCCCGGCGTAACCACCGTAATCGCGCCGCTGGCGGTATCGACGACATTCAACCCCCACCCGCCGGATCCATGCGATTCGCAGACGATCCGCGTCCCGTCCGGCGACCAGCTTGGATGCGACTCATCCGCCTTCGGCGTGTTGGTCAGCCGCCGCACGCCGCTGCCGTCCGCCGCCATAATATACAGCTCCGAATTGCCGTCCCGGTCCGACTCGAACGCGATCATCGATCCATCCGCCGACCATGCAGGCGCTAGATCTTCCGCCGCGTCCTGGGTCAGCCGGGTCAGGTTGCCGCCCGCCGCCGTATAAATTTCGCTGTTCCCGTCCCGATCCGATACAAAGGCCAGCACGCCGCTTGAGGACCAGGCGGGCTGCCAGTCCGTCGCGCTGGAGGTCGTCACCCGGTTCACTGCGCCGCCGCTTTCATCCGCCGTATAAATATCCCAGTTTCCACCGCGATTCGAGACATACGCGGCGGGTCCGCTCAGATTACCCTCTCGACTGTTCCCGCCGCCGGTTGGACCATCATCACCACTCAACACGCCGCTAACCGCCAGCCCAATCCCCCCCCGCGATCAGCATCACCACGGCGAGTCCTGCCAGCACAATCCATTTCCCGTTAAAGCGGCGCTGCGGCAGCGGGATATAACTGGTGCGCGGCGGGTTATACGCGGGCGGACCAGGCGGCATCATCGGCGGTTGGTTGTAGCGCGGCGGCTGTTGGTAATTCGGTGGGGGTACCGGGCGCGGCTGCCCGATGATATTCGTTTTTTCCATATCATCCGGGTCCCACATCGCTTGCGGTTGGGGCTTCTGCCGCAGTGCCTGCTCGAAGGCCTGGGCGAAGGCTGTCGCGCTGGCAAAACGTTCGTTCGGAATTTTTGCCAGCACCCGCTCCATCACGTCCCCCAACGCTTCCGGTACATCCGCCCGCCAGCGTTCCAGCGGCGTGGGCGCTTCATTGATATGCTGGTACATCAGCGCGTACGGTGTGGCGGCATCAAACGGCATGCGCCCCGTCACCAGATAATACACCACCACCCCCAGCGCATATTGATCGCTGGCCGGAGTCAGAATCTCGTCGCGCCACTGTTCCGGTGACATATACAGCGGCGTGCCCGATGCGCCGTCATGCTGCGTGGTGGAGATCACGCTGTGCGGCAGCGCCCGCGCGATCCCGAAGTCGGTCAAAAAGAGGTTGTCGTGTTTGTCAAACAAGATATTGCTCGCTTTAATATCGCGGTGAATCACCCCTTGACTGTGCGCGTAATCCAGCGCCCCGGCGACTACTTTGAGCAGACTCGCGATTTCCGCCAGCGGGTAGGGCGGCTGTTGGTTGGCGATCCGTGCCGCCATGCGCTGCGACAGCGATCCGCCCGGCAGCAGGCGCATCACCACATACACCAACTGCTCATATACCCCCGAATCATACACCGGGACGATATGCGGATGTTCCAGCGCGGCGGCGGTGCGTGCTTCAGTCAAAAACTGATCAATATAGCCCTGCTGGTTGCTCAAAGCGGGTGACATCAGTTTGATGGCGACATCCCGGCGCAGCGACGGCTGGTGAGCCTGGTACACCACGCCCATGCCCCCCGTACCGATAATCGTGCGCAGTTCATATTGTCCCAGTGTGCGCCCGGCCAGACGTTCAATCGCGTCAATCACGAGGCTTCCCCCTCCGTTAATGGCTACGAGCTTACTATATGCTGACTCGCCGCCAAACACAATCACTGAATGAATTGGGTTCGTCTGGTTGGAATGCTGCTGGCTGCGCGGCGCAGTTCAACCAGTGCCCGTCGGGGCGTATTGCCATACGCCCGCTCGTCTCCCCGTCCTGCTTGCGGGACGGGGCCGGGGGTAGGGTTCGCTTTTCCCCCTCGCCACCCGGTTGGAGAGGGGGCAGGGGTGAGGTTCGTCGGGGCGATTCACGAATCGCCCA
>DATAMF010000242.1:0-6552 GCA_036260665.1 Aggregatilineaceae bacterium | reverse complement strand
GAAGCAGTTGGGGAACTGATCAGCATTGACGTGAGTGTGCCGTTTTGGGCGTGGGCGATTCCTGGCGCGGTGCCAGGGCTGGCCATTGCGATTAGTATGGGGAAGGATTCCGCCCGAAAACGGATGCATGAAACGATTCAGGGATTGGGGCAACTGCTTAATTTCTTTGCACTGCCCCCCGCCGGAAAACGACTGAGTACGGTTCGGGTGGATGACGGGAATAACGGGGCCGGAATCATCGAGCTGACCGCCTGCACGCAGGATTTGCTGGTGAAATTCGCTGAAATCTCACAGGTGGTGATCCTCGAATAGTTGTGTTGTCGCAAATAAAAAGCGGTACCGAGCAGACTCGATACCGCTTGACTACCTAACGTCGTTCAGCTTACTTCGCGCCGGGAACTGGCCCCTGGGGAGTCATGGTGGAGGCGGGAACGTACCCTGTATTCTTTCCACCGACGAAAACTTTGTACCACTGCGCACCATCGGTGCCCGTGACTTCGCCAACAATAAACCATGTCTGTCCGGCTTTCAGCACAGGCGCGAGCGCGGTGGTGGGGTTGGCTTCGGCATAGACGGGAGTATCGGCTAACACGGTGCCCATCACGCGGGCGCTGGCGGCGGGTTCGTTAATGCCATAGACATCACCGTAGGGCAGGAAAATTTGACCTGTTACACAACTTGCTTCCGCCGAGGTCGAACTAAGTACGACACCGTTAGGCGCAACCACTGACATAAAATACTTTCCGGATCCATTCGCTGGTACGGGGACATACCACCAATCGCTACCAGAAATCGTATTCGACATGACATATTCAGCACTATCTGTTACAACACCGATTTCAGGTGAGGTGATCTCAATCGCTTCCCGAACAGTATAGCCAGCGGGTACATAGAAATTGTAATCGAAGAAGATATAGTCCCCCGTCGAGCAATCGCCAAAGACCCATTCCCCATTATAAATCTCGATAAAAACTTCACTATCAGCCGAGGCTTTGGGTGCTACACTGAACACAGTAGCGACAAGCAGAACCGCAACAGCTAAACGAACGAAGATACGTTTCATTTTTCCCCCTCCATATGGAGTGTTTGTAAAAGTTTGCCAGTAAGCATGATCAGTATAACACAATCTTAACCTTATCACGATAAAAAATTTATGAAAAATTCACAATGGATGGGTTTGAAAAACAAACAAGGGCACCGCATGGTGCCCTCATCGATAGGATTGCTTGTTGTGGCTAGGAGCCAGCGACAATCGTGACAACCGTCACGCCGTCGCCGCCCTCTTTTTCCTCCCCGCGCTCATAACGTTTGACAAGGGGATGACCGTGCAGGCGTTCGCGGATGGCTTTACGCAGCGCGCCCGTCCCTTTGCCATGAATGATGCGCACGAAGGGCAGTCCCGCCATATATGCGGCGTCCAGGTAGTCTTCCATGTTAGGCACAGCGTCTTCAACCTTCTGACCGCGCAGATCGAGTTCCAGACCGGGCGAGGCAGGCCGCGTGATAACGGGCTGTTCACTGCCATAGACACGCGCCGCCCGCGCTGATATTTTCAGGGCGCGTTTGCTCTCGCCGCGTGAACGGGGTTCGAGTTCGTCCAGTTTGGCGCGCAACCGCAGCCGTCCGACCATCACTTCGGCTTCGTCGCCTACCAGTTCGGTAATCTGTCCTTCGGCGTTGAGTGATGTTACCCACGCGAGATCACCCACCCGCCAGCGGGGCGCTTCATCGCCCGGCAGTTCCGTTGCGGGGATCGGCAGCGGGAGCAGATCGTCTTCAAGTTCGCCAAGCGACTGCTCGATCTGTTTGATGACTTCGAGCGGCTGTCCCGCGGCATTCAACTGTTTGCGAATGCGGCGCAGTTCAGCCCGCAGCGCTTCGAGTTCCTGTTCCGCTTCGTGGCGCGCTTCAGCCATCAGTTGGCGGCGTTCCTCATCCACATTTTCCAGCCGCTGGCGCAGTTCCTCGCGCAGTTTTTCGCTTTCCATCAGTGAGCGGCGCGCCGCTTCGTTGGTGCGCCGGACATCATCGCGTGTTTTGTGGATTTCTTCGAGCAAATCATCCGCGATCAGGTCTTCCGTCGTGACCATGCCGCGCGCACGGGTAATGATCCGTTCTGGCAGGCCAAGCCGTTCGGCAATTGCCAGCGCATTCGAGCGCCCCGGCAGACCGACGATCAGACGATAGGTGGGCGCGAGGGTTTCCAGGTTGAATTCCATGCTGGCATTGCGCACGCCCTTTTTCTCGTGGCCATAGATTTTCAGCTCAGGATGATGCGTCGTAACCATCGTGGTGATTCCGGCATCGACCAGATCATCCATCAGTGAGCGGGCCAATGCTGATCCTTCAGCCGGATCGGTACCCGCGCCGAGTTCATCCAGAATCACGAGCGAGCGCTCATCGGCCTGTTCCAGAATGTCGATGATGTTTTTCATGTGCGACGAGAAGGTTGAGAGCGACTGCTCAATGCTCTGCTCGTCGCCAATATCGGCAAAAACTTCCTGGAACACCGACAATTTGGATCCGGGATGGCAGGGCAGATGCAGCCCACACTGCGCCATCAAGACCATCAGCCCCACCGTTTTCAGGGCGACAGTTTTACCGCCCGTGTTGGGTCCGGTGATGACTAGCGAATAGGTATCGCCATCCATTTCCAGATCAATCGGCACGACTTTTTTCTGATCTAACAAGGGATGCCGCGCCTGGATCAGGCAGACCACGCTGCCAGGATGCGGGTGTGGGGCGGGCTGGAAACTGACCAGTTCCACCGGATTGGCTTTCAATGCATCGGCATATTTCGCTTTCGTAAAGGCCAAGTCCAGGATCGCCAGCGTTTCTACCGTATGGACGATGTATTTCGATTCCTGCCCCACCAGATCGCACAGTTCACGCAGAATCCGGCGGACTTCATTTTCTTCTTCAAGTTCCAGTTCGCGCCACGTGTTGTTCAATTCCACCGTGGACAGCGGCTCGATAAACAGGGTCGCACCGCTCGAACTTTGATCATGCACAATGCCCGGAATACGCCCCTTGAACTCCGCACGCAGAGGGATGACATAGCGCCCATGCCGCTGCGTGATCAGGGTGTCTTGAAGATAGGGGCCGTTATTCGGGTTGTGAACAATGTTATTCAGCTTGCTTTGCAGACGATCAAACGCAATGCGCATTTCGCGGCGCAGTGTTGCCAGCTTGGGACTCGCGGAGTCGAGAATGATCCCGCTGTCGTCCAATACACGGCTGATCTCGTGCTGGAGCGAGGTGCATTCTTCCAACCGCTCGGCAATCCCGGCCAGAGTTGGGAACTGGCTATGCAGCCGCCCCAACATCCGGCGGAGGGTCGTTGCCTGACGCAGTGTCGCCCGAATATCGAGCAGAATTTGTGGCTCCAGGGCAATACCACGCGCTGCCGCCAACGCATCACCGCGCACATCGCGTGCGCCACCAACCGTCAGATGATCGTGGGTGTCCAGCAGGGCGCGCGCTTCGTTCGTTTCGCGCTGGCGGTCCTGCGCCTCATCCAGGTAGCTAGTCGGAGTCAGATTCAAAGCTAATTCCGCACTGGCGGAAAACGCAGCATAGTGCGCGAGTTGTTCCAGAATTTTCGGCAGTTCTAAGATGTGCGCCGATTTGTCATTCATTGTGTTCCTCTTCATCGTCAGAATATCGCAGAAAACAAAAAAGCCGTGAGTTGAAGATTCACACTCACGGCGTCAGATGCACAGCGCAAACAGCCTAAACCCAGGCAGGCGCAGAAACAGTAGAGCGACACCATGAGCGTGAATAAGACATTGGTATAACCGGAATGACACGACCCACGGAACGCCTCCTTTCTGCGACTATAAATAGCTGACGAAACCGCGAAGAGTATAACGGTCTGTCCGCTGCTTGTCAACGGTCGGGTTTTTCGGGCAAACTACGCATATAAATGAACCAGTACATCAGCGCGACCAGCACCGCCCCACCGATGATATTACCAATCGTCACAGGCAGCAGATTCTTGAGCAGAAAGTTTTCCCAGTTGAGCGCGGTGAGATTCACCTCTGTGTGTTTGGCCCACGACGAGTCAAAATTTTTAATGAACAGGCCCATCGGGATGAAGTACATATTGGCGATGCTGTGCTCAAAGCCCGCCGCCACAAACGCGCTGACCGGAAAAATGATCGACATAATTTTGTCGGTGGTGCTGCGGGCGCTGTAGGTGAGCCAGACAGCCAGACAGACCAAACCGTTACATAGAATACCGAGCGCGACAGCCTGTACAAAGTCCAGATCACATTTGAGAGCAGCCGTGCTCAGTGCGCCCTTCCCGACTGCGCCCGCGCCAAATGTGTACTGTTTGCCCAAAAAGACGAGCAAAGCTGTTCCCAACGCCCCGACAAAATTGCCCGTATAAACGATGATCCAGTTGCGCAGCAGCGCGGTCCAACGGACTTTGCCCCCGGCCCAGGCCAGCGCAATCATCGTGTTTCCCGTAAAGAGTTCGGCTCCACCCACCACCACCAGAATCAGGCCGAGACTGAAAGCCACGCCCGCCAGCAGACGCGTCACCCCATAAGGCAGCATACCGCTGGCTCCCGCCGTAACAACGGTGGCAAAGAGCGCCCCTAGCGCGATAAAGGCACCCGCCAACACCGCCAGAAAAAACATCGGGACGGCATCCATCGCCGCTTTGCTGGCCCCGACCTTTTCCGCTTTTTGCGCCATTTCGGGGGGTAATAAAGCATCCGGATTTAACATTTTTCTCCCACCCAAGTATTTTCCAAAGGGTCTTATTATAACATAGACCAAGTGGCTACTGTGTAATCAACCAGTTAACCTATTTATTTTTAAATACACTTTTTTATACACTTTTTCACTTTACAGCCCCGGCAATCTATGTATAATGAACATATCCTGCCGTGCGCGT
This sequence comes from Aggregatilineaceae bacterium, assembly GCA_036260665.1. Taxonomy (GTDB): domain Bacteria; phylum Chloroflexota; class Anaerolineae; order Aggregatilineales; family Aggregatilineaceae; genus DATAMF01. The sequence goes on along the minus strand of DATAMF010000242.1, from coordinate 1,646 downwards.
GATCCGCACCCGGTTTTGAGCCAACACCCAACCGTTGGGCATCACTCTCTGCAACACAAACGCATTAGGACTCGTTCCAAAGCGGGCGTGGCAGGTAGATGTCCCCCCTGCGAAAGCAGGTTCAAAACGTCGCGGCACACGGCATGGCGGGAGGTCTTATCGAATGCTCTGGTCTAATCGGACCAGGGCATTTTCATTTAGTACAATGGTCTAAACTATCTTGATTCCGCCTCATCAAACCGCTATACTTTCGCCGGTCTGTCCGTCCAACCATGTCAGGGAAACCTATGCAGCGGGAACGTGTCGCCGATGATATTTATGTGTTTACAAGTGACCTCTATGCCCAGGTTACCGCCGGAGCCGTTATCACGTCCGAAGGCGCGATTCTGATCGATACCCTGGTGTTCCCTGAAGAAACCCGTGCCATCAAATCCTTTTTGGAAAATCGACTGAGTTGCCCTGTCCGCTATGTGATCAACACGCACTACCACGCCGATCACACCTATGGCACTTGTTTTTTCCCCAACGCCCAGGTGGTGGGCCATCTGCGCTGTCACGAATTATTAGCCACCAAAGGTCGTGAAGGGCTGGAACTGGCGAAACAAAACACACCCGAACTGCGTGATGTGGAAATTGTGCTGCCGACACTGGTTTTTGAAACCGGGACGATGAGCATTCACCTGGGGAATAAAACGGTCGAACTGCGGCATTCGCCCGGCCACAGCCCCGATTCAATTGTGTGCCTGGTGCAAGAAGATCGCGTGCTGTTCGCCGCCGATACGCTGATGCCGGTGCCCTCGTTTTTAGATGGCAGCTACGAGGATTTTATCCAGTCGCTGAATGCCCTGCGCAACGGCGGTTATGAAAACGTGGTGCAGGGGCACGGCGAGGTGGTGCTGCGGGGTGAGATCGAGGAGCGGATTCAACACGATCTGGACTACCTGGACACCATTCGCCGCCATGTCGAAAAAATTGTCACCCAGAACCAACCGCCGAGCACGCTTGATCTGCTCGATATTGAGAGCTGCGGCAAAAGCCGGATTCCGCTCAATGGGTTGGTGCAAGAGCTGCACCGCGCCAATCTGCAAATGCTGTACGAAACGCTCCAGGACAAACAATTCGAGCGGGTGTAAGATCGCGCCCGCGACAGGCCAGAGCTAAAGAGGGCACGCACACACCAACCGGAAACCCCTAACGTTGAGCCTGTAGAGCGGGCCGTCCCCGACGCGGGACGCACAGCGGGCGTAGTGTATGTCGTCGTACCACGCCCCCCCGCGCAGCACCCGCGCGGCATCGCCATCCGGATCATTTTCTTCTGGAAAACGGTAGTTAGCATTCCACCGGGACAAACACCACTCCCAGACATTGCCGCTGACATCAAACGCCCCGGTTGCCGGGTTCGCGCCCTGCGGGTAGATGCCGACGGCGGTTGTCCGCTGTAAATTGTTGGGACCGATCTCGCTGCGAACCTCATCGACATTGGCAGACCCCGTTATATACTCATTTCCCCAGGGAAATTGACGTCCATCCGGGTAATGGGCGGCTTTTTCCCACTCGGCTTCGGTGGGCAGACGCAGCACATAATTCCCCGGTGTACCCGCTGGCAGCGCCAACTTACCCGCCTGGCGTTGTTCATCCAACCAGCG
>DATAMF010000240.1:0-62815 GCA_036260665.1 Aggregatilineaceae bacterium | reverse complement strand
CATTGACCTGACAATGACCACCGACCCCGGCGTTGATTCCGTGCTGATCCTGGCCGATCAAACCTTAAACGAAGTGCTTTCCAGTGGAACAGGCGAACTGACCGGGATCACTATCCCGGCGGATGGGGAATATCTCGTCCTCGCTGCGCCGCGTTTTGGACCTGTCGAGGCGACCGGCAGCGGCTATATCTTAGCGCTGTCCGGCGCGGGCGAAACCAGCAGTACTCCCACCGAGGTCATTGAAGGCCCCCAGCCGATCAATATGGGTCAAACGGCGCGCGGCGTGATCGATGATACCAACGTTAGCATCACTTATACTTTCAGCGGTACAGCGGGCACGCAGGTTCGAATTACGATGGAAGCGGCGGCTGGTTCGACTCTCGACTGTTACATGGAGCTTCAGTCCACCGATGGGACCGTGATCGATGCGAATGACGACATCGATCCGGGTGTGATCCGCAATTCCCAGATCGTGACCGAACTCCCCGCCGACGGTGAATATCAAATTCTCGCTTCGCGTTACGTGGGGGATGATGCCGAAATCACATCCGGCGCGTTTAACCTCACCCTGGAAAATGTAACAGGCCAGGATATCACCCCCCTGAACACCGATATTATTCCTCTCAGCTACGGCGAAAGCGCGACAGGCGAGGTGAACGATGAGCAGTATTTGCTGTTTTATGTTTTTGATGGCACCGCCGGTGACATCGTCTCGATCCAGATCGATAACCAGAGTGGCAACCTGGACTCGGTGCTCTATCTATACCAGTCCTCAAGCGCAGGCTGGGTCGAAATGGCCGAAAACGATGACAGCGCGACAGGAGCCACCTTCGACGCCCTGTTAAGCAATATCGTGCTCCCGGTCACGGGCAAATACTTGATTGCGGCGGGTCGTTACGATCTGGAAACCGGCACAACCAGCGGAACCTTTTCGATCACCCTGATCAAACAATAATCGAGGATGCCCTGTGTGGCGTTTAGCACTTTTTATCGCGTTGATCGCACTGGTCGCCGGGACTCTCCCAGCGGCTGGTGCGCGCCAGGGCGGGATCGCGCTTCCGTTTGATGAGCCGGTTGTTGGAACGCTGGACGACCAGAATTTCCGGCAAATCTACTACTTTGAGGTTCGCGCGGGGGATGTTATTGCGCTCACCATGTCCACCCTTGAAGGCGACCTCGATGCGATGATCCTGTTAACCGATGAGCAGGGTGTGATCATTGCCGAAAGCGATGATGAGGGCGCAGGTACCGATGCTCGGATCGAGTCCAAACACATTCCGGCGGATGGTCGCTATTTTGTAATCGCCACCCGTTTTGGTCAGGAACATGGCAGCACCAGCGGCGATTATTCCCTGCTGCTGGAGCGAGTCGGGACAGCGGCGGAAAGCCCCGGCACCACAACCCTGCGTTATGGCGACAGCGTTTTAGGTACCATCACCCAGGATATGCCAATGGTGTTTTATTTTGTCCAGGCCCAGCGCGGGGATGTGGTAAACCTTGCCATGCGGCGCACATCGGGCACCTTAGACCCTCATGTGGATTTAGCAACCGTCGAAGGGGCGATTCTGGTTGCCAACGACGATGATCCGGAGGCCGCTGGAACGCTGGATGCCGCCATTACGAATTACACGATCACCCAGGATGGCCTTTACCTCATCGTGGCGACCCGTTTTGGCCGAGAAGTCGGTGATACCCAGGGCACCTATGTCCTCACCATCACCCAAACGCCGCCTGAAACATTAGGCAGCAACCCCGAAGAAGCACGCCTCATCGATTACGGCATGACCCTCGATGGAGCCGTTGATGATGAAATTTACGAGCGTTACTACCGTTTCGATGCCAGCCGGGGCGATGTCATCACCATTACGCTGACCGCATCCGAAGGTAATCTGGACCCGCTCCTGAAACTTATGGATCAGGACTTGGAAGAATTGTCGCAAAACGACAACAGCAGCGGCAAAGATGCGCGGATAGCGGCTTTCACAATTCCGGCCACAGGTTCCTACTACTTGCTGGCAACGCGTTTCGCCGGACCGACGGGTAAAACTACCGGCACGTTTGCCCTTGAGTTGAATGGCCGGGCAGGGATCATGGGCGGGCAGGCGCTCGAAATTATGTATGGTGCAACGATGACGGGGATGATCAACGCCCAGCAGAGTTCCGAAGAATATGTTTTTGTGGGGCAAGCGGGTGACGTGATTCGCATCACGATGCAGCGTGCGACGGGTGATCTGGATTCCCTGGTCACGCTGTATGACAGCCAGCGCAAACAACTTATTTTCAGCGATGATGATGGGGGTGAAAAAGATTCCCTCATTGACGAATTTGTGCTGCCGAACGATGATATGTATTTCCTGGTCGCGTCGCGGTACGAACGAGATAACGGGACGACGAGCGGAGCCTACATTTTAACGTTGGAACTAGTTCGGGCGGGGTGAGGAGTAACGAGTGGGTGAAGTTGATAAGACAGGACACGTTCCTTATTGGAGAACCTTACTTTATTCGCTGGGAAACGCCGCCGGGCTGTTAACCTACTGGACCTTCAACCAGTACATTCTCTACTTCTATACGACGGTCAAAGGACTTGATCCCGCCTGGGTGGGGCGGGGGTGGTTCGCTTTTGGATTCTGGAATGCAGTTAACGATCCAATCGCGGGGTGGCTGTCAGATCGCACCAGCACCCGTTGGGGACGCCGCCGTTTTTATATCGGCTTGCTGGCTATTCCCGCCGCTGTTGCCTTTGCGCTGATCTGGATGCCGCCCTTCGATAAACACAACCCAACCGCCATGCTGGTCTATTTCCTCGTTGCGATCAGCATCTACGATATGCTACAAACTATTCTGACCTTGAACCAGGATGCCTTGTTTCCGGAGATGTACCAGGAAACCAGCAGCCGCGCGAACGGGGCAAGTATTCGGCAGCTTATCGGCTCGATCCTGGGCATGGGACTGGCGATTGGCGTTTCACCTACCATTTATGAGCATTTCGGCTGGTCGGCGATGGCGATCCTGTGGGGCAGCGTGGCCTCGCTGCTCTATTTCGCTTCTCTGATCGGCATTCAGGAAAATATCGCTTTTTCCAAACAGGAAAAAACATCTCTGCGCGCTCAGCTCCGTGTCGTGCTGCGCAACCGGACATTTTTGATCGTGCTGTGCATCAATTTCGCCACTCGCTTTATTTCCGCTGTGCTGGTGGCGGTCATGCCCTTTTATGCCAAATATGTCCTGCGCGTCAGCGACTCCAAAATCACGCTGCTGACTATTCCCTTGTTTGCCGCTTCGGGCATTTCCGTCCTGGTCTGGCAGCAGCTTATCAAACGTTACGGTTCGCGCGCCTCGATGATCGCTTCCATGACCATTGCCGCCGTGTTCGCGATCCCGCTCCTGTTTGTCAACAGCCTGTGGGCGGCAGCGGTTATCTTAGGACTGCTCGGATTAGCGGTAGGCGGCACGGTGTTGGGGCCGGATTTGCTTTTTGCCGAAGTGGTAGACGATGATTACGTCCGTACCGGGCTGCGCCGCGAGGGGATGTACCGGGGCATGTTAGGCTTTATCTATCGTTTCCCGCCAGCGGTAGCCGGGTTGATTTTAGGTGAAGGTTTGTCTTGGGCCGGTTTTAATGAGGACTTAGGCCGGGTGCAGCCCGACGCCGTGGTCAGCACGATCCGTATTTTTTCCGCCGTCTTACCTTTGTTATCCGTACTATTCGGCATCCTGCTGCTATTTGCCTATCCCTTGTATGGCAAGCATCTCCACGACATCCAACAGCGCGCCACCCACTTGCGTCAACAAGCAACTCAGGAATAAAAATCGGGGGTTGTGCGCCCCCGGTTTTATCTAAATCGATGGATCATCCTGATTTTTGTCCGGCACAGGAATACTCGATTTGACGAGGGAAGACGCGTCTTCTTCCATATCCTCAAACAGGCGCTTCGGCTTTTCGTCGGGCTGTTCGGGCACAATCAGCATCAATACGATGTAGAGCACGAACCCCGCGCCGCTGCTAAGCAGGGCCAGCGCCACAAAAACCAGCCGGACCAGGGTTGGATCAACTTCAAGATATTCCGCCACACCCCCACACACGCCCGCGAACATGCGGTCATTTGTGGAACGGTATAATCGTTTTTGAGGATTCATCAGTTTACACCCTCCTGGTTTCTCTAAACTATACGCTAGGATCGGGCGGATGGTTGCGCCGTTTTGAGATACGCCATGCTGGTGCCATGTTGTTTGATCGTCTTGAGTTGCTGCGACAAAAACGCGAAATACATCATCTCAAACAGCAGGTTGTAGATCGGACCAAATGGCCCATAGCTGAACCCACGCCACCGCGTAATCAAGCGGGTGCTGCCCCCTTCGCGCCGTTCGAGCAGATACAGCGCCGAGAGATCCTGTGTGATCCCAAATTGGCGCGGCAGTTCGTACCCCGCAAACAACAATTGGCGGTTGGGTTCTACTTCGACAATTTTGTAGCCCCCGTTCATCGCCATTTCTTTCTCAGGGGCGGATAAATCCTGGCGAATAAAGGTCACGCTCGGAATGCCCTGGTTATCCAGCACATCCAGCGCGTAGTAACCGCTGCGTTCGCGTCCCATCTGCGCCAGCCAGGGCCATATCGCCTCAGCGGGTGCATCAATGTTGATCGCGTGGGTCATCTGAAAATTTGGCTGCGGGATCAACTCATCACCGGGGAGGCGGCGCTGCGACTCACCGAGCAGTGTTCCCCATTTCAGCAGTTGAGGCCGCAAAAAGAAATAATAAGTCAACGACGTCAAGGCGCTGGCCAGTAATGGTAATCCAGAATTTTCATTCTTTTGGCTCACAGGTCGCTCCGAATGGTTAGCATTAGCAAATTCGAACTATAACGCTCCCCCTCTGAGTTCGCAAGCCTGCTATTTTAATGATGAGCTTCTATAATATTGCTGAGCTTCATGTTGGTTTCAATAGGGAGAGGTGCAAAATGAGTACTGTTACCGGGCGCGGTTATGCGCATCCTGAAATGTTAGTGTCAACTGACTGGGTGGCTGCCCATCTCAACGATCCCACCATCCGCTTCGTCGAGTCGAATGAGGACCCGGTCCTCTATGCTTCCCAACATATCCCCGGCGCGGTGGAAGTCGATTGGACCACCGATCTGAACCACCCCTTGCGTCGTGACTACCTGGGCAAGACCGGGTTTGAAGCCCTGATGTCCCGTATTGGGGCCACTCCTGATACCTTGCTGGTGTTTTATGGCGACAAGAATAATTGGTGGGCCACCTATGCCTTCTGGGTGTTCCAGCTCTTTGGACATCGACACGCGCGCATCATGAATGGCGGGCGCTTCAAATGGGAAAAAGAAGGTCGTCCCATGACCCGCGAAAGGCCGGAGTATCCCCGTACGGCTTATGTTGCACCTGAACGCGACGATGAAGCAATTCGCGCCTTTCGCGAGCAGGTCTTACAGCATGTCCAGTCGCACCGTCCGCTGGTCGATGTCCGCAGTCCCGACGAATACACAGGCCGCCGCTTGCACATGGAGAATTATCCCAATGAAGGTGCCTTGCGTGGCGGTCATATCCCCGGCGCGAAAAATGTTCCCTGGGCGCGGGCCGTAGATCCCGAAAACGGCACATTTAGATCGGCAGACGAACTACGCGCCATCTACGAACAGGAACAGGGCCTCCAGCCGGGTGATGATGTGATCGTCTACTGTCGCATTGGCGAGCGCAGCAGCCATACCTGGTTTGTGCTCAAATATCTGTTAGGATACGAACATGTGCGTAACTATGATGGCAGTTGGACCGAATGGGGCAATTTGGTCAATGTGCCTATCGAACGCGAGTGAGGACTCATGCCTGACTATCCACCCAAGCTCCAGGAACTGCTGGATGATTTTTCGTTCATCACGACCCGTGAAGAGCGTGCCGATTATCTGATTGATATAGCGGAGCGTTTTCAGCCTGTCCCAGACCGCATCGCCACCCGCCCGTATCCCCCGGAGTGCAAGGTCAACTTTTGCGAGTCCGAAGCCTATGTTTGGGTCGAGCCGCTGCCCGATGGTGCGCTGAAGTTTTACTTTGCCGTCGAAAATCCGCAGGGAGTGTCCGCCAAGGCAATGGCCGTCATTTTGGATGAAACACTGTCCGGCGCGCCGCTGTCCCAGGTCGCCCAGGTACCGCCCGAAATCGTGTTGCAGATTTTTGGCCGCGAAATTTCGATGGGCAAAGGCCAGGGACTGATGGGTATGGTATCTGCCGTTCAGAACGCCGCCAAGCAGCACCTGGCAAAGCCTTAACGCCGTTCGTAGGGGCAATTCACAGATTGCCCCACAAAACTAAAACCGTCCACGCATGGCATTCAAATAGCCAGTCAGTTCGGCATACCCGTATCCCGTAGCATCTCCCTCGATCCGCACTGCCCCTTCCCAGTACACGTTGCCCTCGGTCAGTTCCTGATCCAGGATCAGCGGCGTTAGAGTCAATTCCAGCGGTTCAGCTTCCCCGATATCCACCCTGATCTCCCACCCCGACGGGTACACGGCACCGTTGTGTGGGCTGGTCCATGTGCCTGTTGCCGTGATCGTAAAATCCGCCGCCGCTAAGAGCCGGGTGCTGCCATCCGCTTCCACCAGCAGTCCGCTAAATGCCGGGTCTTTGTCGCCATCCACCAGCCGAATCTGCCCCACCATCAGTTCACGTCCATCGTCCAGTTGCAGCCCGAACCAATCCCACCCCTGCGTCTGGTCGCTCAGTGCGCCGCTGCTGAACTCATGATCCATCCACGTCGCCCCGCTGACGGTGTAGGTTTTGCCATTCACCGTCATGCTCCCTTCCGTGCTCAGCCTCGACTGCGAATAGTAGTAGCTCGCATTGCCCGGTTCCGCACTTTTGGCGCTGAGTCCCTGTTCGCCTTGCAGCGCGGGCGGCTTGCCCGGTTCCAGCCGCAGGTCTACGCTAAAATCGCTGGCTTCTGCTGTTATTCGCGTTTGAGTGGCGCTGATACCTTTGATTTGCCAATCATCCACCCATACGCGGTAAACAGGGTCAACGCTTGCTCCGGCCAGATCCGCTGCCCCCCGATTGATCCGCTGCTCCTGAAAGAAACGGTTACCCGCCACATCCGTCACCGTGAAGTGCGCCAGATATACCTGATTGGTTCGCCACTCCGAATCCGATACAGGTTCAAAGGGCGTGAGCGCTCGCCGGAAAATGGTAAATTGGAACCCGAATCGCTGCCCGTTTTCCGCCGCCAGATTGCCCGTGTAGTACCACCACTCGGTCTGAAATTCGGGATGCGCCCCATGATCCGCTGGAAATTCCCAATCATAAGGTTCAATCGCGCGGGCAAACCCGAAACTGCTTGTTTGCATAGTCGGCATCAGTTGGGTATGTGCCCCTACATCTGCCTCATCATCCCGGTTGAGCAGTGTATAGCCGCCGAGCAAAACCCCGATGAGCAGGATGAGAATAAGCAAAAAACGTATCATCATTCGCTCCGCAGTGCCTGGACCGCCACCAATCGACTGAGCCGCCATGCCGGATAAATCCCTGCTACCAATGCCGCCACCACCGCAACAGCGAACGCCTGCCCAAATTCCTGCGGTCCCAGCGCCAGCCCCATACTCCATCCGAATGATCGTACATTGATCACTTTGATCAGAATCAGCGCCAGCGCCAGCCCAATCGGGAAAGCGAGTATTCCCGCTGTTGTGCCCATCAATCCGGTCTGGATGAACGTGAAAGTGCGCAGTTGGCGCGGAGTCATCCCGTTCGCCCTCATAATCCCATACTGCCGGGTGTGCTCCAGTTGGAGGGCCATCAGCGCGCTCAGGATGCCAATGAACGCGACAAGGGTTGCCAGCAGGCGCAGCGCAATCGTAATCGAGAATGTCCGGTCAAAAATTTCCAGCACCCCAGCGCGCAAGGATCGGTTGCTCTGTGCTTGCAGCCCTGTTCCCACCAGCGTCTCTGTCCGCAGCCTATCCAACACCGTCTGCATATCCGCGCCCGCCTCCAAATCCAGCGCCACGGCTGTCAGGTAGGGATCATCATAAAATTGGCGATACACCTTCTGATCCATCATCACCGCGCCTTGATCCGTCGTGTAGTCATAATACACCCCCACAACGGCAAAGGTTTGTTCACCGTGATCCGTGAGCAGCGTGATCGTGTTTCGCTCCGGCGTGATATTCCGTCGGTGCGCAAACGGTTCGCTGACCACCACCTGTCCAGCTTGCAGTGCCGCCCAGTAATCCCCGTTCGTCGCATGATTCCACACGAATCGGCGCGGGCGTTTGGTGATGTTCCCATCGGGTGCGGTCAAATTCACGGGCGGTAGATCAGGATAATCCGGCGCGATCACATGCACCGTCCGCACCGTCACCACTCGCGCCACACCGGGGACCATCGCCGCTTGGTCCGCGATAGCCCGGTCAATGTTCACATCCAGCCGCGCTGTGCCTTGCGAGGGCGGCGCGATAAAAATATCCGCCCCCAGCGTAATCTCCAGCCAATCGGCCACGGTATTGCGAAAACTGCTGATCATCACGCTGACGCCTACAATCACACTCACCGCCAGTGTGAGCGCCGCCACTGCGATAGCGGTGCGGCTCAAAGAACGCACCACTGCGCGAGCCGCCATGCGTCCCAACACACCGAAAACCTGATCCATAACCGGAACCGCCATCCGCATCATGATCACGAGTGCCGCCGGGGTAAGCAGCGCACTCCCAACTAACACCAGAAACAACGCGCTAAAACTGAGGATGATGTTTTCGGTTCGAATTTGCAGCACCCCCACTCCCCCCAATATGAGGAAGATTGCTCCCACCGTGATCAGCGGCAGCAAACGCCGCGTCTTCTGCTCAACGGCTGATCGCCGCATCACTCCCGCCGGAGGAGTCCGTGTGGCCTCGTAGGATGGAACGACTGCCGCCACGAGGCTTGCTGTGATTCCGATCACCGCCCCTTTGATGAGGATGCCCGGATCAATCACAATCCGTTCGACGCTCACCCGAAAATACAGATCGTTGATGCTCTGTGCGACCAGCCGCACCGCGCCTTGCCCTAACACAATCCCTAACCCCAACCCTAACACCGTGCCAATGGTGCCCAGGATCAGCGCTTCAGTGAGAATAAGCGAAAAAATCTGGCGGCGCGTCGTGCCCAAGGATCGCAGGATTCCGATCACCGGGCGGCGCTGGACCACACTGAATGTGACCGTGTTGTAAATCAAAAAGACGCCCACCAGCAGCGCCAGCAGCGAGAGTGCCTGCAAATTGATTTCGAATGCGCTCGTCATTTGGCTGAGCGCACCTTGGCTGGTCGCGGGTGTGGTAATTGCGGTTCCAGGCGGCAGAATCGCCTCAATCTGCCCCACATCATACCCATCCGGCAAAATCAGATCGATCCGGCTGATCATGCCGGGCTGCCCCGCGATCTCCTGAGCAGTCGAAATATCCGTGATAAGCAGGTTTTCCAATGCTTGCTGGCTCACATTGTCGTCCGCAATCAGCAAGCCCACCACGTGGACCTGGACAGTGGCCTGGGTTGGTGTCCGTAGACTGATCATGTCGCCTACCTGGATATCCTCACGCTCGGCCCACGTCTGGCTGATCAGTCCGGTGTTAGGGACGCTAACGAGAGTATAGAGCGCAGGCAGCAAACCGGGGTCATCGGTCTGAAGGTAGCTGCGAAACGGCGCTTCAGCCAGCGGATCAACGCCCAGCAGGCGCAGGGTGTGGTTATCAAATTCGGTCGCTTGCACATAAGTTTCGATCACCGGGGCGCTGCGCCGCAGTCCGAGTTCAACGCGCAGTTGGCGGTAGAGATCGCTCGGCACATCCCCTACATTCCCGATGATCTGGTGCGTGGTTCGCCCGGTCACGCTGCTCACACTCAATTCAAAAGCGCGCAAAGCGGACTTGTTTGCCAGATCAATTGCCACTCCAACCGCCACACCCAGCGCGATCCCGATCACAAACAGCAGGCTTTGAAACAGCCGCCGGTTGATATGTCGTTGCGTGAGTCGAAGCAGTGCAGAATTCATATCAGTTGAGGATGCTCATGGGTCATCACGACCAGTTTGCCTTCTTGTATCCGACATACCCGGTCCGCATAGGTTTCGATTTCTGGATTATGCGTTGCCATTACCATCGTTTTTCCCGCTTCCCGCGTCAGTTCAAGCAGCAGCCGCAGCACCGTTTTTCCTGTATCCTCATCCAGATTCCCCGTCGGTTCGTCGGCTAACACTAGCGCGGGTTCGTGGATCAGCGCCCGCGCAATAGCAATTCGCTGTTGTTCACCGCCGCTGAGCTTATCAGGATAATCACCCGCCCGCTTCGCTAACCCCACACGTTCGAGCAGCGTCCGCGCCCGTTGTTGGCCCTCGTTCCGTTTGCCGCGTAGATCGAGTGGCAGCGTGATATTCTCTAGTACGGTCAGCGTCGGGATCAGATTAAAGAATTGGAACACGATCCCGATATGATCCCGCCGGAACAGTGTGCGCTGCGTTTCGTTCAGCCGGGTGACATCTGTCCCATCAATGATAACCTGCCCGCTGTCTGGATCATCAATCCCGCTGATCAGGTTCAGCAGCGTGCTTTTCCCACTCCCGCTCACGCCCAGCAGCGCCAGAAATTCGCCCTTGCGAACGTCGAGATTTACGCCGTCCAGCACAGCGCTGTGGTTATACGTTTTACTAAGATTCCGTACCTCGACCAGCGGTAGCCCGGCGGACCCGTTTGTTTTCATATGAGGACTCACATTGTATTTTTGACTGTCACTGGTTAGATTATAGCAGTGTACCCTCTATTTATTCGTGAAATCTTCACAATAGATTGTGATAAATTTCTCAAGCTAATGGTATAATAAGAGGGTTGTCTCAACGTCCTGTGGAGGGGTAATGGAATACATCATCATCATGCTGCGCCAGACTCGACCTTTTCGAAACCTGGATGATGACACGCTGGCAGTCATTGCATCTTTAGTGGAAGTAGTGAATTACCGACCCCACCAATATTTGTTTCACGAACGTGGCCCGCGCGATTCCCTCATGATTATTCTGAGCGGTGAAGTGATCATTACTCACGGCATCGGTCAGCGTCCCTTTACTCTAACCACACTCACTGCCGGAGCCATGTTAGGTGAGCGGCTGCTGTTAGGGAGTCAAACCCACGTGGCGTCCGCCTATGCGAATACCCCCGCCCGCGTGGCGCGGCTGCCGAAATCGGCCATTGATAAACTTTACAAGGAATATCCTGATGTCTATCAGCAGCTTGTTTTAGTCGCGGCCCAAAGTCTGGGTGAACGCCTGGATCACACTCGCGCCCAATTGACCGGCAAACCTGCCCGCCCACAATCAGGCCGTTATCGGGTGGAACATGATTTGCTGGGCGAGCGCGAAATTCCCGACGAGTATTACTATGGCATCCAGACCGTGCGCGCGGTTGAAAACTTCCCAATCTCGGATATGCCGATCAGCAAATATCCTTTTTTAATCGAGGCCCTCGGCTGTGTCAAGCAGGCCGCTGCGATGGCGAACCGCGATTTGCGCTTGTTAGAGCCGGAGGTCGCCAAATCCATCATTCTGGCTTGCGAAGAGGTTCGCCAGGGCACATGGAATGATCAGTTTGTGGTCGATGTGATTCAAGGCGGCGCGGGCACATCAACGAATATGAATGCTAATGAGGTGATCGCCAACCGCGCCCTGGAACTCATGGGCCGCCAGCGGGGTGAATACAACATAATTCACCCGCTCAATCACGTCAATCTGTCGCAAAGCACCAACGATGTGTATCCAACGGCGCTCAAACTCGCCTTGCATTTGGCGATCACCCAGTTGTTAAATGTGATGGCCGAACTGCGCGATGCTTTCAATGTCAAGGCCAACGAGTTTAGTGATGTCATCAAAATGGGTCGTACCCAACTCCAGGATGCAGTGCCCATGACTCTCGGTCAGGAATTTAGCACCTATGCCGTCATGACCGACGAAGATATTCAGCGCCTGCGCGAAGCGGCCCGCCTGATCCTGGAAATCAACATGGGCGCAACGGCCATTGGCACCGGGATCAACGCGCATCCCGAATATGCCGGGTTGGTATGCCGTTATCTCCGCCAACTCACTGGGATTGAATTTGTAACGTCGCCCAATCTGATCGAAGCAACCCAGGACACCGGTGTTTTTGTCCAGGTATCGGGTGTGCTCAAACGTATTGCGGTCAAGCTGTCCAAGTCCGCCAACGATCTGCGCCTGCTCTCGTCCGGTCCGCGTGCGGGGCTTTTTGAGATCAATCTTCCCGCTGTGCAACCCGGCTCCTCGATCATGCCCGGCAAAGTGAATCCGGTGATCCCCGAAGTGGTGAATCAGGTTGCCTTTGAAGTGATGGGCAATGATGTAACCGTGACGATGGCAGCCCAGGCCGGGCAGTTGCAGCTTAATGTCATGGAGCCGGTGATCGCGTATGCGCTTTTCAACAGCCTGATGCACCTGCGTAATGCTTGTCAGGTATACATTACGCGCTGTGTTCAAGGCATTACGGCTAACCGGGAATATCTCCGCCGCATGGTTGAAAATTCAATCGGCGTGGTGACGGCGCTTAATCCATATATTGGCTACGAAAATGCGACCATGATCGCCACCGAAGCCATCGAAACAGGACGTGGGGTGTATGAACTCGTGCTCGAACATGAACTGCTCACCCAGGATCAGTTAGACGATATTCTGAAGCCCGAAAATATGACCCACCCCCACTGGACCATATCGAAGTAAAAGAATCAAGCCCAGGCGCGTCGGTCGGGGCTTGATTGTTCTACTATCGTCGTAAGCTGAGTCCGAGGCGGCGCGCGTTTCCATCAATATTCAGGATGCGCGCTTTAACCATGTCGCCCTCATGTACCACATTGCGCGGGTGCAAAAAGTGCCCTTCGGCTAATTCGGAGACGTGGATCAACCCTTCGAGGCCTTCTTCGATGCATGCGAACGCCCCAAAATCGACCACGTTGGTAATCACCCCTTCAACGACCTGATCGATCTTGTAGCGTTGTTCAACCGTCTGCCAGGGATCGGGGTGCAGCCGTTTGAGACTCAGCGCCACCCGCCCTTGATCCTGATCCACATGCATCACGTATACGCTGATGGTATCCCCGCGTGACAAAATATCCTTGGGATGTCCGACCCGCCCCCAACTCAGTTCGCTGATATGAATCAGACCTTCCAGTCCGCCCAGGTCAACAAACACCCCAAAATCGCACAAATTGGTGACTTGGCCGCTGGAGATAGCGCCTTCCCGGATGGTCTTGAGGATTCCCGCGCGCGTACCAGGCTGCACCTGTGCCGCGCGTTCCGAGAGAATGAGCCGGTTCTGAACGCGATCAAGTTCGATCACGCGCAAGTTAACGCTGTTTCCCACGCGCGAGGCCAGGGCCTCCCGTCGTAGGCGGTTATCCGCCGTTGCTGGAAAATTCACGAGCTGGCTGGCTGGTACAAACCCCCGCAGCGAATTCCACTCGACCAGCAGACCCCCTCGATTGTAACCAATGATGCGCAGTTCTACAGTGGTGTCTGAATCAAAAACTTGTTGGACTTGATCCCAGTCGGCCAGTGATCCGCCAAAGGGGCTAGCCTGGATGGGTTGATCAAATTCAAAACCGTCCCAAAATGGATCTTTTTGCCGAGGTGCCCCCCCCCCTCAGCATCGATTTCGCCTTCCTGTAAAAGGGCTTCCCAGTAACCCTCATCTGGGGGAAGGGGCGGAGAGGAGCTATACTGCTGAACCTCTGAACTCATACGCATTTACCTTCCTCAACCTCATACCTAACGACCGATATCTGCTCTTTCCTTCCAGCAACGAGGCCATTATAGAAACCCTGAAAAAGCTTGTCAAACCGCTAGGGTTGGCTTTTGTGTTCCATTTCCTCAATCTGCCGCGCCACCTCTTCAATCGCCACCCGTTGTTTACGGTACAAATCCGACTCGCTCATCGCGAGCCGCAGCGCCACATCGTGCACTTTTCGCCCCTGCAAAAAACGCATTTCAAGAATATTATACAAAATCCATTCCGATGTGGTCAGGCTGCGCTGTCCCTGGGGCTTCAGGTTTTCAATTGCTTGTGCCAGCACGGTTCGTAGCACGCGCACCGGATTCTGATCCGATGCCTCTTCCATCTCACGCCACACAATGTTCAGTTTCAGCAGTTCGCTGTCTGTCAGCTTTGGCCCACCCCAATAATCCCGTAGGGCGTCTTTCACAAACTCGGTAAAGTTCGGATTGGTGGTGACATTAGCGCTGGGTTCCGGCAGCGCCGCTACATGCCCATAGCGTGAGATACCCCGCAGTTGCTGCATCCGATCCATCTGTGAGGCCAGCCCTTCCAGCACGAGAAAAACCTGGGCCTGCTGTTGCACATCTTCCAACACTTGGCAGGCCTGCGCCGTCAGCGCATGGAATCGTTCGCTCTCTTCCTCGTCCAGATTGGGTTCCGGGGCGCGTGCCCAGACCCCCAGAATACCGATCATGTTCGCTGAACTTTCGCCGTTTCCGCGCGTTGAGCGCAGCGGAACCAACCAGTACGAATGCCAGATAAAAATATCGCCCACCTGTCTGATTTTATTATCTGTTTCCTCGCCGGTTCCGCCCAGCGTACTCAGTTCGGGCGCGGTTAAGGCTTCGAGCGAAGGGACCAACGAACCGACAATCTGCACCAGACTCGCGCCATCCGTGCCCATCCGCGCCACAAACGCCGTCGGCACGCGCATTTGATCGCAGATCGCTGCCAGGATCGACTCAAGCAGTTGCGCGGCGTCAGCCTCGGTCAGCAGTCGTTCACTTAAGCGTTGAATCCACTGTGCGCGCTGTTGATCGGTGGTGTAAACCAGCCAGCGTTCCAGCACCGGCAGCACAGTAGTGATGCTCCATTGCAGAATCAGCAGCAGCGTGACGGCCACAAAGGGCATCAGCGCTTCGCCATCCAATCCCAGTACATTTGTCACACGTGGAACAAAGATAATCACCGTCAGCACTACGCCCCCAGTAAGCGGCCCGCGCAGCATCATCTCCAATAATCTGGCTTTGATCACCCGATCCGGCTGTTCGGTGCCAAAAAATGACAGCGGATAAGCCATAAAAATCACCATCAGCATGACGATCAGATTCGCCAGATTCAGAATCAGATACAGAGTAACAGTCGGTTCACGTCCCAGTGGCAGCAGCAGTGAATACGGGAAAATGCCATAGGCGGGGGTCAAAAAAACCGCTAACAGATAGGTCATCCGGCGGCGCGTATACAGCGTCAGGCAGCGGCGGCGCGCGCGAATCACATTAATGGTGGCTATCGAGCCGTTGGTGATGAGATACGCCAGATACACCGGAAACGCCGCTCCCGGACGCATTTGGGGCAGTATCCCCTTTTCTGGTCCACTGATCACCGTGTTGGTGAACAAAGCCAGCAGGGTAAACACGGCGCTAATCATGTAATTGATCCGGACTACCTTTGTTCGTCGCCCGCGTGATGGGCGTCCTGTCGTGGCGAGAAGGGCATCGGATAGGTGGAACAGAGCGGCAGGCACAAACGCGATCCCAATCCACTGAAAGCGGAGCCACACCGCGTAATAATCTTCATTCGGTTCCAGCGCCAAAAATACTTCAGTCAGATACGCCACAATCACGCAGGCCAGCACAACCGCCGAAGCCCGCGTCACCCGATCCTTCGTCCGGCGCGTCAGGTTATAAAGCAGAATCGATACAGCGACAATGACAATGGTAGCCGTGAGCGTCTCGTTTAGGAGTTCTAGGATAGTCAGAGCGAGGTCCGCGTCGATCATAGTTACACGCTTTTATTGAACGTTTTTACTGAACGCTTTTACTGAAAAACAGAGCAATATCCTGGTTGCTGTAGTGGTGATCGTTATATCCGCAAAAGACAAACCCTTGCTTTTTGGCAAAAGAAATTGCCGGATAATTCTTCGTTTGCATCTCGATGCTGATCCGCTGAAGCTGGTGCAGCCGCGCCCAGCGAATCCCCTGATCCAGCAGGGCGCTGCCAATTCGGCGGCGGCGAAACGGCTGCCCCACCACCAAATCGGCAACCCAGCCCTGGTTCCCATGAACTCGCATCTGGATATACCCTAATATTAGGTTATCCACATCCACCGTCGCCACCAAAAAACAATCCCGCTGCTTCCAGGCCAGTGCTAATTCCTGGCTGTCGCGGGGATATGTGACCTGCATTGCGCGCGGCAGGCGCACCGTCCGAAACCGGATCGTAACATCCTCGCCCTCTTCGCGTTCGTCCATCTGCCAGACATAATCCGACTCGTAGCTGTGGTCGAGTTCCAGGCATAATTGGAGTTCTTTTTCCGAACTCAGCTCGCGTACAATAAACTGGCTGCGTTTTCGTGTGGTCATCTTTTGCATTCTACCCCATCCTCACCCCCTTGTCCTATTTGTGTAACCCTGCGTGTTCATGTACAATGCTTTCAGATTTATCATAATGCAACTCAACTGCTACTTGAAGAGAAAGGCTAGACCTCATGGGACGCCTTGTCGCACAGTTTAAAATCATGGCTCGCCCCGTTATTAATTCCCTGTCACCCTCGCTGTTCCGCTTGGGATTGGTTTTATTGGGCGTATTGATCGGCCTGTTCTGGGGCTATCAGAATGTCAAATTCTACGATGGCTCGCCAGCGCAGCTAGCCGAAGGTCATCAAGATGAGTGGATCAAAATGACCGCGACTCGGCTGTCCGAAAATCCTGCTCAGAACACCACCTGGGCCAAAGATCGGGTTCGTGAGGGGGGCATCACCATCGCCGATATTGATCAATTGATCACCGACAATCCCAACGACACCACTCTCGTCACGCAGCTTACCACCCTGCGTCAAGTTGTTGCCTCCGACTCGACGCTTCAAAAGGAAGCCGAGGATAATGCCAAAGAGTACGAACCCAGTACTCTGAGCAACATCTTAGGCCCCTTAACCTGTATCGGCGGTACGCTGATCATTGGCTTCATTTTGGCCTTTATCTTCACGTTCTATTGGGCCGTTCCTATCGGTAAATGGTCCAAAGGAGCGGGCGCGGCGCGTGTGGCGGCGACTTCCGGCGTTGGCTCCGGCACCCATGCCGCGCGTCAGGCAGCCCAGCGTGCCGTTGCCGATCAGAAGACTGACTTTGTAGCCGTGGGTGAAACGCCTCCGGTCAGCCAGTATATGTCCACCTACATCTTCGGCGACGATCTGTACGACGACTCGTTCAGCATCGAAACCCCATCTGGCGAATTTTTGGGCGAATGCGGCTCCGGCATTTCCGAAACTATCGGCGTTGGCGATCCCAAGAAAGTCACCGCAACGGAAGTCTGGCTGTTCGACAAAAACGACATTCGCACCGTCACCAAAGTCCTGATGACCGAACACGCCTTTAACGATCAGGCGCTGCGCACCAAACTTGCGCCCAAGGGCGAAGCGGTTCTGGCGACGGCGGGCGGCGTGACTATTCTCGAAACCCAGACCTTGCGCGTCCGCGTTCGCATCGTCGATCTCCAATACGGCGAAGGCTCACTGCCGCCTAAGAGTTTCCTGGAGCGGCTCACCGTCGAAATCGCAGCATGGCCCAAAGAAGGTCCGGCGGGGAGTGGCGACGCTGGCAAACCGCAGTCCGCTGCATTTGGCGACACGGCTGAACTGCTGAACTACTAGCCAATAACAAAGGAACCTGTCATGAGCAGGTTCCTTTCTTTATACACGCGCAACCATCCGATCAGCGGGTAATGCTGACAATCTTGACAACCCATTCTCCCCCAGGTGTTTCGACCCGCACGGTATCGCCCTTGCGGTGTCCCATCAATGCCGCGCCGATTGGACTCTCGTACGAAACTTTTCCATTTCGCGGGTCTGCTTCTGCCGCGCCCACAATCCGGTATGTTTCCGGCTCTTCGCCCTCGGCCTTGATCGTGACCGTCGTCCCGACTTTGATCTCCTGCGGAGCTTTGCTGCCCGACTCTTCGATCACCTTTGCGTTTCGTAAGATACTTTCCAGGTATTGGATCCGGCCTTCTAGAAACGCCTGCTGCTCTTTCGCGTCATGATAATCTGCGTTTTCCGATAGATCCCCCATGCTAATCGCCTCTTTTAAGCGATAAGCCAGTTCTGGTCGCTTGACTTTTAAGAGGTGCTCAAGTTCAGCGCGTAGTTCCGCTGCACCATCTGCCGTCAAGAACGTTTCATCTGCCATGTGCTAAACCCTCTCCATCTTCAATTAGGTTCGAGTGAACGGGTCAAAAAGCCGTTCCCATTCTTGCAGGGCAAACCGATCCGTCATCCCTGCAATATAATCCGTTACCCCCCGGTACAGGCCGCGTTGTTCGACGGCTTGTTGCACGGTCGGTGGCAGTTGAGCCGGTTCCGCAGTGTAGGTGTTGAAGAGTTCGGTAATGAAGCGTTCGGCTTTCACCGCCATGCGAACCACGCGGTGGTGCCGGTAAAGTTCCCGGTACAAAAAATCCTTGTGTTCGCGGTTGATCTCGCTCAGTTCGGCAGAATGGCAAACTACATTGTATGGCAGCCGTTGTAAGGCGTCCACCGATGGGAGATCGAGCTGCGCCAACTGATCGCCGGTGGCTCTGATCACATCATCAATTTCAATCCCGATCATCCGCCGGATAATCCGGTGCCGAATCTGTTCATTAAGCTGGTTGCCGTCCCACCCGATGCTTTCTTTGAGCATCTGCCACAACTGCAAGCGGTCCAACTGGTGGGGTTCGATCAATCCGGCGCGTAGCCCATCATCCAGATCATGCGCATTATACGCCAGTTCATCCGACACATTGGCGATCTGGGCCTCAATCGAACCACGTTTGTCCGGGTCAAACCCTTCCGAAATCGAATCGCTGAGATCATATTCGGTTTCGTGTTTAACGATCCCCTCACGCACCTCATACGTCAGATTCAACCCGCGCCACTGAGGATAACGTGACTCCAACTCCGTGACAATGCGCAGCGACTGTTTGTTATGATCAAATCCACCGTGATCCGCCATCAGCTTATTCAGAATCGACTCGCCCGAATGACCAAACGGCGGATGTCCCAAATCATGGCTTAAACAGATCGCCTCCACCAGGTCCTCATTCGCGCCGAGTGCCCGCGCCAGACCTCGCCCAATCTGGGTGACTTCAAGGGTGTGCGTGAGCCTCGTCCGGTAGTAATCACCTTCATAATTGATAAAAACTTGCGTTTTATATTCCAGCCGTCGAAACGCGGTCGTATGCAGAATCCGCTCCCGGTCCCGCTGAAACGCCGTCCGGTATTCCGCTTCATCATCTGGATACACGCGTCCCAGGCTTTGCCCGCTTTGGGTTGCATAAGGTGCAAGCCGCTGCGCTTCGTCGTCTTCCATACGTTGTCGTGTAATGATCATTGTTCCTCTGACCCCCAGCAACAAGAAGTTATTTAAAAGTATAACATTGTTAGTAATCAAAAGGGGCACTCCCTGTGCCCCTTGCGTGTAATGTTTTATGGTGGGTGATCAGCTAGGGGTGCGGGCGGGGCCGTGACTGTGTGATCAGCCCAAAAGTGAGATCGCCGTCGGCCTCCTTCAGCACCATGATCTGGCGCAGTTCGAGCAGTTGATCGCGTAGTGCCGCCGCTTTTTCGAACTCTAGTGCTTTTGCTGCTGCTTTCATCTCGCTCTCAATCGCGTCGATAACCCGCTTCAATTCGGTCTTAGGCATTTCAGCCGGAACCACTGCCTTTTCTTCTTTCCGGCCAGAACTGGCTTGCTGTTGCATGCGTTGAGTCAGATCGCGGACTTCCTTCACAATGCTGGCCGGTTCGATGTGATGCTCTATATTATACGCCATCTGGACCGCGCGGCGGCGTTCAGTTTCTTCCATCGCGCCCTTCATCGCATCGGTGATCTTATCCGCGTACATGATCACATGCCCGTTGATATGGCGTGCCGCGCGTCCAATATTCTGGATCAGCGCCTGTTCAGAACGCAGGAAGCCCTGCTTATCTGCGTCCAGAATCGCCACCAGTGATACTTCTGGCAGGTCCAACCCTTCGCGCAGCAGGTTGATCCCGACCACGACATCATACACCCCCAACCGCAAATCGCGCAGAATCTCGATCCGCTCAATTGTCTCCACTTCCGAGTGCAGATAGTGAACCCGGACACCCATTTCCAGCAGGTAATCCGCCAGGTCTTCCGCCATCCGCTTCGTCAGCGTCGTCACCAGCGCCCGTTCGCCGCGTTGGACGCGCCGGTTGATCTCCGCCAGTAGATCGTCAACCTGTCCTTGGATCGGACGTACGTCAATCATGGGGTCCACAATCCCAGTCGGGCGGATGATCTGTTGGATCACCTTTTCCTGATGAGCTTCCTCATACGGCCCCGGCGTAGCGCTCATAAACACGACTTGCGGGAGCCGCGTCTCGAATTCCTCAAAGCTGAGCGGGCGGTTATCCATCGCGCTGGGCAGCCGGAACCCAAACTCAACCAGAACTTCCTTGCGTGATCGGTCCCCACCGAACATGCCGCGCACTTGCGGAATCGTCATGTGGCTCTCATCGATGACAAACAGCGCATCCGGCGGAAAGTAGTCCAGCAGCGTCCAGGGCGGACTTCCGGGAGGCCGTTGATCCAGATGCCGTGAATAGTTTTCGATCCCGCTGGTGAACCCGATCTCGCGGATCATCTCCAGATCGTACCGGGTGCGTTGTTCGATCCGCTGTGCTTCCAGCAGTTTGCCTGCTTTCTGGAACTCCGCTAACCGCAGTTCGAGTTCCTTCTCAATATCGGTCAGCGCCTGTTTCATCGTCTCTTCGGCGGTAATAAATTGTTTCGCCGGGAAGATGCTGATCGCCTCGTGATCCGCCAATACTTCTCCTGTCAGCGGATCGAACTCGGTTAGCCGCTCGATCTCATCCCCGAACATCGCCACCCGGTACGCGCTTTCGCTGTAGGCGGGCATGATCTCCAATGTATCGCCGCGCACCCGGAATGATCCGTTCTTTAGTTCGAAGTCATTCCGCCCATAGTGAATGCTCACCAGATGCCGCAGGATCATATCCCGCCTGTGCAGAACACCCGTTTTTAATTCCAGTACGGCCCGGCCCCAGTTCGTCGGGTTGCCGATCCCGTAGATACACGACACCGACGCCACAATCAGCACATCCCGGCGGCTCATCAAGGCGGCGGTTGCCGACAGCCGCAGGCGGTCAATTTCTTCGTTGATGTCCGTTTCTTTTTCGATGTACAGGTCACGGTTCGGAACGTAAGCTTCCGGCTGGTAGTAGTCGTAGTAGCTGACAAAGTATTCGACAGCGTTCTGCGGAAAAAACTCCTTGAACTCAGCATACAGTTGCGCCGCCAGCGTCTTGTTGTGCGCCAGCACCAAAGTAGGCTTTTCGACCTGTGCGATCACGTTCGCAATCGTATAGGTCTTTCCGGTTCCGGTTGCGCCCAGCAGCGTCTGGAACTTCAACGCATCCTGCACACCCTGGACAAGTTCTTTGATCGCCTGGGGCTGATCACCGGTTGGCTTGTAATCCGACACAAGCTCAAAAAGAGGCATGAGGGGTTCCCTTCCGGCCTGGCTGATCCGAACGAAAGTTCGATAATTATAACTCAATCCCCATCCCATGACGAGACTGAATCCGCTTTTGAAACGCAGATCAACACGCGCTTCGCGCGAGGCTTTACCTGTTCACCATCCAAGTTAGTCACTGAAGTTAGTCATCCGAGTTAGTCAGTGAATGGGGATGACAGTTCTGAACATCCGTGCTATTCTGTACTTAGCGCACCCAGCACCTTCACAACCCAATACGTCTGCGACCTGGACCATCCCAGGAAAATAATTATCCTTTTCATCCGGTTTGACTCCCTTCCATGAGCTAACCATTACCCGTAATTTTCCAGATCGGCGCTCAACGGCTCGTCCGTAGGGGCGTGGGCTTGCCCCGCCCGTTTTTCTCCCCTTTCTCTACGATAGTGGGGCAAGGGGCTGGGGGATAGGGGTTCATTCCTTGTAGAGCAAGCAAGGGGGTAACTTTTTCGACCAGATTTTACAAAACCCGCCCTTCGACAAATCCTCCCGTGTCGCGTCGTCAAATGCCTTTCCCGACGCCAAATTTCCCCTCAACGTGCTTTAAAGGGGGGGCGGGGGATGAGTTCTTGGCAGAAAAACCGACTTCCTGCCAACATCTCCCCCTTTTCAGAAGCATTTCTCCCTCAAGTGGGCTTTAAAGGGGGGGGCGGGGGTATCAAATTTTTACAACATCATACTGTCCGGTAGACCGTGTCAGCTTGCTCGGATTCGGTTCGACATAAATCGGGTTGCTCAGAATCCAGGCTCGCTCGACACCGCGATACGTCCGCCAGACTTCAACTCGATACGCGCCTTCTTCCCGTGCGACGTGTGACAGGCTTTCGACATGACTGCTCTCTGCCACGACCTCGCCGCACCGGATAATTTTGATTCGAGCCTGTGCCGGAGCCAGCACTTGCAGGGTGACGCCGTGTCCCAGCCGGATTCGCTCGCCCATCACCACCGACTGGTTCTGTCCCTGCGCCGAATATCGGAACCCGCGTGTTGGCCCCGGAATGTCATACCCGACGAATGCGCGGCCTTGCTCCAGTGCCTGGAAAAGCTGTTCTTTATCGTGCTCTAACTCGCCTACCAGCGGAAATTTCGTCAGAATGTGGGTATTAACGCAGCTAAACAAAAAATCATACGGGAAAATCGTGTGGGTAATCGGTCCTTTGCGCATGCGTGTACCGTGCGCATCCGCCCCGCCGATTCCCACCACCGTTTTCCCTTCGCCCAGCAGTTTATCCCACAACGCCAATGTCTCCGCCGATGGCCCAATCACCACATGATCCGGGCGAAACACATTGCGATACGCTTCCCGTTTGACCTGCAAATAGGGCTTAAAATCAGACATATAATTCCAGATTTCCAGCCCCGTAAATCCATCCACAAACTGATCTTCCCAACCCAAACCCGGTTCCCGCATCCACTCGATTTCGGTATCACTCGGATGTGCAATAAACGTCATGCCGCCCAATTGTTTGGTTTCGTTGATCAGCGTAGCCAGGCTGTGCCCATGCTGCGCCATTTCTCGTCCTGCGCCATACACCAATGTATGGTTGCACTGTGGCGCGCGCGTCCGATCATGCACTTCTTCACCCGACATCACCAGCACATAACCGCGCTGTTCATCGCCATAATAGCCATCGATGCCGCCCACCCACAGGTTATGATCGGTGAAAACTACAAAATCCAGTCCGCTCAGCAAAGCCATATCCGCCACTTCGCGGTGGTTTCCTTCGCCGTCGGAATAAGGAGTATGCACATGCAGGTTGCCAACGTATTCGGGCATAATGCTTCTCAACTCAATAATGAGGGATCGCCTGAGCGTACTGCATGTCTTGCACAGCGTCAAGTGTTATAATGGACGCCAAAACAATGAGGGAGCAAGGTTCATTATGGCTCAAGTGCCAGTGCCGCCAGGCGATACCGAGCGCACCGATTACACCCGGCGCTTGGAACAGCCTGCCCAATCACCACCGCCCAAGCCGTCTGCCGCTCGTCCGGCACAACGTCAACCGGCTTCTCGGCAGCAGCGAGCATCCGCCCCACCGCCGCCTCTTTACGATCCCTATAGTCGCCGCCAAGCGCCATCCCCGCGTGACAGTGGTTTATATTTTCCCTGGTGGTCGTTGGTGGTTATGATTGTGCTCGTCGGCGTGGCAGCTTTCGCCATTTTGCTTGTCATCGCCCAACTCAGCGATCCCAATACGCTTGGCGATCAACCGCCGCGCGTCGAAGTGCTCAATCCGACTCCCACGCTCGGCAACCAGTTTGTGCCGACCAGCGCCAATCAATCTCCCTATTCGACGGGACCAAACATCCCCGCCGCGCCGCCCACCGCCACTCTCGCGCTCCCCACGCCGATCCCCAGTCCGTCGCTGCCGCCCGGCGAGTTCGCTGTCGGTGCTTCTGTGCAGGTGATTGGCGTTGATCTCAGTGGGTTGAATGTGCGCGATGTTCCCGGTTTAGCGGGTAATGTTCGCTTCCGCGCCGCTGAAGGCGATGCATTTGTGATAGTCGAAGGCCCGCAAACCATTGATGAGATGGAATGGTGGCGCATTGAAGACCCGGAAGACTCAGACCGGAACGGCTGGGCAGCACGCAACTTCCTAACCGTACAATAATGGAGAGCCGCTTGTGAGTGAACAAGACCTGACCGCGCGCGTCGAAGAATTGCGCCGCTCCATCAATGAACACCTCTATCGGTATCATGTGCTCGGTGCGCCTATCGTCACCGATGGTGAGTACGATCAACTCTTCAACGAGTTAAAAGACTTGGAGTTTCAGCACCCGGAAATCATTACGCTGGACTCGCCTACTCAGCGTGTCGGCAGTGATCTCCAATCCGATCTGCCCAAAGTTCGCCATCCCGCGCCGATTCTCAGCTTGGGTAACACCTACAGCGTCGAAGATTTGAAAGCATGGCGCGAACGGATTGGCCGCTTGCTGCCAGCTAATTACGAATTGAATTATGTCATCGAGCCAAAACTCGACGGTCTGACGGTGGTCCTGACCTATGAAAATGGGCTATTGTCGCTTGGTGCCACGCGCGGCAACGGCGAAATTGGCGATGATGTAACGCCCAATGTCCGCACCGTGCGCACGGTTCCGCTTCGTATTCCGGTTGCTCCCCATGGACCCCAGCCGCCAGCGCGTTTAGTGGTACGCGGCGAAATGCTCTTTTTAAAGAAGGATTTCGCGGCTCTCAATCAGCGTCTGATCGAAGAAGGGAATACACCCTTTGTGAATGCTCGTAATACCGCATCCGGCGCGCTCAAGCAGAAAGATGCGCGTATCACAGCCGCTCGCCCATTAACGCTCTACTGTTATGCGATTATGGATGCTGAGGGTTCGATTCCAACCACCCAGTGGGAAACGCTGAACTATTTGCGCGACCTCGGCTTCCTCACCGCGTTTGATGTTGCCGCGTACGGTGACGATCTTGACTCGGTAATTCGTTTTATCAATGACTTTGAGCCGCGCCGCCACGATCTCCCTTACGAAATCGATGGTCTGGTGATTAAAGTGAATGATCTTCAAACCGCCGAGGATTTAGGTGTCGTCGGCAAAGATCCGCGCGGCGCGATAGCCTATAAATTCCCTGCCGAAGAAGCTACCACCAAACTCCTCGATGTAACCGCGAATGTAGGCCGCACTGGAGTTTTGACACCCGGTGCGATGTTGCAGCCTGTTTTTGTCAGCGGTGTGACCGTCAGCAAGGCCAGCCTGCACAATTATGACCTGATCCGCCAGAAAGATATTCGTATTGGCGACACCGTGATTGTCAAGCGTTCTGGCGAAGTGATCCCTTACGTGGTTGGCCCCGTCGAAGCCACCCGCACGGGCGAGGAACGAGTTGTCAACCCGCCCGAAGTCTGTCCCGTCTGTGGTTCGACAGTCAACCGTGATGAGGACGAAGTCGCCTACTACTGCACCAATCCCGCCTGTCCCGAACGCGTTGCCCGTAACATCGAATATTTTGTGTCGCGCGGCGCGATGGATATTGATGGCCTCGGCGAACGTAATGTCCGTTTGTTACTCGAAAAGGGTCTGATTCAGGACGAAGCGGACATTTTTTACCTCATCGCCAGCCAGTTTGAGGGTTTGGAAGGTTTCGGCCCCAAGAAAATCAATAATCTGCTGACCAGCATCGAGGCCGCCAAATCTCGCCCGTTGGTTCGTTTCCTTTCGGCGTTAGGTATTCGGAGTGTCGGTTATACTGTCGCGGGTTTGCTGGTGGATCGTTACCGTTCAATTGATGATCTTGCGCGCGCCTCCGAAACCGATCTTGTTCAGATCGCAGGACTTGGTCCACATACCGCGCACGCCGTCGCGGAATGGTTCACCAATCCGCGCAACCAACGGCTGATCGAAAAATTTCGCACCGCAGGCGTAAAGTTATCCGACGATGCGCCGAAACGCGAGTTGGCGTCGGACAAGCTGGCCGGAATGACATTTGTCCTGACTGGCACACTCCCGAATCTGACCCGTCCACAGGCTCAGGAAATGATCGAGCGCCATGGCGGCAAAGTCACGGGCAGCGTCAGCAAAAAGACCTCCTATATCGTGGTCGGCGACGAAGCAGGTAGTAAATTAGCAAAAGCTCAGGAACTTGGCGTTCCACTCTTAGATGAAGCCGCACTGTTGGCACTTGTGGGTGAAGCATGACTGAAGCATCGATTATTATTCGTAATCAACGCCAGAAAGCGATTGAACGTCGCCATCCCTGGATCTTTTCGGGCGCAATCGCACGCATCGACGGGACACCCGGCGATGGCGAACTGGTGAGTGTGCACAGCGAACAGGGTGAATTTCTTGCCCGTGGTTACTGGAACAGCAAATCTGACATCCGCATTCGCCTGTTATCGTGGGACAAAGATGAGCCTGTTGACGAGAACTTTTGGCGACGTCGGCTGAAACGTGCTGTTGCCGAGCGGAGTGTTGAGAATCGGGTCTACCAGCATGGTACGCCCAATGCCTACCGCTTGGTGAATGCCGAAAACGATGCGCTTCCGGGTTTAGTCGTAGATCGTTATGGTGATTGGTTGGTTCTCCAGGCGCTTACGTTAGGGATCGCGGTTCGCCGTGAAATGTTGACCAAGCTTCTCATGGAGATGTTGAATCCCGCTGGTATTTACGAACGTAGTGATGTCGATGTCCGTCCCAAAGAAGGCTTACCACCTGAAACAGGTCTTTTGAAGGGCAAAGAACCACCCGAATTAATCGAGATCGATGAGAATGGACGTCGTTTTCTGGTCGATGTCCGTCACGGTCATAAGACAGGCTTTTATCTCGATCAGCGCGAAAACCGCGCGATCATCGGTGAGTGGTTTCGTTGGGATGACCACGCGTCTGAACGCACCGTTTTAAACACCTTTGCCTATACAGGCGGTTTTGCGATTTATGCCCTTGCCAGTCTGGTCAAGCGCGTCGTGAATGTCGATAGCTCTGCCGAAGCGCTGGCGCTCGCTAAGCAAAATATGCGTCTGAACGGGTTTTCCATTCCTGATGACGACTTTGTTGAAGGTGACGTGTTCCAGGTGCTGCGTTATTTCCGCGATTCGGAACAAACCTTTGACATGATCATTCTTGATCCACCCAAGTTTGCCCATTCCGTGCGTCAGGTCGAAAGCGCTGCACGCGGCTACAAAGACATCAATTGGCTGGCCTTCCGGCTGCTTAAACCGGGCGGAATTTTAGCGACATTTTCATGTTCTGGCGCAATCGATGAGCGGTTATTCCAGCAGATTGTTTTTGGGGCGTTAGTGGATGCAGGGCGTGAAGCGCACATCATTCGCCACCTGGAACAAGCGTCCGATCATCCAGTGGCGCTCACCTTCCCTGAAGGTGCTTATCTAAAAGGGTTGTTCTGCCGCGTCTGGTAAGTCTTTTACCTGCGCGTGTGCTGTAATGCCGCAAGCCGGAGAATTTTCTCGCTGGTTTCGCGCCAGCTTATGCGGCTCAAACCCATTTTTTCGCGTAAGGTATCCATATCCATCCCGCGCCGGTAATCGCGCACCGCGCTGGTCCATCGCAGAATTTCAAACGAGATGCGGCTTTCGATACCCGCTCCTTGGGCTATATCGTCCAGAATATATTCAAGATTACGGGCGGTGCAATCAAAGATTTCAGCCGTTGGTCGATACTGCTCCAGATATTCATCCAACACTTCAAGCCAATCGGGATCGAGCGTTATGCGCCGTTCTTTGTACACATTATTGGGCTTCGGATAGCGCACCACAAGCACGGGACCATCTGGATTATCGCGCTGGATATGATCGGGCGTAATCGCCATGCATTCACTCTTTTTGATCGCCGTATCGAGCAGCAAGCGGACCAGTAAATCGGGCCGCGCATCCGGCTTCTCTGCCACGCGCAGCGCGAGCGTGTAAGTTAGTACCTGCTGCATTTCTTCTTCGGTTAAAGCGCTTTGCAGCGGCGCGGCGCCAGAGCGTTGTAACACAGCAGTAGCCGGGTTATCGACCAGGATTTTTTCTTCCCGCAGAAATTTGAAGAAAACTTTAAGCGTGGTCACGCGCCGCGCATACGATTTGCGGCTGCATGGAATCCCACGACCATATTCGATCCATTCCATAAAACGGTTGAGTTGGGTCGTGGTAAATTCATGCAAACGCATTTCCGGCCCAAAAAATTCGGATAGTAATCGCAGATCAGAGGTAAAAGCGTTGATCGTATGTGGACTGCGACCTTCCAACCGCAGGCGTTCTTGAAATGGCCCTATCGCTTCGGCTAGCAAACTATGTTGCGTTAATGCATGTTCGCTATCTGTAGGAAATAGTGGAAGTTGTCGAGTAATCATTACATTTCCTTACCATACCTATTGCCATTGCGCTTTCATGAAAACTATAATTGTTTAATAATAATATATCCGATTCTGTTAAATTAAAACAAGCTGCCCCCTCACGAAAGGAGGATTGCGCTTCCTTGCGCGCGCCAACCATGGTCACGTATCAAGAAAAGCCTTGGGTTAAGCGGTACGATTCGGGTGTCCCGGCAACTCTGGAGCCATATCCTGATCATCCACTCCATCAATTTTTGCTCGAAGCAGCTCAACAACATGGCGATGCAGTTGCCACCCTCTCTTCAGCCCATTTGCCAGTGGCGGGCCGAGTTTCCAAAACTGTAAGTTATCGTCATCTCAACGCTTATTCAGATGCGCTTGCGTGCGCCCTCATTGATATGGGAGTCAAAAAGGGTGAGCGTGTAGCCATTATCATGCCCAATTGCACCCAATTCGTAGTCGCCTTCTATGCCATCTTAAAAACGGGCGCTGTTGTGGTTGCTTGTAACCCTACGTTCCCGCCAGCTAAATTGCAGGAACAATTACAGGACTGTGGCGCTGTCGCAGCAGTTACCTTAACTCTTTTTTACAACAATCTTAAGCAAATTCAGAGTCAAACACAAGTCAAGCACGTTGTAGTCACCAACATCAAGGAATATCTTCCCGGCATGGCTAAATTCCTTTTCACCCTTGCAAAAGAGAAAAAGGAAGGACATCGCATCGAGAAACAATCTGAGGATCACTGGTTTCAAGATATTCTACAGCGCTATGAGGGTAAAAAGCCGAACATTGAGGTTAAAGGCGACGACATCGCTATTTTTCAATATACAGGCGGGACAACCGGGATTCCAAAAGCGGCGATGTCCACTCATAAAGCTCTGGTTGCTAATACCCTTCAATGTAAAGCTTGGTTAGCTCGTCCTGGTCATGAAGAAATCTTTTTGGCCGCCATTCCTCTTTTTCATGTTTTTGGCATGGTTGCTGTGATGAGTTTTGCGGTTGCTTTACATGCTCACATGATTATGGTACCCAATCCGCGTCAGATTGATGATGTAGTGGATAACATTCACAAGTATCGGCCCACGTTGTTTATGGGAGTTCCCGCGCTCTTTAACGCTATCAATAACCATCCAGGTATTGTTGATGGCCAATATGATTTGTCGTCCATTTATGCTTGTATCAGCGGGTCTGCACCGCTTCCGCCTGCAACAAAACGCCGTTTTGAAGAACTGTCAAACGGGGTCATTTTGGAAGGCTTCGGGATGAGCGAAGCGCCTACAGCCTCGCATGTCAATCCCGTCCGAGGCGAGAATCGTGCCGGATCAATCGGCTTGCCACTCCCGGATATGGAAATGAAGATCGTAGATATAGACGAAGGAACGACCGAAGTTCCGGTGGGTGAAGTGGGTGAATTGTTGATGTACGGCCCGCAACTCATGAAGGGCTATCATGGTATGCCAACCGAAACCAATAATGCGCTGCGAGAATGTGAGGATGGCAAAAAGTGGTTGTACACGGGTGACATTGCGCGAATGGATGAGGATGGTTACTTCTACATCGTCGATCGCAAAAAGGATATGGCACTCATTGGCGGTTACAATGTTTACCCTCGTAACGTCGAAGATAAGCTAATGGAGCACCCAGCGGTGCGTGAGGTTGGCGTTGTCGCCATTCCACATCCGACTAAGGTTGGGCAGGAAGCACTTAAGGCGTGGGTTGTGTTACACGAAGGCCAAAATCTGACGGCAGAACAGTTGATTGAGTTTGCTGGCCAAAAGCTGGCTCGTTATGAGATTCCGACCCGGATTGAATTTGTTCCAGAACTACCTCGTACGACGGTAGGAAAAATTCTGCGGCGAGAATTGGCCCGGATGGAAATGGAAGCCCGCGAACAGGCCGAGGAATGAGTCATATGTCTGACGCGCTAAACTGCGGTGCTGCCTTATTTGACATTGACGGAACGCTGACCACAGGCGGCGATGTTTGGGGTGTTTTGCTCAAGCAAATCTCCCGTTCTCGAAAACGGCGGTTATATGCCATGGCGCTTCCGCACTATGCATTGAGCCAGGTTGGAATAGTAAGTGAAGCTAAATTCCGAGATCGCTGGGTCCGGTTAATGGCGGGATTGATGAAAAGTTGGTCGGAAGAACAAGTGCTGTCGATCTACGAGCAGATCACAAACCGCGTGTTACTTCCAGCGCTTCGAAAAGATGTAATCAATATCCTGAAGCAACATCAAAGCCAGGGACATCCCGTGATTCTAGTCTCGAATATGTTTGAAGGTATCGTACAGCGTTTTGCGACTGCCATCGGTGCCGATGCAGGGCTAGGCTCACGTGTCGCTATGCATAATGGTCACTGTACGGGGCGAATTGAAGGGTTGACCTGTTCAGGTGAACGAAAAGTTATTGCGGCGCGCGAGTATTTATCGCGCGTATATCCTCACATTTCGGTTGAGCAATGTGCAGGCTATGGAGACAGTCGTTCGGACATTGGTTTTCTATCCAATGTGGGATGCCCGGTGGCGGTCTATCCTGATACAGCGTTGCGTCTGGTAGCCCAAACCCGATCCTGGCAGATTTTTCCTGCATAGATTCCACAAAAAAAGTCCCGTCAAAGTTGACGGGACTTTTTCATCACCTGATGTTCATCCGAAGTCTTAGGCAGGAGATGGCGCGCCTAATGGGCCTGTCGCTACGTCATTATCCGTCTGTTCGTTCTCAAGATTTGGACGGCGCGCGGCCTTGCTCGACGCACTAGGCGTAGAATTAGTTGGCTCACGCGGCGGTGCAGCACCCATCAGTTCCAGAAATTCTTCCTGACCAATCGTCTCATTTTCTATCAACCGCTGAGCTAACGCATCCAGCTTGTCCCGATTCTCATTCAGTACTGTGAAGGCCCGGTCATAAGCCATGGACACGATTTCATGTACTTCATGATCGATCTGTTCAGCAACGCTTTCGCTGTAGTCGCGCTGTTCCCCGATTTCTCGACCGAGAAAGACTAGTTCTTCTTTCTGTCCGAACACACGCGGTCCCAGCTTTTCGCTCATACCCCAGCGCGTTACCATCGTTCGGGCAATACGCGTCACATTTTCAAGATCGCTGGACGCTCCGTTTGTTACATCACCAAACACAATCTCTTCGGCAGCACGTCCGCCAAGGGCACCCGCAATTTGTTCGTTGTAGCGCTTGGTGGTACCAAGAGCGGAGTCGTTTTCTGGCATGACCCAAGTCACGCCGCCTGCCATACCACGCGCCACAATCGTCACTTTCCGAACCGGATCGCAGAGCGGCAGCATATGGAAAACAACCGCATGGCCTGCCTCATGATAGGCAATCACGCGCTTTTCTTCTTCAGTGATGATACGGCTGCGGCGTTCGGGGCCAAGCACCACACGCTCAACCGCCTCTTCGAAGTCACGCATGCTCACGCTCTTTTTGTTTTTACGAGCGGCCACAATTGCAGCTTCGTTGACAAGGTTTTCAATATCCGCACCCACAAAGCCTGGTGTCGTCTTGGCTAACACGCTCAAATCAACATCCGAGGCCAGCGGCTTGCCACGTACATGGACCTTGAGAATAGCTTCGCGGCCTTTTACGTCAGGTCGATCCAGCACCACGCGCCGGTCAAAACGCCCCGGACGGAGCAGCGCCGGGTCAAGGATGTCAGGACGGTTAGTCGCCGCAACAATAATGACATTGGTATCGGTGTCAAAGCCATCCATTTCGACCAAAATCTGGTTGAGGGTTTGTTCGCGCTCGTCGTGGCTGCCGCCCAAACCCGCACCACGCTGACGACCTACCGCATCAATTTCGTCTACAAAGACAATGCAGGGGCTGTGTCGCTTGGCTTGATCAAACAGATCGCGCACACGGCTGGCACCAACACCAACAAACATCTCCACAAATTCGGAACCCGAAATGCTAAAGAACGGAACGCCCGCTTCACCGCTGACGGCCTTCGCAAGAAGCGTTTTACCAGTCCCAGGAGAACCAACTAGCAGCACACCCTTTGGAATACGCGCACCAAGCTGGATAAACTTTTCGGGGTCTTTAAGAAATTCCACGACTTCGCGAAGTTCTTCTTTTGCTTCGTCAGCACCTGCAACGTCTTCAAAAGTGACCGTAGGCTGATCACCAGTGAACATACGAGCACGACTTTTACCGAACGACATCGCCTGATTGTTGGACCCTTGCGCCTGACGCATCATCAAATAGATGAAGCCACCAATGAGCAGCAGCGGTAAAAATGTGCCGATCAAACCAATCCAGTTGAACAAATTGCTGGGTTTGGTGAATTCGAAACGAACAGACCCATTCTTGATCGGCTCGGTTGGAATACCCAGATCTTCCAATACCTGGAGAGGATTGTCTGCATTTGAGTTCAGTTGTGTAGTGCGAGTCGTGTCATTGTCATAAGTGACGGTGACTTTACCATCTTCACCTACGGCAATGGCGCTCACTTTGCCTGCTTCCATATCACGAGCTAATTCGGGGAACGTCAGTTCCTTCGAGCCAGCACTGTTGTTGCGTACCCCAAACACAATCGCAGCGATGGCCGCGATGATAAGGATGTACACAAAGATGTTGCGGGAGCGGTTATTCACTGTAAGCCTCCAACCCTCACTCTAGCTGGCACATGTCTAACCCAAGATCAAACAGGCCGGTGAGGTCAATGATTTCACATCCTGTACTCAGAATTATACAAAAGCCAATGATTAAAAACCAGGGCTGTATCGTCCGTGTGAATTAACGTTGTATAAGAAATCCGCTACTGGTTATACGCCAGATGCCTGCACAAACGTTAACCGAGCCAGCGCTGATAGACCATAATCCATACCGGGATTAATCCCATGATGGCAATGAAGGCCAAAAAAGCCAGAACCAGGGTTACTAAATCGAGTTGAGCGGGTGGCTCTGTCGCTCGATAACGGGACTGAAGCATGACATCGGGTACGCGTGGTGGATAGTATTGGGTTGATGAAACTGGGGCGTTACTGCTCAGGGTGTTATTCGCCGCGTAGGGCGGTTGGGGGTAACTGTTGGTGGGCACTTCAGCAAGGTGCGTCAAAGTGCGTGGAGATGATGGCTCCGCCGACGGTGTTACATTGTAGGCGGATGACCGGTAGTTGTTGGATTGGGCAGCGACAGGTGCTGAAACGGGCGGCTCCAAATCTTCATCCAGTGGTCCATCGACTTGAGGAACCTGATCCGTCGTAATTTGTCCTTGGCGACGATAACTGACCAAAATTCGGCCAAGCTGATCGGCTGTCCGGTAACGAGATGCCGGTTCTTTGGACAAAACCTTCAGCAGAATTCGATCCAGGTGAACCGGGATGTTAGGGTTAAAGTCAGAGGCATTCGGCGGTGTTTCTCGGATATGAGCCATCGCCAGTTCCTGCTGATCGGTCCCTACAAAGGGTAAGCGGCCAGTGAGCATTTCGAACAAAACGATGCCTACGGCATATACGTCAGAGGCAGGAGTCGGCGCTTCGCCCTGCGCTTGCTCCGGGGAAAAGTAATGGGGGCTGCCCCAAACCACCTTTTGCCGTTCGCGCGGTTGTGTATTCTGAAGTGCTTGGGCGATGCCAAAGTCGGTGACTTTTACATTGTCATGTTCGGTCACCAACACATTTTGCGGCTTCACATCGGCGTGTACCAAACCTGCCCGATGAGCGTAGCCAATGCCTGCACAAATCTTAATCCCAATGCTAAGGGCACGATCAATCGAAAAAGGCGCTTCTGCACGGATCAGGCGTTTGAGGTCCTCACCCTCAATGAATTCCATTACAATATAGTGCGTATTACCGTCTTGCCCCACATCATGAACGGTTACAATATTGGGGTGCGAGAGGTTAGCAACGTTACGGGCTTCCTGGCGGAAACGTTTGAGAAACTCAGGGTCATTGGTCAGGCTAGGCCGTAAGACTTTCACCGCTACCGTGCGGCCCAGCGCTAAGTCGACGGCTTTATAAATAACCGCCATGCCGCCCGATCCTTGTTGGGCCACAAGGCGATAACGCCCATTGAGAATCGTTTCTTGTGAGGACATGTTTGTTGCCTCGGCTTATCCGTTTTTTGCCGGAGTCTGATTTCACTTATTATAATGCGTGAGCAAAGATTTTTATACCCCAAAAAGGGCAACTGGTGATTTCACGTAAAGGCCGCGAACTGCCGCTTGGCATTACCCCTGAAGATTTGCCCGCCTGGATGCGCCAGACACGGCGTGAGATAGACTGGGCATTGATCGTGGTGGTGCTGTTGTGCGCCATTGTGGTTTGGCCCCTGGTCGTACGATCTGGCATCCCGTATACACAGGGCATGCAAATTCAGGTCAACCGTACCATCGAGATGGCGGAGAGTATACAAAGCGGCACACTTTATCCGCGCTGGGCGGCGGATTTTAATTATGGCTATGGTTCGCCGTTGTGGAATTATCTTGCGCCACTGCCGCATTACCTGACCGGGCTGCATTACCTCTTAAGCCAGGCTAACCCCGAAATCAGCGTTAAAACGGTCATGATTTTCAGTTATGCGCTGCTGGGGGTCAGCTTGTTTAGTTTTGCCCGGCGACAATGGGGCAACCTGGCAGGCGTTATCGCAGCAACGGTTTATCTTTTTAGCCCGCAAATCCTATCCGTTTTGCCGTATCTTCAGGGCGATTTGCCAGGGTTGCTGGCGCTGGGGTTCTTTTTTCTCAGCCTGGAACTGTTTTCCCGATTACTCCAGGGCGGCAAGGAGTGGAATGTCATTGGGGCAGCGGTATCCATCGCTGCGCTCTGCCTTTCAAGTACGCCGCTCAATCTGGTGCTGGTGCTGATAATGGCCGGGTGGCTCCTGTGGAATTACGCGTTCATCTCGTTGGGGCGATCTCATTTCCGCCGCATTAGCAGAGCGTTGATGCTCGGCACCAGCCTTGCTGCCTTTTATTGGCTGCCCGTCTTGCTGGAAAGCCGTTATGTGAAGTGGGAGTCGATGACCCATTATCCGATGCAGAACTGGCACCGCTTGTCACCAGGACAAATGCTGGCGTTTCCACAGCGGCTTGACCTAGCGGCCATTAATCCAGAACAAAGCCTTGCCCTTGGTCCGGCAATCTGGCTGTTGGCTCTACTCACTGTCGGATTGCTATTTGTCGGGGGATGGCGACGCACGCCACTCACACCGGGTGTACGGTCGCGCGGGGAAGCGTACCAGCAGAAGTTAGTTACGCTCATTCGAGCGATGCCTGATCCGTTGAAACAATCGGCTTATTTTGGACTGGTGAGCCTCTTCCTCTTTTTATTTGTAACTCCACTATTTAGTCCGGTATGGGATGCACTTCCTGAATGGCCGCCGTTGTACCCGTCGGATCTTATTCCAGTGATGGCCGCGTGTGGTGCGCTGGTGGTGGCTCAACTTGGCTATCTGATTCAAAAAATGGAGTCTAACCTGAAAGCAAGCCTTGTGGCCTTCGTCGTCTTGGCTGGCATCGCCGGGGCAGCACTGCCGACCTTATATCCAGCCGATTGGCCCTGGTCCGCATGGCACCGAATGCCCAGCGTTCTGACACTGCTGGATGATGAAGTGCGTGGTTATATTGTGGCGTCGCAGACCACCGGCTGGCTGATGCCGGAAACTGTTAAGAATCCACCATCACCATCGCCGACTTTGCACAACTCGTATCGCACGGAAGTGATTGATAAAGTTGCGCGGGATCAGATTCCGCCAGCGACACAAGTTGATACGATTATCCATAAGCCGAATATCGACCGGTTGGCTGTCCAGACGCCGAATGAGACAGAAATTGTACTGCTTACCTTTTATTTTCCTGGTTGGCAGGCGCAAGTGGATGGACAGCGAGTTCCGGTGCGGGCCAGTTCTGATGGATTGATTACGTTTCGGGTGCCGAGTGGACATCATGAAGTTGTGGTGCGCTTCGGCAGTACGGTAATGCGCACGCTGAGTTGGATTGTATCGGGAATGTCTGCCGGGATTCTGCTTGTGGTCGGGATGCGCCAACGCACACGAAAACAACCGGAAACATACCCGTTGTATCGGGCGACTCCGGTATCCGAGAAGCTTTTGCTACTGTGCAGCGCGTTCCTCTTCATTGCCGTGGCTGTCGTGGTTCGACTGAATCCACGTTTGGTCACGGTTCAGTCGCCGCCAGGGATGGTAAAGACCGCGCAGCAGGCGCTGCCGCGTATTGTGCAAGGGGAAATTGATCTGCTGGCGTTTGATGTCTCTAAACAGGAGGTTAAACCCGGTGATGAAATTAAAATTACGCTGTACTGGCGTGCGGTAAGACCCGACTTACCTGATCTGCAAGTGGATGTCGCTGTGATGGATGAGGCGCAGCAGCAGGTGAGTTTTGCACAACATCGACATCCGGGTATGATTCCTAGTAGTCAGTGGTCCTCGTGGGCGCTGTTTGATTTCTATGTGCGTGACACTTATTATTTACGCGTGGATCAAAATGCTATGGCTGGAGAGTATAATATCGTAGTTCAGGTCGGACTGTGCCAATCTACACTGCTTCCATGTGAAACGATTGACCCGCTCTTCATACGCGATGAACGAGGGAGCAGTATGGGACAGCACATCATTCTGCCGGTCCAGATCCGCATTCGACCCTAAAGCAGCTACCCATAATATTTTGTCAAGCTTTTTTATGCGCTACTGTGGAGAAGACGATGAATAATCAAAACGACCTTGATGCAAAAATTGGTGACGCCTGGCAGTCCCATTATGATGGCAAGGATGAGGAAGCGATCACCAAGTTTCTTGCACTGCTTGGGGAAGCGCCCGACAATGTTGATTTATACTGGGGATTGGGTTTGGCTTACCGAGATATGCGCGACGTGGAACAGGCAATGAAGGCTTTCAAAAAGGTCAAGGATTTGGTTACAAGCTACCTGGCAAATGAAACCGGTGAACTAGGGCGCTATTTCATGCTCAACCGGATGGTCGATCAGCAAATTCAGCAAATGGAAGATTTTCTGAGCCAACAATGAATAAACGCGAACGTCTGGAAAAGACGATTCTGGGGGAAGAAACTGACCGCGTGCCAGTGGCGTTGTGGCGTCACTGGCCGGGTGATGATCAACGCGCCGCTGATCTGGCCGAAGCGACCGTGATGTTTCAGCGGCAGTGGGATTTCGATTTTGTCAAAGTGACACCCACCAGCAGTTTTTGTATTACCGATTATGGTGTCCAGGATCGATGGGTCGGACACCTGGAAGGAACGCGCGACTATACGCGGCGGGCGGTGGAACGCTCACTCGATTGGACCGAGTTGCGTGTATTGGACCCGTCCAAAGGGGTGCTGTCGCGGCAGCTTGAAGTGCTGCGGCTGCTGAAGGATGCGTTTGGCAATGAAACGCCGTTCATTCAAACGATATTTAGTCCTCTGGCGCAGGCGAAAAATATTGCCGGAGGAGATGTGTTGATTGAACATATGCGCACGGCTCCTGACCGGGTTAGAACCGGCCTCAATACGATTACAGACAGCACGCTGCGCTTTATGGATGCAATCCGGCGCAGCGGGGTGTCGGGTATCTTTTATGCGGTGCAGCACGCATCGCATTCGATCATGACCGAGGCGGAATATCAGGAATTTGGGCGTCCGTATGATTTGCGCATTCTCGAAGCTATCCCCGATACCTGGTGGCTGAACATGATGCATCTGCACGGCAAGCTGCCGATGTTTGATCTGGTGGCGGACTATCCAGTTCAGGTGATTAACTGGCATGATCGCGAAACTTCACCGGACCTGAGCGAAGGGAAATTGAAATTCAAGGGCGCGGTGAGCGGCGGAATCGGACGATGGGACCCGATGCACAGCGGCACGCCAGTCGAAGTACGCTCACAGGCGCGTCAAGCGATTGAACAAACCAATGGACGACGATTTATCCTATCGACCGGGTGTGTCATTATGACAACAACCCCTCAATCGAATATTCGCGCCGCGCGTGAAGTGGTTGAGGCTTAAGATGCCGATACGGGTGATTTCTGGCACAGCCAAAGGGCGAAAATTAAAACTGGTTCCGGGCGATTCCACACGCCCGATTATGGATCGAGCCAAAGAAGCTCTGTTTAATATTCTCGGTTCGGCGATTCACGGCAGCACGTTTCTTGATCTCTTTGCCGGAACGGGAAGCGTCGGGATTGAAGCGCTCAGTCGCGGCGCAGATTATGCTTTATTTATCGACAGCACTAAGGCCGCTATTCTAACGATCCAGGAGAATCTGGCGCATACGAAGCTGGAAGAGCGGGCCGACGTGCTGCGAACGGATGCATTTGCTTATCTGCGCCAAGCTGAACCGGATGCGTTTGAATATATTTATGTTGCACCGCCACAGTATAAAGGGATGTGGAAAAACGTCCTGCTGGCGTTGGACGAAAACCCCGCGCATATCGAACCCGATGGAATTGTGGTCATCCAGATTGATCCCCATGAGCGCGAAGACCTTGATCTGAGTGAGCTGCGCCCGTTTGACGAGCGGGTGTATGGCAACACGCTGCTGTGGTTCTTCGAGCGCGTGGATGGCGATGACGACGAGACGAATACTGAGACAACCGAAACAACCGATTCCAAGAACGAATACCCCCGCCCCCCCCCTTTAAAGCCCACTTGAGGGAGAAATGCTTCTGAAAAGGGGGAGATGTTGGCAGGAAGTCGGTTTTTCTGCCAAGAACGAATACCCCCGCCCCCCTTTAAAGCACGTTGAGGGGAAATTTGGCGTCGGGAAAGGCATTTGACGACGCGACACGGGAAGATTTGTCGAAGGGCGGGTTTTGTAAAATCTGGTCGAAAAAGTTACCCGCCCTTGCTTGCTCTACGAAGCTGATGATCATTACCCATAAGTGGGGATGAGCGAGAAATTAACGGGCGATTCGTGAATCGCCCCGACGAACCTCATCCCCGCGGTCCCCTCTCCAACCGAGTTGGCAGAGGGACTGCGGCAAGCAACGAGGGAAACCAGGGGAAAGCGTGCGTATTGAGTTGTGAATGTGCAGGATGTGTTAAGTACAGAATAGCACGGATGTTCAGAACTGTCATCCCCATTCACCGACTAACTTGGATGGTGAACTTCGATGGTGAGACACTACTGTCCTACTGAGGTCTTAATATCTGTTCAACCCATTCGAGCGCGTCCTGGTAGCTCAGAATTTCGCCAGAAGCCTGCAATTCGCGGAGTTGTTCGAGGATTTCACCGATGCGCGGGCCAGGTTGTAAATCAAAATGATCGAGTAAATACTGGCCTGTAATCAGCGGGGGTGGATTAACACGCGTATCGGCATATACAAAGTAACTTTCCAGCAGCTTGTGCTCCATCTCTAGGTAGGAAATCCACTGCTTTTGGTCAAGCGAGGTCCCATAGGTTGCCAGATAATCGGCCAATGCCAACAAACAAATATCCACCCCCGCTGGCCCGGTGTCACGCCAGAAGCGGTAGATGGCGCGGGAACTCAACTTATCGTTGTGAAGCCAGTGAGGGCGCATGTGGTGACGGATCACGTCATAGACACGCCCTGCCTCGTCATTGCTAAGCCGCAGGGCGACGGCCTGAGTCTGGGCAATGTCCGCCCCTTTGTCCTGATGGCTCAAAAAACGCACGCGGCCATCATCCTGAACGGAGCGCGTTTGCGGTTTGCCCACATCGTGCAAGAAGGCGGTGAGGAGCAGCAGCGCCCGATGGGAACGACCATTGGCCCATGTATGACTGAGAAAGGCTTCAAGCTGAGGGCGGAAGGCATCCAGGGTCCAGGCGATGAGGCCAAACTGAAGATTGCCGACCAGATTTTCATCCCGGTGGGAGGAAAACAGTTGGAGGATGGTTGATAGGTGCCGGACGGCGAGCAGTGTATGGCCCCAGACATCCAGTTGATGTGGTGGTCCCTGTTGAACCGCCAGCAGGCTTTGGGATGCCGGGATGATATGTTCGAGCAGGCCCAAACGCTGCAAGATGTCAATGGATGCGCTGGGATGGGGACTATCCAGAATTTGGAAGAACTCATCCCGAATACGTTCGGGTGAAACGTGGGCAAGACGGGGCGCATAGTGTTTGATATGCTGGCGGGTCGTTGGCTCAATCCGCATCCCGAACACCGCGCCAGCACGGACGGCACGACACATGCGGATGGGGTCGTTGGACAGGGCATCGGGACTGCATTCACGGATGCGACGCGCGGCCAGGTCGGATATGCCGCCCAGGGGATCGAGGATCTGTTGGGGATTGGGCGCGAGACGAACGGCCATCGCATTCAGGGTGAGATCGCGAAGCTGGAGGTCGGTTAACAGATTAGCGCCTCGAAACTGGGCGACATCGATGGTCAGAGGGGTGCCATCCCAGGAGATGATGGCGCGCCCGACCCCACGTTCGGCGTCAAGCGAATAATAAGCACCGCCGAAATGATTGGCAATATAACGGGCAAGCGGGCGACCATCAGTGGGTGTGGCGAGGTCCAGATCGTGCAGGGGACGATGCAAATAGGCATCCCGGACCGCACCCCCCACCATGTAAACTTCGTCAGAAATGATCTTCGATAAAACTTCGACCAGCGGATGCCACATTAACGGGCGTTGGGGATCAATTGGTGTTAACACCCATCCTCCCCGGCATAAGCAGCGGGATTGCAGACGGCAACGAAGGGCAAATTTCGAAATAATTCATCCAGATCGAGGCCATAACCGAATACAAATTTATCCGGGATTTCAAAGCCGATATAACCGAGTTGGATCGGCACTTTGCGGCGGCTGGGTTTGCTCAGCAGGGTGCAAATCTGGATGCTGGCCGGGTGACGGGTACCCAGCAGATTGAGAATGTATTGCAGAGTGAAACCGCTGTCGATAATGTCCTCGACAATGAGGATATGCTTACCGGCAATGTCCTGGCGCAAGTCCAGATCGATCCGCACGCGGCCTGATGTTTCACGCGCACCATCACCATAACTGGAAATGGACATAAAATCGATTTGATGGGGAATATCGATATAACGCATCAGATCGGTCATGAACATGACGCCGCCTTTTAAAATGCAAACCAGCAGCAGCGGTTTTTTATTCGCATAGTCCTGTGTGATCTGCACACCTAATTCCTGAATGCGCGCTTGAAGGGTGTCTTCATCAATCAACACTTCCTGAAGATAACGTTCATAAGGGTGAGTCATCATACGCCTCGATGGTTAAAATAAGAACAGCCGCCGCAAATGCGACGGCTGGCTAAGTCTAAACAGCGGATTTTAGTGGTGAAAAGTCCCTGGTTGTTGATCAAAATTATTGGTATTCCAGATTTGGCGGGCGGTCGTCGCGTTCATGCCTTCCCACCAGTCCAGCACCAGGCTGTGGAGCCGGGTCGTGAGTTCGATGTCGCTGTAGAGTTGGGCTGCCATTTGGAGCGAGGCATCCACCATTTTACGCAGTAATACTTTATCGTCCTGACTTAATCCTATATTTTTCTGGTTCACGAAGTCCAGGAGCGTCTCTATATTAAGGCTATGATAAGTGCTCAACATGGCGGGCGGGGCCAGCGAGGTAATATCGACGCCGTAACTTTCGCTTAGCGCACGCACGACACGCTCACGCACGTCAAAATGGTATTCCTGAAGCGACAGCAAGCGCTGCTGTAAATCGTCCGCCAATTCACGGAGCAATTGCAGACGCGGCGGATTATGAGTCACCTGGCGCTCGACAAATGCAATAAAAACCGACTCATCCCCATTGGTTAAGCACTGCTCGAAAAGATGCATTGCTTCCAAACGAAGACGATTTAGCTCTGCCAGCGAAAAAAGTCCGTGATCCATAGCAGCCTCAAACATCGGTGTCCTCCACCGGGCACAAACGATAAAGATAATCCCAAGTATAGATTCCCGTATTATGTCCATCACTCCAGAAAAACTGGAGCGCGTAATTACCGACTAACTGAACATTTTCCACATAATAATTGCCGACAGGAATTAGATCAAGTAAATTTTCGGGATCATGCTGGCGGCCCATACCCTCATGCCCACCTCGGCATTCGACACAAGGACAAGCCAGCCGCAA
Source organism: Aggregatilineaceae bacterium (assembly GCA_036260665.1). Taxonomy (GTDB): domain Bacteria; phylum Chloroflexota; class Anaerolineae; order Aggregatilineales; family Aggregatilineaceae; genus DATAMF01. The sequence continues at coordinate 20,420 of DATAMF010000240.1, read as the reverse complement.
CGGGCCAACCGGATAACGGCATTCACGACCATCGGACCAGGAAATAAGCAGAATACCCTTACTTTGTTCAAGTGTGATCTGAGTTGGTGTCGGCATGTTCATTTTTGGGCTAACTGTGCCGCCTGACCAATCCAGTCCCGTTCCCGAATGCGCTGAGCGGTGATCGTGACATGAGCTGCTAAACGTGCCGCTAAATCATCCGGGTTTTGCTTCGCCAACTGCATATATTGGGTAATACCAACCCTCTGAAGCGCCTCGGCATAACGCGGACCGATGCCTTTTATCTGGGTAAGATCATCGCCTGTAGGAATGTCCTCTGGCTCGGCATCGTCCAAGGCTTCACGAGGCAGCACAATCTGAGCCACCGCCGCCGATTCATCCGCATAACTTTTGATAATTGTCGTTGCGCCGTTCGGGTCGCGCTTTTTGTCCCGAAGGAGCAGCCAGCCTACAATCGCACTGGCACTTAGTCCTGCACCCAGCACTGCTAAATTGCGCACCGTTTTAAACATGGACTCATCTCACTTTTGCCGTGTGTAAAAATCGTAAGCCTCTATTCACAAATTACCATAGATTGTATCAACCGACAATATTTGTTCACCAATTTCGGCTAAGCTGACAATGTTTCAAAAGCCATCCAATCTGTAAGCAGCCTGAACATTAAAATCAGCATACGGTGTAAGTCGGAAATACCTGCCCCTTAGCAGTTGACTTATCTGACTACTCCAATTATACTTTGTTCATCTCTTTGACGCAGACAATACAAAGGAATTCAGTACGATGGAACTGAATAGTTTAATAGAACAATCTTATCAAACGTTTAAGGAGCGCACGCAGGATGCAAGCGTGGTTCTGCTCCATCCGCGAAGCCGTTATCGCTCGGTCCTGGTTGCTCAACTTATGAATGAGCCTGATATGCAGGTTTTTTATTATGCAATGGGACCTGACGATGTCAATATTCATTCTTTTCTGTCTGGCATCAGCCATGATCTTGCTAACCAGCATCCCACCTTTGGACGGTATCTCAACCAGATTCATTTTGAAACGCAAAATGATTTTCACGCCTTGCTTGAAGCCTTTATCGCTGATCTACATGATTTGAGCAGCGAACCGTTTTTGCTCATTCTGGACGAGTATGATCGTACCGATGGCGCGGATGATCTCCAGGCATTCGTTGAGCGCGTAATTGTCAACCTGCCGGCCCAATGCCAGATGGTGTTAAACAGCCGGACACTGCCACGCCTGCCCTGGGTCTCATTGATCGCGCAAAAGAAAGCTGTCATACTCGAAGATGACCACGTGGTTTCGGGGAATTTTTACGATATGCGAGGCGAAGGTCATCCACGACTGGAAGTGTACGCGCTTGGGCCGGGGTATGTGCTGCTGAATGGGGAACCGATTGATACCTGGGAAGGCCACCTGCCGCGCCTGCTGTTCTTCTTCGCTCTGGATCGTCCAGTTGTGACCCGCTCGGAAATTTGCCAGGCATTCTGGCCGGATCTGGACAATGATCAGGCGGTGAATGTCTTCCATGTGACCAAGCGGCGGCTGCACAAAGCGCTTGATTTCGATGTGCTGGTGCATGAAGGCGGCTACTATCGCGTGAATCCCGAAATTGCGGTGTATTATGACATCATGCAATTCGTGGGCGCGCTGGTCAAGGGGCGTTCACCAGAGAGCGCGGATAAAGCGGCGCTGTGGCAGGAAGCCATTGATCTCTATCGCGGGCCGTTTCTCCAGGGGCACAGCGATAGCTGGATCGTGGAGCGCCGCCGGGATTACCAAACCGGATACCTAGAAGCACTCAGCGAGATGGCAAAGATTCGCTTGCAAGAAGGACGCCAGGAACACGCGCTGGGACTGCTGCTGCGCGCGGTGAGTGAAAATGATCGCTATGAGCCGATCCACCGCCAGATCATGCAGCTCTATGCGGATCTGGGACGGCGTAGTGAAGCCGCGGCCCATTATCAGAAGTTAGTCGAAAAGCTACGCAGCGACAGCCGCGAACCGGATGCTGAGACGCAGCAGTTGTACCATTCGATTATGTCGTAAGTAATCAAAAAGCCCGCCGAAAAAGCGGGCTTTTTTCTACGCCCCTGGGGGGAATCGAACCCACGACCAACCGCTTAGAAGGCGGATGCTCTATCCACTGAGCTACAGAGGCCTTCAGCTAACGGACATTGTAAAAATAGGGCTGCAAGCTGTCAAGCCCTATTCGACGACCGGACGAATTCCTTTATACACCGTGCCCCCCGCCAGGGTTCGTAGGATAGTGGTTGGTGGGCGTCCGGTGCGTTCGCCTAATTCGACCGGTGTGAGCGGTATGTTCGAATTGGCAAGGAAGACACGGAAGATGGCATCCACGAGGGATGTCTGAGTCGAGATAAAATCGGGCTGCTGACTGGCGTCCTGCAAGGCGCGTTGAAGCGCATCAACCTTACGCACTTCAGCCGTCACCGGGTCGATCCAATCGGTTTCTTCGGTTTCACGATGTTCCGTGAAAAAGGCACGTTGTTCAGACGACAGGTGACTGAGCAGATAGACACGCAGTTCTTTTTCTGCGCGTTCCCACCAACTGTAGTCGATGTGGAACTTTGTTTCGAGAGTCGGTTTGATCCGCCGACTAGCCGTACTAGCCGATGTAGTCACGAGTCATCCTTCCTAAGCGATTAAGTTAGACGCCAATAGGGGCCGCCAACATGTTCAAACTCAGGCCGCGTTGCCAGAGTTGAGAAGATGGGGCCGGGCGGACAACGGCGAATCACGTTGACCGCGCTGTAGAGTGTTTTGGCGTGAACGGTATGCTGCGGTGTCAAACGCGATAATTCCGACATGAGATCACGCATCAGCTCGAACAGGCCGGGTTCCCGATTGGCCGTGGGAATCCACAGCGCATCCACGCCTTTTAAATCATCTGCACCTAAGACCATCAGATCATCGTAATCCGCACCGATAGAACGCTTGTGGTTTTCAAAGTGCAGTTTATTATCGCTGCCCGGTACCGCCAGGCGAATCCATTCCGTATGCGGGCGATGGTTGACAAAATCGATAATCACGCGGGACGGATCGTCTGTGCGACGGATAGTGAGATAGACGCCAACGGGGAGTTTATAACGGCGGTAAAAATCAGCCAGACCATAGACATAATGATGCTCACGAACGACCCAGCCAACTATTTCCTCGTTTGTCTGCCCATCCACGAAGGTCACCAATACGCGGGGCGCTTCGTAGGCTGTAGGGAAGAGGTGACGCAACCGAGAGTTAAGCGGCAGAGTCCCTACGCGGCGATGAGGGAAGATCAAGCTAAAAGTCACCGAATCAGCGGGTTTGGACGGCGAGCGGAGATTGGAGAGTTCATCATCGATCTCATACTCCAGCGCTGCCATTTCATCGCTCAACGCCTGCCAGTTATAGTCTATCGACTGGTACTTGAGCTGTTCGGGGACGATGGTCACCTCGGGGGGTTCCATTTCGCGTAAGTACCACAGCACTTTGCCAGCCGGACCGACTTCATCAAAACGCTTGTCATTGAACAAGGCGTAATCCAACGAGAACGTTTGCAGGCGGGGGTTGATCTCTTTGGGAAGATCAATTTCCTTTAGAATGGAGAGGGTATCCAACGGGCCACCCTCATGCATGACCAGCACCGCCTCGGCCAAATGAAGATGGACGATGCCAACATCGGCCAACAACGAACGGAGGAAGTAACGGCTGGCGAAGTAGACAATATCTTCTTCTTCACGCAGGCGTTCTTCGACTAAATAAATGATGTCGTTACCGTATTCCTGCATAATGGTATCGACATCAACCGGCTTCTCGTCCAGCACTTCGATGCCCTCAATATTGAGCTGGTGGGGCGCTTGCAGTCCGCTGGCGAATTCACGCGTATCACCGCCGCTAAAACTGACCTGGATGACCGTGAAGGGGCCGAATTCGGGATTGTTGCCGGGGCGTTCAGCGACAATCTCCCCCATTTTGTAGCCAAGTGCAGGGAAGAAGAGTTGTTGTCCGATGCCATAGGTGTTCTTGGGCTGGAAAATGTCGCCCCGCTCGATTCGACGGCGAAGCGCGGTGACCTCTTGCTCAACTCGGTGTTGAACCACGCGGCGAGCAATTTCGTGGCTGGATAGCGGGGTTTCTTCTTCGAGAAAGATATTGAAGATATATTCCATATCTTCATTTGTGATCTCGAATTTTTCCGTCCAGTATTGTTCGGTCTCAGTTTGGAAGTGCAGCAAGGGTTTTACCTGTAGGAACTTGGGTTGCTATTCGGTTAGTTATTATATGCAAATGAGGAGCATGTGGCAAGGCGTAGGGCTAAATTTCATAAAATTTCACATAGTCATGAAAGAAAAAATCAACTTCAATATAAAAAGCATTTGATATAATCTGCATGATAGTCGCACACAAAGGAAAACCAGAATGATCAACGGGAAAAAACGTGATCCATTTGGATCGCAAACCAGACTTGAATCAGACAGCGGTGAGTTCCTGTACTACCGGCTCGAAGCCCTGGAAGAGGCCGGCATCGGAAAGGTTGCAGCATTACCTTTCTCAATCAAAATTTTGCTTGAATCAGTGCTGCGCCATAACAACGGGTTTGAAGTCACCGATGACGATGTTAAAAAACTCGCCCAATGGAGTCCCAAACAAACGGAAATCCACGAAATTCCGTTTAAGCCAGCGCGAGTTATTCTACAAGATTTCACCGGCGTTCCATCACTGGTCGATCTCGCCGCGCTGCGTTCGGCTATGCTGCGAATGGGCGGCAATCCCAAACGGATTGAACCCTCGATTCCCGTTGATCTGGTCATCGATCATTCAATCCAAGTCGATAGTTTTGGGACACCAAACGCCATTGAGATTAACTCCGGACTCGATTTTGAGCGCAACCGGGAGCGGTACGAGTTCCTGCGGTGGGGACAATCGGCCTTTCACAAGCTTCGTGTCGTCCCACCATCAACCGGCATTATTCACCAGGTCAATCTGGAATACCTCGCCCAGGGCGTGCTCACCGAGGAAATTGACGGTGCGCAGGTTGTCTATCCCGACAGCCTTGTTGGCACCGATTCGCACACTACGATGATCAATGGGTTAGGTGTGGTTGGCTGGGGCGTTGGTGGCATTGAAGCCGAAGCGGTGATGCTAGGCCAACCCCTTTACATGGTGATGCCCGATGTCATTGGATTCAAACTGACCAACCGGCTACCAGAAGGCGCAACCGCTACTGATCTGGTCCTAACCGTAACCCAAATGCTGCGCACCAGAGGGGTTGTTGGAAAATTTGTGGAATTTTACGGCAGCGGACTCAGCTCATTGAGCCTGCCTGATCGGGCAACCATCGCGAACATGGCCCCTGAATATGGGGCTACAATGGGATTCTTCCCTGTAGACAGTGAAACACTGCATTATATGTTGATCACCGGGCGACCTGCCCCACTCGTGAAACTGGTCGAACAGTACACTCGCCTACAGGGGCTGTTCCGTACCGACGAAACCCCTGATCCCGTTTTCAGCGATACGCTCGAACTGGATATGAGTCAGGTCGTACCAAGCCTGGCCGGACCCAAACGTCCCCAGGATCGGATCCAACTCCCCCATATGAAGGAAACATTCCAAAAGGCGCTGACCGCTCCAACCAGTGAACGAGGCTTTGCACTCGATGAGACAGCCACAGCCCAACGCGCAACCGTCGCTGACAATGGACACAAAACCGAAATTGGACACGGGGCAGTAGTGATTGCCGCGATCACAAGCTGCACCAACACGTCTAACCCTTCGGTGATGATCGGCGCTGGTCTGCTCGCCAAAAAAGCGGTGGAACACGGCCTTCGCGTTCCACCTTATGTTAAAACGAGTCTGGCTCCGGGGTCCAAAGTAGTCACTGCTTATCTGGAAGAGGCGGGATTAATGCCCTACCTGGAACAGCTTGGTTTCTATCTGGTCGGCTATGGCTGCACGACCTGCATCGGAAACAGCGGCCCGCTACCAAGTGCGGTGGCATCGGCAATCGAAGAAAATAATCTGGTTGCTGCTGCCGTATTGAGTGGGAATCGAAACTTCGAAGGGCGTGTTAACCCTTATGTTCGGGCTAATTACCTCGCGTCGCCGCCCATGGTGGTGGCTTATGCGCTGGCGGGCCGGGTTGATATTGATCTGACAGCAGAACCGATCAGCACTAATGCACAGGGAGAGCCTGTCTATCTGAGGGACATCTGGCCAACACAGCGCGAAGTTACAGACGCAGTCGCATCCGCGATCAAACCCGAAATGTTCGAGCGGGAATACAGCAATGTTTATGAAGGCAACCCGATCTGGAATGCTATCCCCTTAGTCCAAGGAGATGTGTTCGAATGGCAGTCAGGCTCAACCTACGTCCAAGAGCCGCCATTCTTTGTCGATATAAGCCCCGAACCCACGCCGCTAGCGACTATCCAAGGCGCGCGCGCACTCGCTGTTTTGGGAGACTCGGTCACTACTGACCATATTTCCCCGGCGAGCACCATTGCGCTGTCGAGTCCAGCCGCCCGTTATCTCATTGAATTAGGTGTTGAACCCAAAGACTTTAACACCTATGGCGCACGGCGCGGGAATGACCGAGTCATGGTGCGAGGAACTTTCGCCAATATTCGGTTGAAAAACCAACTCGTTCCAGGTACTGAGGGCGGCGTGACCAGCTATTTGCCTACGGAGGAACAAATGTCCATCTTCGACGCGGCAGAACGCTACAAGGCCGATGGCACACCGCTGCTGGTGTTCGCCGGAAAAGAGTATGGGACGGGTAGTTCGCGTGACTGGGCCGCTAAGGGAACGTTCCTGCTGGGGGTGAAGGCTGTCATCGCAGAAAGCTTTGAGCGTATTCACCGCAGCAATCTGGTTGGGATGGGCGTGCTGCCGCTCCAGTATAAGCCGGGCGAAGACCTCAAGTCGCTTGGTCTGACGGGGCGTGAGGTTTATGATCTGGAGGGTATTACCGAAGACCTGAAACCTGGACAGGATGTGCTGATACGGGTTCATTGTCCCAACGGGACGACCAAAGCGTTTACGGTGATCTGCCGACTGGATACACCGGTTGAAGTGAACTACTATCGCAATGGTGGCATTCTACAAACGGTGCTGCGAAACTTTTTGCGCAATTAGAAGACTCATCTGACCGCTAAAGCAGAAAAAAGACCTCTCCGTAGATGAGGTCTTTTTTTCGCAGTCAGAAACGCATAAAGCGCATATAATAGAGGAGTTAGGGTAAGGTAGAATTAATTTCGTGTAGTGATGAAGGAGCAAGTATGTCCAATATAGTCGTAGTAGGAAGCGCGAATGTGGATCTTGTTGCGCGTGCATCACACATCCCGCGTCCTGGAGAGACTGTACTTGGGTACGGATTTGTGATGGCGATGGGAGGCAAAGGTGCGAACCAGGCTGTGGGCGCGGCCCGCTTAGGCGCTGATGTGACGTTTATCACATGTGTAGGACAAGATAGTTTCGGCGATCAGTGTTTAGCCGCTTATCAGACAGAAAGAATTCAGACAGACTTTGTCGTCCGCGATCCAAAGGAAGCCACGGGAATCGCGCTTATTTCGGTAGCTGAAGGTGGAGAAAACAGTATTCTGGTGGCTTCGGGAGCTAATATGCACCTGCTCCCCACCCATATTGAGGCAGCAGCGTCCATTTTTCAGACCGCGAATGTGCTCCAACTCCAACTCGAAGTGCCGCTGGAGACGAATCTTGCTGCTGCACGCCTTGCCCGGCAGCACGGTGTCAAAGTGATTCTCAACCCTGCCCCAGCGCGAGCGCTCCCAGCGGAGCTGCTGAGTCTGGTAGATGTCATCACACCCAACCGGATCGAGGCGGCGATGCTAATGGGAGTTGACGAAGAGGCAGTTGAGAAGTACACAGACGAACAAATCGCAAAAGGCGTTCTGGCACTCGGACCCTCCGAGGCTGTGATCACATTGGGTGCCCAGGGTGCGCTGGTCGCTGGATCCTGGGGGCATACGCGAGTCCCGGCTTTTAAAGTTACTCCCATTGACACGACTGCCGCCGGAGATGCATTCAACGCTGGATTAGCGGTTGCGCTGGCGCGGGGCAACACCTCACTGGAACAAGCAGCACGATATGCAGCCGCCTGCGGCGCACTCGCCACAACGAAGCTGGGAGCACAGCCTTCTCTGCCGACAGCCCAAGCGGTAGATGAATTAATCCATTAAGAGAGGTGGGGAATCCAATGGCTGCAAAGGTTCTCATTGTTGATGATGAACTCGCAATTCGAGATGCATTAGGGCGCAAACTCCGCCGCGAGGGGTTTAACGTTACGCTGGCGGGAAGCGGGCTGGAAGGACTGCGCGCTTTTCACACTGAACGCCCTGATCTCGTTATTCTCGACATCGTAATGCCGGAAATGGACGGGCTGACCGTCTGCCAGCGCATCCGAGAAGTGGCGGAAACACCGGTCATGATGTTATCGGCACAGGCTGTTACCGAAGAAGACATTATTGAAGGCCTCAACGCCGGAGCCGATGAATACCTTGTCAAACCGATCCGGCTTAATGAATTTGTCGCACGCGTACAGGCGCTGCTGCGGCGATCCCAAATGACCACACAGGAATCGGAACCGGGTTATAACGATGGATACCTCAGCGTCGATCTGCAACGCCGCCATGTCCACGTCAACGGGCAGAAAATTCATCTAACCCCCACCGAATTCAAATTGTTGGTGGTGCTGCTTGAGAATGCGGGGCGCGTCGTCCAGCAGCGCGAACTGCTGGAACAAGTGTGGGGGCCAGAATATATCGATGATGTGTACTACCCGCGCGTTTATATCAGCCAACTACGCCGGAAAATCGAACCGGATGCGGCCAACCCAACCTATATTCTGACGGAACACCGGGTCGGATACCGATTCGAGAAACAAGGGAATAACTAAACGAATTATGGCCGTCATTTTACTTTTTAACGGCCTCACACTCGCATTAGCGCTCGGCCTGCTGACGCTGATTCTGTGGCATGATCCCAACAGCGAGGCGAACCGCTATTATGCGTTGTTTCTGCTCATGATGGTGATCTGGGCATCTGGCTCGCTGCTAGGACGGGCCGCAGCCTACGTTAATGCTGGTGAAAGTACGATTCAAACCGGGCTGCGCCTGTTAGATATTGGTTTCAGCGGCGCGAATCTCAGCATCTATATTTATAGTGTGGCGATCACAGGGGTTCAGGGGCGGCTGTTCCGATCCATTGCCTTAATCGGACTGACTGTCATCTTCGCCTATCATCTGCTCCTGCTGTTTTCGGACGCACCGCGCGCCTTCAGTATCAACGATAACGGTGTACTGGTCTATAACTTCAACCAACCCAGCGCCGTCCTGTACACCACCCTGCTGTTGGGAACGATGCTGATGGTGTGGCGCAACCGCCTAAAGATTCACGATCAACCCCTGATCGTCGGCATTCTCCTGTTCGCAACGGGTCAAATCCTTGCATTATTCAGCCCGCGTTTTCGGATGGCCGGTGTATCGGAGAGTGTAAGCACACTTGCCACGCTGATGATGAGCTATGCCGTTGTGCGCCGACAGATCATGGTGCCGCTGCTGGGACGAGCCAAACAACTCGAAGCTGTGCGCGACGTAGGATTGGCGATCACCAGCCGTTTACATCTTCAGGATACACTGTCCGCGATTGCGGCTCAAGCTGTCGGACTACTGGATGCTGATGGGGCTGCTATTTTTCTGAAAGGACAAAAAACACTTAAGCTGGCGGCGGTCTATAACCTTCCCCGACAGTATGTGGGGTTAGAAATTCCTATTGGTGAAGGTGTGGTTGGAACGGTCGCACGGGAGCAGCGCGGGCGGCGCGTCGATCACTATCATCGTGACTGGAAGGGCAAAGCAGATCTCCCGCTGGCGCGTGAAACATTTGGGGCCGTGGCAAGCGTGCCCTTGATATTTGCGGGGGAAGTCGTCGGTGTGCTGCTCGTGATCCAGGGACGGCAGGGGCGGCTATTTGGCCGCGAAGATATGCATTTACTGGAACTGTTAGGGCCACAAGCTGCCGTCGCCATTACCAACAGCCGACTATTTGAGGCCGAGCGCGGGTTATCGAATGATTTAGCCATCGCCAAAAACCAACTGGAAATCGTCCTGACCAGCACCGAAAATCCTGTTGTCGCCATTGATCGTTCACAGCGAATTATCTTTGCCAACCCCGCCGCCGTTCAACTACTCGATATAAAAGACAAATCTCCGATTGGACAGGGCATCCGCGAGGTGGTGCCGCCCAATTATCTGCCATCCAATCTCCGCCGTGCCCTGCGCATACTCCGCCAGCAGCACGTTTATGTGTATGAAATGGCAGCGAATCAGAGCACTTTTTTGTGCCATGTGGCCGAATTGGAGCGCGAAGGGACCGGGGGATGGGTGGTTGTTTTGAACGACATTACCCAACTCAAAGAACTGGATCGCTTAAAAAGCCAGATGGTTCAGATGACCAGTCATGATCTCAAAAATCCGCTCCAGGCCGCTATGAGTTATGTGGAACTCCTGGCGGAAGATGGGCAGGATATTCTAACGAATGATATGCATGACTACATCAGTATGATCTGGACACAACTTACCCGCATGTTCCGGCTGATCAACGGGATTCTTGATTTGGAACGCGCTCAAACCGGGATACGCGTACGCGAAGAATGTGTGATGGAGGATGTGATTGGCCGCGCTGTGGTCGATATGGCCGATCAAGCTCGATCCAAACAGCTTACTTTGCAGTTAGAAATCAAGGAAAAACTTCCGCTGGTCCTGGGAGATCCTCAACAGTTATGCCAGGCGTTTGCGAATCTGGTGGATAACGCGATCAAATTCACGCCTGCGGGCGGGGAAGTGGTCGTTCGAGCCTCCTTCACCCGGAAACATGTCCTGGTGGATGTCGCTGATAAAGGCGTGGGTATTCCGTTAGAAGATCAGACCAATATTTTTGAGCGCTTCTACCGGGGGAAACAGCAGGGTCATGTTCACGTGGGTGGAACCGGGTTAGGATTGTCACTCGTTAAAGCAATCATCACAGGACATCAAGGGGAAATTAACTTCGAGAGCACGCCGGGGAAGGGGACTACCTTCCATATCCGGCTTCCCGCTGTGGATGAGAAAGGGCCAACATGAAAATCTACACCAAAACCGGGGATCAGGGTGAAACAAGTTTATTTGCAGGCGGGCGTATTTCAAAAGGAGATGTTCGCCTGCACGCTTATGGAACCATTGATGAACTTAATACGATTCTGGGACTGGCCGTGGCCGCAGGATTAGCCGATGACATGCAAAAGCAGGTGCATCAGGTGCAGGCCGACTTATTCACTGTCGGAGGGGATTTGGCAACGCCGCTTGATGCCAAAGCGAAGGGCATTGTGCGCGTGACACCTGCTATGACCGCACGCCTCGAAGCGGAGATTGATGCCTGGGAAGAGACGCTGCCGCCGCTCAAGAACTTTATCCTGCCGGGCGGAGGGCTTACAGGCGCATTTTTACACCAGGCGCGAACGGTATGCCGACGGGCTGAGCGCTGGATTGTTATGTTACAGGCTGAGCAGCCGATGAATCAAGAGACTTTACGCTACGTTAATCGTCTGTCAGACTGGCTTTTTGTTGCAGCGCGGGCGGCTAATTTTCAAAGTGGACAGGTTGAAACGCCCTGGATGCCTTCAAAAGAAGGGTGATTCACGGGAAACGCCTTATTCTAATACTATAAATATTAAATTGCTAATTTCAAAGAATATTTTAAGTTATAAGAAATATATCATTTAATAAATAACCTGCAAGAGAGGTCTAACGGCAAATATACGGGTGAAATTATTCACAAGTGAACGCTAAAAAGAGGGGTAGCAGTAAAAAGAGAGCATAAAGACTTTTGTTTAAACATAAACGTTGAAGTGCTATCAGGATTGATCCTGTTAAATGGTATCGTTGTATTGAGTCTTGAGTATATTGTAAAGCTCATCAGGGCTGAACATATTTTCAGGGCTGATAGTGGGGGAGTAGGGTGTCATGCCAAATGCAAAGTGGGATAGTGGGATTCATGGTGGGAATGTTGCATTATGGCATGCACTGAAGTAACATAACTTAGGAAATGATACATCATAATCTTATGTTACGGGTCAAAAAGGAAAAATAATGAAACGAACTGTCGTTTTAGACTATGTGGCAGCCGATGGAGCATTTGCGGACTGGCTCAAAGCAGCGCTGGCTAAAGAAGACGTTCGCGTTTTGGATAAGAATCCCCGAAAAGACAGCACTATCGCGATTCTTATTCTCTTGAGTCCGTATAGTTTATCTGCACCTAACGTGCTTCAAACTGTGGATGAGGCTAAACAAGACGGTCAGCTTCTGATTCCAATCCTCATTCAAACGATAGACAAAATTCCCTGGTATGTCGAAGCGGAACGGGTCGAGGATTTTACAATAGACCGCGATCAGGCTTTGCGGCGATTGGTGGGACGCTATTTTCACAAACAGAATACTAATCTCACGTTTGGTGAAGCGCGCGATCTATATTTGAACCGGGCAACGCTCAAATCGGCGCACACAATCGATTCCTACCGGCGCGCGCTCGATTTATTCTTCAATTTTCTGGAAGATCGCACCACAACCTATTTGCTTCCGATCCAAAAAGCGGGGTATGTGACGATTGCGGATACCCCCATTACCGAGTTAGCTGATGAAGATGCTCCGATTCTGCTCCATTTTGCGCAGTGGCTGCTCTCACCGGGCGCAAACAAACCGAGTTATAAGGCAGCTACGGTGGAACTCCGGCTGGCAGGGGTGCAAAACTGGCTCCAATTTCTGGATGATTACGGCTGGCTGCCGCGCCAGTTTCCGCTGGCAAAGGCTAAACGGATCGTGCGGGATCAACTGAATGCCCGTTCGCCGCAGCATGGACCGCCGCAGCCGCCCGACCATATGGATGAAGTCATCTATTATTATGATCGACAGGAGCTTCCACCCCGTCTCAAAAAACCGAATGCAAACCCGGATCAAATACAGCAGTGGGAACTCACACGTCTTCGGAACCGGGCATTGCTGCATGCGCTGGCTGAAACGGGCGGACGGATCAGCGAAATATTGAGTCTGAATCTGGATCAGTTTCCGCCGCGTTATCTCTATCAAAATGAGGTACTGCGTGTGGAGGTTGCTGGCAAAGGCGGACATGCTTACTACCTGCGCTTTTTAGACTCGCTGCCTGCCATTCGTGCTTATATCGAGGCGCGCGGTTCGAACTTACTGGCGTCGGCACAAGGGAATATTCCATTGTTTGTCAGCCATGACGCGCGCTACAACGGAAGCCGGATGAGCCGGATTATCGCATGGCGCGTGGTTCAGCGCGCCGCACTAGCGCTTGGACTGCGGGACATCACCCCACATGATTTCCGGCATTGGCGCGCGACTCAACTGATCAACGCGGGACACTCACTCGACGTGGTACAGGATTATCTGGGACACCGTTCAGTGGAAACGACACGGGCTTATTATGCTCACACAGACCCGCTGCGCGTGGATGATGCAGCTAAAAACACCCATCTACCCCCACAGACATAAGATTATCCGGGCCAAATGACCCGGATAACTCATTTATCTTTATAGCCCTGGCCGAGAGGCGTTGCGATCATCGCCCCCGTAAAGCCGATTAGCACACCCAGGTGTAACAGCGTCGTGGGAAGGCACAGCCAGTACAGACTGCGATCATATCGTTCGGTAGATACAATGCCGATGATTACAATCGCATGGACAACCAGACTGATCACCAACAGCACCGTGCCAATCATCAGCAGCAGGCCGCGCTGAGTCGCCATTGAGGACGAGATGCGGTTGATGAATTGGCTGAAATAGGGTGATGAATCAAACCGCTCGACCAATTGCCGAATGAGACGGCCAAAGAGCAATTCAAACAGCCAGCGCAGCAGACGAAACGGCTGCCACAAAATTTTAAGCAAAAAACGCCCTACTGCCCCCACAGTTTACTCTCCTGGTTTCTCGGCCAGCGCCTGTTTCAAGCGTCCTGCTAACCGGGCAGGAATCCGGGCCACAAGTTTAACACCTTCTTCGGTATGTGTTTCCTTTTCAACAATACCCTGATTATGAATCGCGCCCAACCATTCACCTAATGAATAAGGCAGCAGCACATTGATGCGCTCCATATTTTCCGTCAGTTCGCGCGAGATGGTGTTGAGGAGTGTATCCAACCCCGTACCACGAGCGGCGGAGGTGTGAACAACCGCTCTATAACCCAGCGCTTTATAATCCGCCGTTTCACTCGCTTCGCCAAGGTCCATCTTGTTTAAAACCAAAATCTTGGGAATGCGCGAGGCTTCCAACTCGGCAAGCGTGTCTTCTACCACATCAATATGATCCTCGAACAGCTTGTGGTGGGCGTCCACCACATGGACCAGCAAATCGGCTTCTGTGACTTCCTCCAATGTGGCTCTGAAGGCGGCAACCAGCGTAACCGGAAGTTTTTGGATAAATCCAACCGTATCCGAAAGCAGGATCACTTGGCCGCTGGGTAACTTCACACGGCGGGTCGTGGTGTCCAGCGTTGCGAAGAGCTGATTCGCAACATAAACATCCGCACCGGACAGCGCATTCAGCAGCGTTGACTTGCCTGCATTCGTGTAACCCACCAGGGCAACCACCGGCATACCGGCCCGTTCGCGCTGGGCGCGATGGCGCTGGCGATGGGCACGGACATCTTCCAGCTCTTCGCGCAGTTTCGTGATACGCCGCCGAATCTCGCGGCGGTCTACTTCTAGCTGTGTTTCACCGGGGCCGCGTAATCCCACCCCTCCGGTACCGCCGCGTCCGCCACCGCCACCCGCTTGCCGGGCCAGATGGCTCCACTGGTGAGTTAAGCGTGGGAGGCGATATTCATACTGCGCCAGTTCGACTTGCAGCGCTCCTTCACGTGTCGCCGCATGTTGGGCGAAAATATCCAGGATCAGCGCCGAACGATCCAATACTTTTATATTGTTGCCGAGTACTGCATCAAGTTCCCGCTGATGACGTGCTGAAAGTTCATCATCAAAGATGACCATATTCGCGTCGAGTTCGGGCAGCATCTGTTTGATTTCTTCCAGTTTACCGGACCCAACAAATGTAGCCGAGTCAATTCGCGCCATGTGCTGCACCACACGCCCTCGAACTTCAACGCCAGCCGTTGAAGCCAACAGCGCCAGTTCATCCAATGAATCATCCATTGTAAACAGCGGATGGCTGCCTTTTATTTCCACCCCAATCAGAATCGCCCGTTCTTTAGCATTATCGGTGTGTTCGTTCGTAAAGCTATCCTCCTTCGCCTTCACCCGTCCCACTCAATTGCTCTGTACTGGCTTCACCCGCTACAGGATTCGACGTCTCCCCGATCAATACATCGCTAATCGCCTCACCTGATCGATCCCTGGCCTGGACCACCGCCTTTTCGGGGCTGTGAACAAGCGCGGTCAGAGTCACACTGTCAGGAAGTTCAACGGCTTGTCTGCCTACTGTACTCATGGCCGCCGCGATTAAGGGCGACATACCCTCTCCAGCCGAAACGTCTTTCATGGGGAGCAAAATGTGAAATCGGCTTCCGGGAAATGCTTGTTCATCATAACCAGGACTTTCAGCCCAAATTGTGCCACCGTGAGCCTCAATAATGCCGCGTGCAATCACTAAGCCCAGTCCGGCTCCGCCCCCTTTGAACTTGGTTTTACCGCTGGAGTGGCGGGTGACATCACCAATGGCTGAAAACTTTTCAAATATACGCTCCAGGTTTTCAGGTGCAATTCCGATACCCGTATCTTCAACCGTGATCTCCATAAATTTATCCAGATCGCGACCCGACACCGTGATTTGCCCGCCATCCGGCGTATACTTGACGGCGTTCAATAGAATCTTCTGAAGGGCCTGCATCAGCCGTGTGGGATCACCAACTGTTGGACGCCCCACAATCGAGTCGCGCTGGATGTCCAACAGCAAGCGGCGTTCACTCACAACCGTATTGAGTTCGAACTCGATAATATCAAAGACGCGCCGCATCCAGACCGGCTGAAATTCAAGACTCAGAAGCCCCATTTCGATCAGCGAGACATCGATCATATCGTCGATTAGTTGGCGAAGACGTTCGATTCCGGTCTGAATACCCCGCACCATCGATGCCCCCCGCTGTCCGGGTGTCTCTTCAAATTCCAGACGGAGCATATTCGCGTAACCTTCAATAACGGTGAGCGGCGTTTTTAACTCATGCGCAGCGACCGAGACAAAGCTCTCTTTAACTCGGTCATCCGAGGCAGATGCCGTGGCAGCCGTTAACTTGCGCTGAGCAGCTTCCCACAGTGCCTCGCCCTCAATTCTTGCTAAATACTCGACCCCCACATTGATCACTTGATCCAGACGAACAGCAAGTCCCAGCGGGTCTTCCAGGGGAGGATCAGCCTGAAACTCGTTCCAGATCACACGCTTGATTGCACTCAGAACGGGAAGCAATCCGGCAGGTTCCCCGTCAGCTAAGGTGGTCGCGGCTACCCAGCGACGCAAAACGGCTTGCAGGGCTTCCTGTTGCTGGGGATCCGTGGCCTGGATCAGACTGTCAAAGAAGGCAGTCATGGGTACAAGAGCTTGCTGGCGGAGCGCCTCACGATCCGTCATTTCGTAGACTGCTGCCCGTACTAACCGTTCCTTTCGCGATGCCAACCAACTATTCAAAGAGTCCATTTCCGGCAGTCTTTCTCTCAAGTTACTGATCCCCGCACCCGAATTCGATTCCCATACTTCCATTATATCGGTACCCGGAATTTCTTGCTTGAATGCTATGCCATTTGCTGAAGGAATCGTTCAATATCTGTCAAAGCGCGTTCTGAATATAAACGCTGGCGGTCACGTTTGCCTTTTGGTGCATTGTCCAGTTCCGGTAAAATCCCAAAGTTCGCCTTCATGGGCTGGAAGTTCGACGGTTCGGCATGGGTGATGTAATGACATAATGCGCCCGTCATGGTTGTCGCTGGCAGAATCCAAACTGGCTGTCCCTGAATCTGATGAGCGAGATTAATCCCGGCCAGCAAACCAGTGGCAATATTTCCCACATAACCCTCAACCCCTGTAATTTGTCCCGCAAAAAACAGATCATCACGATGCTGCGATTGCAGTGAGGGGCGCAAATGAACAGGTGAGTTCAAAAACGTATTCCGATGCATCTGCCCGTAGCGGGCAAATTCCGCCTGCTCAAGGCCCGGAATCAGTTGGAAGACGCGTTTTTGCTCACCCCAGCGCAAATTCGTTTGAAAACCGACCAGATTGTATAACGTTCCGGCCAGATTATCCTGGCGCAACTGGACTACGGCATAGGGGCGGCGTCCGGTTCGCGGATCGGTTAACCCCACGGGGCGCATCGGTCCAAAGGCCAGCGAACGGGAACCACGTTTGGCAATTTGTTCAACCGGGAGGCATCCTTCAAAAAACTGAGGATTCTCCCGCTCAAATTCATGAAGCTCGATACATTCAGCGCTCAGGAGGGCTTCAACAAAACGTTCATATTCCTCACGCGTCATCGGGCAGTTGATATAATCACCCGCTTCTGCTTCGCCGCGACCATAGCGACTTGCTCGAAACGCGATGGTCATATCAATGCTTTCCGCAATCACCATGGGCGCAATCGCATCGTAAAAGTAGAGATATTGCTCACCCACCAACTGGGCGATCTCACTTGCCAAGGCGGCTGCTGTGAGAGGCCCAGTTGCGATCACACAGGGTCCATCCGGTATCGTCTTGACTTCTTCCCGGATCAGGGTGATTCGAGGATGCTCCTGGATGGCCTGCGTCACCAATTCGGCAAACAGATCACGATCCACTGCTAAGGCTCCACCAGCAGGTACGGCTGATTGTTCAGCACACCGCAGCAGGAGGGATCCCAACCGCCGGAGTTCGGCTTTTAAGACGCCTGGGGCGCGATCAATTAAGTCGGACCCCAGCGAGTTGCTGCATATTAATTCTGCCAGCCGATCCGTTTGATGGGCTGGTGTAGATTGCACCGGGCGCATTTCATAAAGCTGAACATCCATTCCATGCTCGGCAAGCTGCCATGCGGCTTCGGAGCCTGCTAAACCTCCACCAATCACATTCACCATACTGTTTATCCCACACTCAACTTTTGCGACAGCCGTAGATAAGTCTGAATCTGTACTTCGTATTCTCCACCAGGGCTTAACGCCAACGCCTGCTCATAGGCTTCAGCGGCCTGCTGGTATTTTCGAAGGGAAAACCATGCATTGCCTAACACATTATAAACGCGGTGGTCGCGGATTGGGGCATTATCCGCCAGCGCGAGGTGCTGCATCTGATCAATCGTTTCCACTACTTTTTTGTAACTCCCGATCCGGTAGTAACACCGGGCTATCTGATAAAACAAGGTGGCTGCCAGTGGATGGTAAGGGTTAAAGGCAAGGGTATGCAAGTAGGAAGCCAACGCCTGTTCATAACGCTCTAACCGAAATGACAGACCGGCAATGGTTTCATAAACCTGGCTCCAGGTGACATCAACCCCTAATGGTCGTCTGCTGATCAACAGGAACTGCACCAAATATTCAATCGCGTCTTCATCCCGTCCTGGAATATGAGCCAGTGCTTCACCAATCGCTAAATACGCTTCGGCCAGGGTGCGATGATAATCGGGGGCCGACATATCAATGATGGCATGCGCCTGGCGGGCCACAACTAACGCCTCGGTATAACGGCGCTGCTCGCGTAACGCACGGCTGCGTAGAATATGAAGCTGGACCAGCCATCCCGCATTTTCGCCTGATGGGTAGAGTTGGGCTGCCTGAGTAAAATACGCAAGCGCACTAACCGGGTTTCGATAATCGAACAATTCCACAAACCCGAGGCGCTCATAACACAGCGCGGGCAGTGCGACGATGTGACTGGGTTTTTCGAGGGCCTGCCGAAAGGCTGTAACCGCCTCCTCTGTTTGATCAGCACTGATCAGCACGCGGCCTTTCTGATACAACAACCACCCCAAATTAGCATACTCTGGATATTGACGGATGAGGAGATCATAACAAGCTAAGGCACGATCAGCGTTAGCCCGATCCGCAAATCCGACGGGGGCGAGTTCAAAACGCGCAAAGGAAATATCAGCCTGCAACTCCATAACCTGCGGCTGATCAGCAAGCCAGGGCTGCATGGTCAGGCATGCCTGGAGGTCATTGAGCGCTTCATCCGGCTTTTCGCTCAGTAATCGTACGCGGGATCGGCGGAGCAGCACCTGTGCCTGATCTTCTGAGTCCTGCGCCGAAGCGCGCAGCAAGCGAGCAATAAGAATTTCTGCGCGTTTCAGATCGCCCACATCTAAATAACGATCAACTGTTTCGATGCTCATTCTGGTCCTGATTCTGTACAAGCCGGTAACGTCTAATATTCTATTTAATATTTTACGTCAGGTCTATTGACTCCTGAACCCACCTTCTGGTATGCTGTAATAGTCGAAGATTGAACATGCGTTCTAATTTCTATGGCACAAACTACTCAGAGACGAACAGCTAAACCAACCAAAACGCTTCCCCAACCCTCCTTGACCCAACGTGCTTGGGTAGGGCTATCCGCTATTGTTCTTATTCTGTCGGGGCTGGCCGGTTTCGGGCTTATCCTGGCGACCGCCGCTCTCTTTGATACACCCGATCGACTGGCGGCGAATAAGGCCACCCGCTACGAAGTGGTGGATACGAATCGGGCCTATTATGCCCAAAGTGCGATGGGGGCGGCTGCGGCGGTTGCTCCACTTTCTGCCGTCTTCACGCCTGAAGTGTAGTATTGGGCCACCTTGATCAAAGCATGGGCTATTCTCTATGAAGTAGACCCAAATCTGATTGCCACGGTTATTCAAATTGAAAGTTGCGGCGATCCGATGGTTTCTTCCTATGCCGGTGCGCAGGGATTGTTCCAGGTGATGCCTTTCCACTTCTCCGATGGCGAGGATATGCTTGATGTCCAAACCAATGCGCGGCGTGGCATGGATTATCTCAAAGGCGGACTGGAAGTGGCGGAAGGTCATGTCGGACTGGCGCTGGCGGGATACAACGGCGGTCACGGTGTCATCAATCGAGGATGGGCGGCCTGGATGCCGGAAACACAACGCTACTACTATTGGGGGGCACGCATCTATTCGGAAGCCGTCTCAGGAATGGGCACCAGTCCCACTTTGCAGGAATGGCTTTCGGCGGGCGGCTCAGGACTGTGTGCGCGAGCAAGTCAGAGCCAGCAGCAGATCGAACAGGCCACTATGTCGGCGTTGGTCAGCCAATAAATAGTGGCCTGATTTCGCGCTTACTTACACCGTACCAAATACGACACAGGCATTTTGCCCGCCTAAGCCATTCCTGCAAAGTGGGACTGGTGCCCATTCCTGAGACGGCTTCCGAA
>DATAMF010000234.1:0-2165 GCA_036260665.1 Aggregatilineaceae bacterium | reverse complement strand
GGACCCTCGGTGCCCCGGTGTGCATCCGTGTGGCGGACCTTATTCCAGGTCGCCAACATCCGCTCATAGGCGGCGCGATCTTCGGGCGCAATCGGGATTTCCAGCGCGACGCGGAACTGCCGCGCGACCCACTGCGGCTGGGCGGGATCGCGGCCTTTTTGGGAATCCGTCTGGGAGAAAAAGTCGGTTAAGGCCCAGCCTTCGCCGTTGGGCGTGGCGTGCTCGATGTTGCGCCGCCACCATTCGCGCGGGCGTCCGATCAGTTTGAGCAGAATCTCCAGCGCGGGCACCCAACACGTGTCGCGGCGCATGTCGTCACCAGCGTAGACACAGCCGCGCAGATAGAGGTAAATCCAGGCGCGTTCGTGCCCCAGGCGCGACCACCAGCGGCGGCGGAAATACTGCGGGACAATGATTTTGGCGGCGCGGCCATCCTGGCGGATGAGCGTGATATGGCGGTGGAGGGCTTCGGCGGCGCGCGAAAAGGCGGCGGTCTGATCGTCGGTGGTGGGCTGCCAGAGCGGGAAGGCACGCTGTAAGACATCGCGGGCGGTGATGCCGCGCGGTTCGGTGAAACGGATGGCGGGCGTGGCCGGGTCCGCGGCCCACAAATCGCGCGGGTCCCGTTCCAGGGCGCGGGTGGCGGCGTCGATGGGGGTATCGGCCAGATTGGTCAGAATGTCCACGAGGCGATCCGCGTCGGCGGGGGTGAGCGGGTCGTCCATGCGGATCTGATAGCGGTTGGGCTGCTGGATGAACTGGCCGGACTCGTTTTGCTGGCGATCTCCGGTTTGCAGGCGCACAAAGGCGGGCATCCAGGGGGTATCGAGGCAGGTGTAGAGATGCCGCCGGGACATTGAGGCTTCACGGGCGAGCGCCTCACCGCTGATTTCGATGGCGTCTTCGGTGCAGCGGTAGTCCAGTTGGCGGAGCGTGTTCACTACCGTGGCTGCGTCAATACCCAGCAGGGGAAGCCAACGTTCGATAAAGTAACGGGGAACGCCCATCACCACCTCGTCACGCACGAAGGCATTGTAGGGGGTGGTGTATTCAGTTGTGAGAGAGAGAATTTTGGCGTTCACTTTCGGCGCTCCCGCGTTGGGGAGGGAAGCCGCCCGAAAATTTTCTTTAGGCTAGTTGACAGTCCTTCTAATCCACGCTAGAATGTGAGTTAAGTAGGCACTCGATTTAGCGCTCCTCGCCAAAGGACTAAACGATGTGCCAGGTGTTCTAGCGTGGGTTTGAGGGGCTGCGTTTCGGGCAGCTTCTCTCCGTTTTAGGGCCTGAGTTGAAAATTCGACTCAGGCCCTAAAATTTTCCCAGACTTGTTAAAGTACTGTTTAGGACACCATTCACAAATCGTAGAAAAACACTTCTCTAATTCGTGATAGTATCACTGTTTAGGTTAAGAGTCAATCAATGCGATGAGAATTTCATCAGAATTGCACTCGTGTGACTTCTTTTATCGAAAAAAGTGTGGTATAGTTTGAAGTCAGGAGGTGCCGATATGTCTAAACTTCGAGCGAAACCCGTGGTGGCGCTCTATCCACTTGATCCAACCGTGACCCAGCGTCGCCTGGATGACCTACAGCGTATGTTTGGCATGTATTCGTACCCGTTCTCGCTCTCGCCCAATCCCGATTATTTATATGTGGCCGGGGTCACGGCCCGCACACTTGCCAAAACGACTTTCGCGATTGATCAGCGCCAGGGCTTGAGCGTGATTATGGGCGATTATGGCACGGGTAAAACGATGCTGGCCCGGTATATCTACAACTCCTATACGGCGGGCGACATCCGCCAGCCGTCGGTGGTGGGCTATATTCCTGATCCCCCTCACCCCAAGATGCTCGACCTGGAAAAACGGATTATCCAGGAATTGGGCGGCAAATCGGGCAAGCGGTTGGTGCCCGAAGTGATGGAAGAGCTGCGGCGCATGATCCTGAATATCGTCGAGAGCGGGCGCAACTGCATCGTTATGATTGATGAAGCGCAACTGCTGCATCCCCGACAGTTTGCGCTGATCCGCGAGTTGTTCAACTTTAACGCGGGCGGCGTGGTGCCGATCCAGATTGTGCTGATTGGCAAGGAAGATTTGCACGCCACCCTGCGCAAACTGCCCGATCTGAATGATCGCGTGGCGTCACGATCCACGCTGGAACCGT
>DATAMF010000229.1:0-4146 GCA_036260665.1 Aggregatilineaceae bacterium | reverse complement strand
GTGGCGATGCGCTTGCTGTCGAGTGTGACGTCTGTGATGTAACCAGCATCCGCCGCGCTGTGGATCAGGTCCGCCAGCACTATGGCCGCTTGGACATCATGGTGAATAATGCGGGCCTCGGAGCCAACCATGCCGCCGTTGATGTCACCGAGTCCGACTGGGATGACATGATGGCAGTCAACCTGAAAGGTCTTTTTTTCTGCTGTCAGGCTGCCGGACGTATCATGCTCGATCAGGGTTATGGGCGCATCATCAACATGAGTTCCCAGGCCAGCGTCGTTGGCATCCGTGACCATGCCGTCTATTGCGCTTCGAAGGGTGGCGTGAACCAGTTGACCCGCGTGTTAGCGCTCGAATGGTCCTCCCGTGGTGTGACGGTGAATGCCGTTGCGCCCACGTTTATCTATACCCCCGGCACCGCCGAACGCCTTGATAATCCCGCGTACCTCGAAGGGGTGCTGGCGCGTTTGCCCATTGGTCACGTCGGCACCATAGCCGATGTGGCCGGAGCCGTGATCTATCTTGCCTCTCCCGCCGCTGCCATGGTTACTGGAACCGTGCTGTTGGTCGATGGCGCTTGGACTGCTCAATAGGACGGAAAGAATGGCACAAAAAATAGTAACTTTTGGCGAAATTATGATGCGTCTCGCCCCCCCTGGCTTTTTGCGTTTCACCCAGGCGCATTCCTTTGATCTCACCTTTGGCGGCGGTGAGGCCAATGTAGCGGTGTCCTTGGCGAATTATGGCATTCCAACGGATTTTGTCACCCGCCTGCCCAAGAACGATCTCGGCACCGCCTGTATTCAATATCTGCGTCAGTTTGGCGTCGGCGTCGATCAGATTGTGCGCGGCGGGGATCGGCTGGGGATCTATTTTCTCGAAGCGGGTTCCATGCAGCGCGCCAGCAATGTGATTTATGATCGCGCCAATTCCGCCATTGCCACCATCGAACCCGGCATGATCGACTGGCCTGCCGTTTTCGCGGGAGCCGATTGGTTCCACTGGACCGGCATCACCCCGGCGCTTTCAGCCTCGGCTGCCGCCGTTTGTCTCGAAGCCGCCCGCACCGCTCACGACATGGGGCTGACCGTCTCCTGCGATCTGAACTACCGTAAAAAGCTCTGGAACTGGGGCCGCTCTGCCACCGATGTGATGTCCGAACTGGTGCAGGTCTGCGACATTGCCATCGGCAACGAAGAAGATGCGGATAAAGTTTTCGGCATTCACGCCTCCGAAACCGATGTCGTCTCCGGTCACATCAGCGCCGCCAAATATCAATCGGTTTGCGATCAGCTTCATACCCGCTTCCCCAACCTGAAAACCATCGCCATCACACTGCGCGGTTCCATCTCGGCCAGCCATAACACGTGGTCCGGCGTCCTCTGGGATCAAGGCGCTTTTTATACTGGCCTCAATTTTGACATTACCCACATGGTAGACCGCGTCGGCGGTGGCGATTCATTCGTCGGCGGTTTGATTTACGGTCTGCTCACCTACGGTGACGACAGGCAAAAAGCTTTGAATTTCGCCATTGCCGCCTCGTGTCTCAAACACTCGATTGTAGGCGACTTCAATCTCGTAACCGTATCCGAAGTCGAAAAACTGATGGGCGGTGACGCCTCTGGCCGCGTCTCCCGCTAGTCCTATTCCCCTTTCCAAGGATTTTGGAGAGGGTAGGGGTGAGGTCCGAGCAGTGTGAGTATGGTTTTGCGCTCGACTTTTATCCCGCTCTCCCCAGTGCTGGATGAGTCTGGGGAGAGTTTACCTTGACTACCCCCTCGTCCACTGATTATCGACAATCCGCCATAGCTTCAGCGGATTCCCATCCTTCAGCGCATCGGGCAGCAGTTCCCCCGGCATATTCTGGAACGCCACCGGGCGCATAAATCGTTTGATCGCCATCATCCCCACTGAGGTGGTAGCGGGCGCAGTCGTCGCCGGATACGGCCCGCCGTGCTGCATCGCATACACCACTTCCACCCCCGTTGGGAATCCATTCCAGATCAACCGCCCCACTTTTTCCCGCAGACGATCATACAATCGCCTTGCCGCGTCCATCTCGTCTGCTTCCGCCTGAATCGTCGCCGTCAGATTGCCGCGCAAAAAATCCAGCGCCAGTTCCATATCATCCTGGTTATCGCACACCACAAACGCGGTCACAGGTCCAAAGTGTTCGTTTTGCAGTCCCGCATCCATGCGAAACGTCTCGCCGCTCATCTGTAGGACCGTATTCGGGTACGAATACCCTTCAGTTCCTTCATCCGGCCTTGCCGCCGTGAGTTGCCGCACACCTTCGCGCGTCAGAGTCTCCTGCACCGCTTGCACCAACCCCCGCTCGATGTTGGCATTTAGCAGCACCCCCGCGTCCCGCTGATCCATTCGTTCGCTGACTTGCTTCATGAAGGCTTGTGTTTCCGGTCCATCCACCACAAACACCAGGCCCGGATTCGTGCAGAATTGTCCACATCCCAGCGTAACCGATGCCGCCACTTGTTCAGCCAGGGCTTCCCCTCTTTTGTGGATCGCCCCCGGCAGAATCACCACTGGATTCACGCTGCTCATTTCGGCATACACCGGGATCGGTTTGGCCCGCCGTGCTGCGGTATCAAATATCGCCCGCCCCGCCCGCAGCGACCCCGTAAATCCGACCGCTTCGATCAAGGGATGTTCCACCAATTTTTGCCCAACTTCTATCCGATCCCCTTGCACCATCGAAAAACATCCCGCCGGAAAGTCGCACGCATCCACAGCTTTTTTGACCGCCTGCGCCGTCAATTCCGATGTCGCGGGATGCCCTGGGTGCGCTTTGACAATCACCGGGCACCCCGCCGCCAATGCTGACGCCGTATCCCCCCCGGCCACCGAAAACGCGAACGGAAAATTGCTGGCGGAAAACACCGCCACCGGGCCAATCGGGAACAGCATCCGCCGCATATCTGGTCGCGGCGCGGGCTGTCGATCCGGTTGTGCCGTGTCGATGATCGCCTCCACATACGATCCCTCACGCAGCAGTGCCCCAAATGCCTGCAGTTGCCCGGTAGTGCGCGCCCGCTCGCTGGTCAACCGGGGAATCCCCAGGGCGGTTTCCCTGTCCGCCGTCTCGATCAGCACATCACCCAACGCCTCGATCTCTGCCGCCACCCGATCCAAAAATTCAGCTAATCGTGTCGCCGGATAGGTGCGCATGACCTGAAAGGCTTTCGCCGCCGCCACCGCTGCCCGATCAATCTCTTCTGGTGTGGCGTTATAAAACAAGACTGGGCTAGCCACTTTTTGCCGGGGATCAACGCTCGTAAACGTCAGATGTCCCACATGTTCCCACTCACCCGTAATGAGATGTTTCCCTGTAATAGTCATGTTATTCACCATCCGAATTAGTCATTCAAGTTAGTCTGTGACGACAGTGACTTTTGCGAACATCCGTGCTATACTGCTAAGTAAATCAATGCACCTTCCCAACTCAAAACTGGAAATTCAAGGGGGGCAGGAAATCAACCAACCGCTGACTTTACGTCAAAAAGTAAGACTTCCTGCCAGGATCTCACCCTCACGACGGCCAAATCTTCCCGTCTCGCGTCGTGAAGATGGGTTTCGCGTCGCTAGTTTTTTCGGATTTTCCCCTCAGAATCAGAAAAACAGCGGCTAAAGGGGGGGAGGGGGATCATCCGAAAGTTGCAAACAGCCGCCTATCGGATTTTCTCCACCGCCCAGTGATCGCCCATGGCGCGCCGTCCAACGGCCAGCCCCTCGCCCTCCGAAACCTGGCGAATCAGGTCGTCGCGCTCCAGAATCTCAGGCCGCAGGTTGACCCCCAAACCCGGTCCTTGCGGCAGCGCGAAATGGCCGTTTTCGACCTTTGGCGCATAGTCGCTCAGAATTGGGAAATACGTTTGGTAGAATGCGCGCACCGACTCGACAAAGTACAGATTCGGGATATGTGCGCCCAGATGCAGCACCGCCGCTTGGCAAATCGGCCCCGCGACGTTATGCAGTACCAGCGGCACGCCGAACGTTTCCGCCAGATACGCGATCTTGCGTGTCTCCGCGATCCCGCCGTTCCACACTGGATCGGTCATAACGATTTGCGAGACATGTTTTTCGAGCCATTCGCGCAGTTGCCAGCGTGTCATCAGCAGTTCGCTGCCG
>DATAMF010000218.1:0-9932 GCA_036260665.1 Aggregatilineaceae bacterium | reverse complement strand
ATGGGCAAGCTGAAGGACGAGGTTTTCAAACCGATTCCTGAGCATCAAGCAGTGTATGACAAGCTCTACGCCGAATATCTGGCGCTGCATGATTACTTTGGGCGCGGTGAAAACAATGTTATGAAGCGGCTGCGGGCGATTCGGAACGAGGCGAGAGGATTGGAATAATGCTCGAAAAACTGCGCCGAACAGTATCGGATTTGCACGCTGAACTGCCGGATAACCATCTGGTGGCGTGGACCAGCGGGAATGTCAGCGGACGCGATCCCCAAACGAATCAGGTGGTGATCAAACCAAGCGGTCTGCGCTTCGGGGATTTGGGACCAGAAACGATGGTCGTGGTGGACCTGGAAGCCAAGGTGCTGGAAGGAAACTACAAACCATCGTCGGACACAGCGACCCACTGCTATATCTATCGCCATATGCCGCATATCAACGGGATTGTGCATACCCACAGCTCGTATGCAACCGCGTGGGCGACGCTGGGACGCGATATTCCGTGTATCCTGACCGCGATGGCAGACGAATTTGGCGGTGTGATTCCCTGCGGCGGATTTGCGCTGATCGGGGGGGAAGAGATTGGGAAAGAGGTGGTGCGGGTGCTGCGCGAAGGGCCGAATCCGCATTCGCCAGCCGTTATTCTGCAAAATCATGGGGTATTCACGGTGGGGCCAACACCCGAAGCGGCAGTCAAAGCCGCGATTATGTGTGAAGATGTGGCGCGAACCGTTTATCTAGCCTACCAACTGGGCGAACCGATTCCGATTTCGGAAGAAAATATCGCAAAACTTTATAAGCGTTATACCAATGATTATGGTCAATAAAGGAGAACCTGTATGAAAAAGCAAGTTACATTTGGTCTGGTAATCGGGAACCGGGGATTTTTCCCCAGTCACCTGGCGCTTTCGGGGCGCGAAACGATGCTCAAAGTGCTGGCGGAAGAGGGCTTCAACGTTATCGCGCTGGAGCTGAATGATACCGAGCATGGCAGCGTGGTGAGCCTAGCTGACTCGCATAAATGCGCAGACTTGTTCCGCGCGCACCGGGATGAGATTGATGGGATCATTATTGCGCTGCCTAACTTCGGTGAAGAACGCGCGAATGCGAATGCGCTGCGTTGGGCAGACCTGAACGTGCCGGTGTTGATCCAGGCGTTCCCGGATGACCCGAAGAAGATGGATTTGCACTGGCGGCGGGACAGCTTCTGCGGGAAGATGTCCACCTGCAACAACCTGAAACAGTATAAGATACCGTTCACGCTGACCTCACAACACACCGTCGATCCCGAGTCGGAGAGTTTCCGGCAGGATTTGCGCAAGTTTGCGGCGACGTGCCGCGTGGTGAAGGGTATGCGGCGCGCACGGTTTGGCATGTTGGGCGCGCGTCCGGTGGCGTTCAATACGGTGCGGTTCAGCGAAAAACTGTTTGAACAAGCGGGCATTTCGGTAGAAACGCTCGATTTGTCGGAAGCGTTCGGCCAGATCGCGCGGTTGGAAGATGCGGATGCGCGGGTTCAGGCCAAGGTCAAAAGCATTCAGTCCTATGCCAAAACAGCGAATGTGCCGGAACACGCGATGCTGCGGATCGCCAAGCTGGGCGTGGTGATGGACGAGTGGATGACGGCCAACGAGTATGACGCAACCGCCGTTCAGTGCTGGACCAGCATGGAAGAATATTTCGGTATTGTGCCTTGCACGATTATGAGCATGCTCAGCAACAAACTGCTGCCGTCGGCGTGCGAAACGGATGTGGCGGGTACAGCGTCGATGTATGCGATGATGCTAGCGGCGGGCAAACCCAGCGCGCTGGTGGACTGGAACAACAACTACGGCGATGATCCCGATAAGGGTGTGGTGTTCCACTGCTCGAATCTGCCCAGCTCGGTGTTTATCGATGAAATTCCTGAGATGAATTACCAGGACATCATCGCGGGAACCGTGGGCAAAGACAACACGTGGGGCACGATGTTCGGACGGGTGAAACCGGATCCATTCACCTATCTGCGCGTCAGCACGGACGACGAGCATGGCAAGATTGCGGCGTATGTCGGTGAAGGCACCTTCACCAGTGATCCGATTGACACCTTCGGCGGCTATGGCGTTGTGCAGGTGCCCAATCTACAGAAGCTGTTGAGCTATATCTGTGATAACGGTTTTGAACATCACGTGGCAATCAACCTGTCCAACGTGGCGCAGCCAGTCTATGAAGGGCTGACCAAGTATTTGGGCTGGAATGTTTATCATCACGGATAATAGTTTAAGTATTACAGAGGGGCAATTCATAAGTTGCCCCTTTTAGGTTGACCTAAGTTTGATCTAAGGTAGACCTTAGATCAAACTTTGCTCCCTCAGATGAGTCCGTTTGTTGATCTTGCCTCAAAATTTTACCCCCCTTAGGCTGTTGTCTGAGGGAAAGATGAGGGTCCAAAACACCCACTTTGTCGAACTGCTGAGTGATCCCCTCCGATGGTGCGTGTTGAGTTGGAAAGGTGCGTGTTCGCCTGCATACAGGATAGCACGGATGTTCGGATTTGTCATCCCCATCGGATGACTAACTTGAATGGTTAATAGGCGGGGTGTTACAAGGGAACCCTTATCCTCCCAGCCTCCTTTCCCCGTATGCGGCTAATCATTACCCACAAGTCGGGGGGAGCGAAAAATTAACGGGGCAATTCATGAATTGCCCCTACGAACCTCACCCTGCCCCCTCTCCAACCGAGTTGGCGAGGGGGAAACGCGGGGCGTAGCGCAATACGCCCCTACGAAATCTGGCTCATTAGGGAGTAATCATGGGGATTGAGCTGCAATCGCCGGTAAGCTGACCGGCAGTGCCGGGCGCATTGAGCCACCATGCGCCAGCGTAGTTCGTTTTCCACCAGTCCTCACCGCCTGCGTTCCAATGTCCAACCACGATGGCTTCACCACCGGCTGAAATTTCATCATAGATGTAGGCGGGATCGACTATGGGTTGGGTGTAGACCAATTCATCGGCTGAAAATTTGATGACGCAGGGTCCGGCTGGCGTCGGCGTGAGGGTCGGCATGGACGTCGGCGGGATGGGCGTGGGCGTCAGTGTGGGTGGAACCGGTGTCGGCGGGACGGGAGGCGGATTTACTATGGGCAAGGACGAACAGTTACCGTTGGAAGTCACGGCTGAAAGCGCGGCCCATCCGGTCACGCCGCTATAGGTGACGTTGTACCATGTGCCATCGGGCGAAATACCGAGGACATCGGCGGTGGCTCCACCGGGGAGCGCCACCAACACCGATGCGTAGGGACTGGCGGATTGGCGGATATTGGCTCCACCCGCGTAGAGGGGCGCTACCGTACACAGGGCGGTAGATGGCACATTGGGAGTCGGTGCGGGCGCAGAAGCATTTCCACAGGTGTCGGCGCTGACAGCGGCCAAACACAAGGAGAAAGGATACTCCATACTCGATCCATCGTGCGCAATTTCCAATTGGTAGAGCGCTGTTCCAGCGGGAAGACGCAGGCGAGCACCAAGCAGATCGGTATTGAGGGTGGCGCTCACGCGTCCGGTGGTGGTATCGAGGAGACGAATCTGAACGCTGGTACTGTCCAGATAAAGATAGGATGGCTCTGGCAGCGCGCTAAATGAGTAGAGTGCTAAGGGTGCCGCAGCGGAAACGGTGCCATTGGTCAGTGTGGCAAGGGGCAAGGGTACGGGCGCAATAGGAACTTCGGTCTGGACGAAAATAACCACACTGCCGGTCGTATTGTTGACGGTGCCGACTTCAACCACATAGTCCCCCGCCGCCAGATAAGCAGTGAGCGAAACGACCAACACACCTTCGGCGTTCGGCTGCTGCGCGACCACTGTACCATCGTGCAGAATGGTAAGGGTGGGCTGGGCAGCTTCGGACAGCGCCTGAAGTGACACGGCACGGGCTTCGGTCAGGCGGTACGTCAGGCTGAAGGATTCACCTGACGCAGCGATGGTGCCTGTCACTGGCTGTCCATAAACCAGTTCCCCCCCCCTGAGCCTGGGCGATGGTGAATGTCAACAACATGAGCGCTCCGATAACCAATGACTGCAATGACCGCAATGACCGCAATGACCAATGTTTCATGAGTTTCTCCTGTGGACTGTCGATAAGGTTTTGGCTGTCACCCGAAAATTAGTTTTAAACCATTTGAGCGTTCAACGCCCAGCCTAGCTTTAGTAGGCTAATAGAAAAATATAATGTAAAATGAAGTTCACGAACCGCATTACATCAAAGGTGATTTATGTCAGAGTTAAATGCCATCCGAGTCATGATCGTTGATGATCATGATATGGTGCGAAGTGGATTAGAAGTTTTTTTGGAAACACGCGACGATCTGGTCCTGGTGGGGATTGCAGCAAGCGGCGAGGATGCAGTCCGGTTATGCAATGAGTTAAAACCCGATGTGATTCTGATGGACCTGATTATGCCGGGTGAAATGGATGGCATTGCCGCGATGCGCGCTATCCGCGTGCAAACACCCGACGCTAAAGTTATTGCGCTGACCAGTTTTAAGGACAAGGCGCTGGTTCAGGAAGCGCTGCAAGCCGGGGCCATTGGGTATCTGCTCAAAAACGTTTCCATTGATCAGCTAGCCGACGCGATCCGAGCGGCATATTATGGCAAATCGACGCTGGCACCGGAAGCCACTCAGGTCTTGATCGAAGCCGCTACACAGCCTCCCCCGCCGGGGCATGATCTTACCCAGCGCGAGTATGAAGTGTTGGCGCTGATGGTCGAGGGACTGAATAACCGCCAAATTGCTGAAGTTTTAACGATCAGCCGTTCTACAGTTAAAAATCATGTCAGCAACATTCTCTCCAAGCTGGGGGTCAGCAGCCGAACTGAGGCCGTTGCCCTGACGGTACAACATCATTTGATTAATTAATTTCTATTTAGGGCCTCCAATTTAATGTTATTTTGCAGATAGTATATGCCGTATATAGGCCACCTTACCTACATTAAATTCAGCCACCTTACCTAGTTGCAAACCCTCTAAGTCTCTCATGTCCCACGGCAAAAAATGGACTAACCTACTGTTAGTCCATTTTTGAAGTTCGTTTATTGGTTAAAAAACCGTTTGGAAGTATGTGGAGCAAGACATGTCACAAGCGAAAGATAAAGATACGGTTCGTGTTCACTATCATGGTCGATTGGAAGATGGATCGGTCTTTGGGGCTTCGCCGGAGCAGGAACCGCTGGAATTTACCATTGGCGAGGGACAGGTCATCGCTGGATTTGAACAAGCCGTGATTGGGATGCAGCCGGGTGAGGCTAAAACCGTCCAAATTCCGGCTGAGCAAGCATACGGAGAATACGAACCACAGCGGATTATGGCGATTCCGCGCGAACAATTTCCGAGCCATATCGAGCCTGAGCTAGGGATGCGGCTTGAGGCCCGTCAAGCCGATGGACAAGTAATCCCTGTCGCGCTGGTCGATATGACCGACGAGCAAATTATGCTGGACGCCAATCATCCCCTGGCTGGACATGCCCTAACGTTTGATATTCGGTTGGTTGAGATCAAATAAGTGGTCCAGGTTAAGGTATCACTAAGGCTACGCCACTATTTTCTTGACCCCATCCCCCCTTACCCCTTCCCTCAGGGAAGGAGAGTCAAACCGGA
This sequence comes from Aggregatilineaceae bacterium, assembly GCA_036260665.1. Classification (GTDB taxonomy): domain Bacteria; phylum Chloroflexota; class Anaerolineae; order Aggregatilineales; family Aggregatilineaceae; genus DATAMF01. Next base: position 4,302 of record DATAMF010000218.1, on the reverse strand, counting down.
TGAATGGGATCATTATTTTCTTGGATCGGCCTAAAATACCAAGCGATTGGCCGAATACACTATACCAAAATGAGTTTCACCTGCTTCCTTGTTTATGGGCTGTGAACAAGCGAAAAACATTTTTCAGACTTCACGGCAAAATCGAACACGGAGCGGTGAAGTGACACGCGAAAAAAAGATCGATGAAAACGATGAATTTCGGGTGATGCGAGAATCTATCGTCACCTTAACCAGCACACTCGATTTAGATGAAGTGCTGGAATATATTGTGACGGATATGAGGCGCGTGGTCCCGCATGACAGCGCGCTTATTATGCTCGTAGACAATGGGCACGCGTCTATTGTGCAAAGTGATGGCTTTTTGGGGCGCGAGGTCCAATCCTGGCTGCTTAACCAGCGGCTTTCGATTAGCGAGACAGCGGAACTGAGACAAATGGAGCAAACCGGGAAATCACTCGTTGTCTCGACCATTCCGAGTGAATGGTACGCTGAACGGCCTCGGTCGATGGCGGCCCTTCAGTCCTATGTGAGCACGCCGATCTGTTTGAAGGGAAAAGCGATTGGTTTTCTGTATCTCTTCAGCAAACGCGCCAGATCTTTCATGGAGATACATGGTGAGCGGCTGCTGGCATTTGCAGAATATGCCGCGATTGGGATTCAGAATGCACAGTTATATGAAAAGGCACAGGCTCTCGCCGCGCTTGAAGAAAGGCAGCGCCTGGCGCGTGAACTTCATGATGCGGTCACCCAAACCTTGTTTTCGGCCAGCATTATCGCTGAATCACTCCCTCGATTGTGGGAGCGCAAACCGGAAAAAGTTTCCACATTGCTCGAACAGATGCATGTGCTCATCCGGGGAGCCAGTGCTGAAATGCGTATTCTGCTCATGGAACTGCGCCCGAACAGCCTGTTCGAGTCACAGATTGATGATTTACTCAAACAGCTTACACGAGCGATTATGGGGCGAACACGGATTGATGTGACTTTTACGGCAGAAGGGCAGCAGCCTGTCCCACCGCGCCTGTATCATGCCTTGTATTATATTGCCCAAGAAGCATTGATGAATGTGGCAAAACATTCACATGCCACCCAAACGATGATCGTTTTAAGACACGAACCGGGACATATTGAGCTGATGATCAGCGACAATGGACGCGGTTTTGATCCTGAGCATATACGGCGCGAAGCTTTGGGGCTGAATGTGATGCGGGAACGTGCGGAAGCGGTTGGTGCTGCTTTTGAAATACACAGTGAAGTGGGGCAAGGAACTCAAGTTCGTATGAACTGGACCGAGCAAGATGGAAAGGAACCGCTATGACTCTGATAGAGCATCCTATACGCGTCATGATCGTTGACGATCACGACATGGTGCGCAGCGGGCTAGAAGCTTTTCTGGAAACGTGCGATGATCTGACTCTGGTTGGGCAGGCAACCAACGGCGAGGAAGCCGTGCAGATGTGCCAGGATTTGCAGCCGGATGTCATTCTGATGGATCTGATCATGCCACGGATGGACGGAGTCGCCGCGACCCGTTCCATACGGAACAGCTTTCCGCAAGCGCAGATTATCGCCTTGACCAGTTTTAAAGAGAAGGAACTGGTCCAAGAAGCACTGCAAGCGGGGGCCATTGGGTATCTGTTAAAGAATATTTCGATTGATGAACTGTCAGACGCCGTACGTGCGGCCTATCATGGCAAATCGACACTGGCACCGGAAGCCACCCGGATATTGATCGAAGCGGCAACCGAACCCCCACCGCTCGGACATGATCTAACCAGCCGTGAGCATGAGGTTCTGAGGCTCATGGTGGATGGATTGAACAACCGTGAAATTGCTGATGAACTGACGATCAGCCGTTCTACTGTTAAAAATCACGTGAGCAATGTTTTATCGAAGTTGAGCGTGGCCAGCCGGACGGAGGCTGTTGCACTTGCTATCCAACAAGGACTTGTCAATTTATCCTAATTTGAGACCCCGGTTTTTATGATAAACCGGGGTTTTCGTTTCAACCGCGCTGTGGCACAATAACACCCTCGGACAACGATTGCACTCAAAGGCACTGTCAGATCATGATCCAGGCTGTCATTTTTGATATGGATGGGCTGTTGGTTGACTCAGAACCCCTATGGGCGCGCGCCCGAATTGAAGCGTTTGGGATGGACCAGTTACGCTGGACGGAAACCGACCAGCAGAATATCATGGGCAACAGCGCGCAAGGATGGGGCGAATATCTGGAGAAACGGCTGGATTATCGCTATTCGGTGTCCGAAATTATTGAATTGGTCGTCGCGCAGATGGAACAGTTTTATTTCGATGCGGTGCCGCTGCTGCCCGGCGCACGGGAAGTGATCCAACTGCTGCGCCCGCACTACCGGCTAGGGGTGGCGTCTGGTTCTTCACAACGGCTGATCCGCGCCGTCATACAAAGCGCAGACTGGACGGATGTGTTCGAAAAAATTGTTTCGAGTGATGAAGTGGCACACGGTAAACCGGCACCGGATACGTATCTGGAAGCGATCCGGCAAATGAATGTACCCGGAGCACAAACCGCTATCTTCGAAGATTCTGCAAACGGCATTTTGTCGGGATTGGCTGCTGGAGTGAAAGTGATCGCCGTGCCCAATGCCGAATACAGGCCGTCCGCCGATGTTCTACGCAAGGCTCATCGCGTGATCCCAAGCCTGAATGATTTTTCGCTGGATATGCTGCGGAATTTATAACATTACCCACAAGTCGGGATCCAGGGGAAAGACGGGCGTTGTGCGGTGAACCCCTATCCCCCGTCCCCTTTCCCCACTCACGTGGAGAAAGGGGAGCAAAGCGGGCGCGGCAAGCCGACGCCCCGACGAATGGCGGGCATCAAGCGCGGGGCGTATTGCCATACGCCCCTACGACGAAGCCGTTGATCTGCGTTCTGGAAGATGTGGTACATTGGGCGCAGCAAGCCGCGCCCCTACAAACCGCCTATATTTCAGGCGATTCTTGGCTGAAAAAGGGGACACATTAGCCCCCGTGTCTTATCACTCATTGCTCTAGATTGACCGCTTTATCGCGCTGGAGCAGAATCAGCACGGCTACTCCGCCCGCTGCCAACCCGACGACCAACGCCAGCAAAATTTCAACATAACTAAAGCCAGTTCCTTCCTGGTTGGCTTCTTGCTCGGCGGCGGCGGTATCGTGCGCTCGTTCTAACTCTTTCTCCAGATCGGTTACATCCTGCCGCAGATCGTCACGCTCGGCGACCAATTCGGGATCAGCGACCAGTTGTTTCCACTGGCCCGACTCGATCAGTTGCTCATGACACGTATTGCAGGCCACAACCTGGGCGGCCATATGATGGTCAGTACCGCCCGCTTCATCTGAAACGAGGGTGATATTCGGATCGAACAGCATGTGGCAACTCGTACAACTGACGGCGAATTCGCTTGCCAGGTGGGTGTCGTGAACAAACCCCTCGACATTCCGATGACAGCTTGTGCATAACTCGGTTGGATCTTCCTGGACAAGCTGCTGACCGTGCGATTGATGGCACAGCGAACAGCCTGCATCCGCCAAACGAACATGAGGGCTGGCGGACCAATCCGTGAAGATGTCGGTATGACAGTTGCCGCAAGCAGCGGAAACTAATTCGGGCTGTTCTTCAGTCGGCTGCACGTTATGCGAACCATGACAGTCAGCGCAAACCGCCGCGTTCTGATTTCCAGCCGCAATCGCTTCCAGATGGCGCGTGTCGGGCGGGACATCGTGACAGGTTTGACAGGAGTTTTCCACGATGCTGATCCGCAAGGACCGCGCATCGGCAGGGGTAGGGCCGTCGTGGGGGAAGACCGTTTCGCCGTGACAATCGACACAGCCCACAGAAGCATGGACCGAATCCGCAAGGGTTTCGGAGGTTACATGCAAATCCAAAACGGTGCCGTCACCTAAGGTGACCTGAGCACCTTCCACGCTATGGCACAACGCACAATAGCTATTATCAGGCTTATCGCCATCTCCATCCTGCGCCTGGGCGGATGGAATGACAAACAACAACAGCCCGACAGCAGCGCCTAATAATCCGAAAAATAGACGGCGGATCGAGTTATTCATGCCGCGCCTCGCTTATTGGGATTCCAGGCCAAGTTCGGCCTCAACTGCATCAAGCAGCCGGTCAGTATAAGTATAGTTGTGAACGCCAAGGCTGCCATCGCCATCCACAAAATCTAAAACGGTGACTACCCAATCCGGGCTGTCATCGTTCAACGCCGCTCAGTTCGGCGTAACCTGCACCACTTGCCACGAAATTCATCCGGCTGAAACCGA
>DATAMF010000214.1:0-13159 GCA_036260665.1 Aggregatilineaceae bacterium | reverse complement strand
GTTTTCGTTGCCCACCTGAATATAGGCCCGCCCCGGAATGTTCGCCGGGAGAAAAGCCGCATCGGTGCGGCGCAGCAGTTCGCGGCTGTCGTCGGGTGTTTCGACGCGCAGACAGATACGGAATTTCATGTTGGCGCGGATTTGATCACTCACGACACCGCTGGGGCGCTGAGTCGCCAGGATGAGATGTACACCGAGCGCACGTCCCAGGCGGGCAATGCTGTCGAGCTGCGCCTTAAATTCCGGCATCTCTTTGATCATTTCAGCGAATTCATCGATGATCACGAACAAATGGGGAAGCGGTTGTTTGAGATGCAGGCCTGCGCCCCGATAAGCGGCGATGTCTTTTGAGTTCGCATCGGCTAGAATTTTGGCGCGGCGGTTCAATTCAGCGCGAATGGCGGTGAACATACGCGCCCCGGCCTGCCCCTGCAAGTTGGTGACGACATCTACCGTGTGGGGCAGTTTGCGGAATGCATCAAAAGCGGTGCCACCTTTGTAGTCCACCAGCACAAAATTGACGATGCTGGGATCGTAGCGCTCGGTGTACATCTCATTCTGGCGACGCAGCGCCCCAGCGGGGTTGTCAGCGACCAAATCCGCGCCAACATGAAATTCCGCATCTGTCTGCGCGTCGAAACACCCGACGACAGCCGCGAACTGCTGCGCCGCACCGATGCGGCTTTTCTCCCGGCGAACATTCCGGGGCGGGCCTATATTCAGGTGGGCAACGAAAACGTGGAACTCATCCAGGTGGCGCGGGCGGCGGCTCCTTACCAGGGGCGGCAGGTCGATACCACCCCGCCTGTCGTTTGGCATAGTCGGCAGGTGACGGGTGTCTACAGCGCTGCGCCCCAATCCGGCGAGTCAACGGCCCAGATGCTGCCGCTCACCGATGTGTTGATCCAGCATACGGCTGCCCTCGCTAACGAGGACAAAAACGTGCATATTCAGCCCAAACCCTGGCCCGATCCGCTGCCGGAGCGTTTGCTACTCGAAGACGTGAATCCCGCCCTGCGTGACTGGTATGACGATGAAGGCCAGTGGCGCGGCGCGGCTTGGGGCACGCATGCCTTAAAAGCGGCGGTTGGCCTGATCGATAACCCGGCTCAGGCTGAACAAATTCCGCTTGAACTGGATCTCACGCGCGGTCATCATGTGGTGTTCGGCGCGGGCGGCTGGGGCAAAACCACCTTGATGCGCTCGATCATCACCAGCCTGATCGCCACCCATTCCCCCGCCGAGTTACAACTCTACCTGCTCGATTTTGGCGGACGTGGATTAGCCGTCTTCGATACCCTTCCTCACACCGGCGCGATTATCACCCCGCCGGAAGGTGAGCGCGTGCTGCGACTGCTGCGTAAGCTGAACAATGCGCTTGAAGAACGCAAAACCCTGTTGAGTCAGGCCCACGCCGATAATCTGGTGGACTACAACCGCGACCATCCTCAAACGGTGCTGCCTGCCTTCCTGGTGATTGTCGATAACTTTGCCGAGTTCCGCGAAAATTTTGCCGACGAAATGGATAACTTCACCGGGTTAGCTCGTGAGGGGCGCGCCTACGGCATTCATCTGGTGGTATCGGCTGAACAGGTCACTGCCATTCCACCCAAGCTCTACAGCCAGTTTACCGAACGGCTGACGCTGCGTTTGGCCGACAGCACCGAGTACTCATCGGTGGTCGGGCGTGGCGTGCCCGATATGGCTGAAATACCGGGGCGCGGCTTCGTGCGGCTGGAACGGACCCCGCTCGAATTTCAGGTCGCGCTGCCCATCCAGCACAAGCGTAATGCGGTGAATGGGGCCGATGACCGCACCGAACTCGAAGAATTGGCCGATCTCGCGCACCGCATGGCGGCGGCCTGGACCGATGTCAAACCGGAACCCATCGACATTTTGCGCCCCGTGATCTTGCTCAAGGACATTTTGCGCCCGGCTGCCGCTCGCCGCATCGACTCAATGATCGGCATTGCCGACCTGGACCTGAACGCGGTCAGCATCAGCTTACGCGCGCAAGGTCCTCATTTTGTTGTGGTTGGCCCGCCGCTGTCTGGCAAGACAACCGCCCTGCGAACCTGGGTGTTGTCTCTCACTTCCCGCTATACCCCGGATCAAGCCGCGTTCTGTTTTGTGGACTTTCAACGACGTTTCTTTGAGTATGGTGGGCAGCGCAAACTGTCCGCCATTCCGCATGTGCTGGCGACTGCTTCCGAAACGCCGGAACTCGAAGCGTTGGCGGAGAAATTGCTCAAAGAGTTTGAAGCCCGCCGCGCGGATTCCACGTTGAGCCGGCCCGATATTTACATCATCGTGGATAACTATGAGGACATCGGCGCTGCCGTGGGGACGAGTGGCCGCGCTTTGTTCACCAAAATTGGGGAATTGGCGCGCAAGTATGGGAATGATGGCCTGCACTTTATCATCGGCGGCTCGCTGAATATTTTGCGCACCGGCGACGACCTGATCAAACACGTCACCGGGCCGCGTTTCGGCCTGGGATTGGATGCCAGCGAATCGCCCACCGCGTTAGGTGCCCGTATCAAAGGGGGCGCGCCCGAATTTCCACCAGGGCGTGGGTATCTGGTGAAGTCGGGGCGTGCCTCGCTCATTCAGGTCGCTACCCCCGAACTGGATAACCGCGAGGAAGCGCTCGATAATTGGGTGCGCCGCATTCAAGACGCCTGCAACGGGCGGCGCGCCGCGTGGTTCGATGCCAGTCCAGATGACTCTACAGAGGAAGGCGCGTAATGCCAATTCGTCTAACCATTGTATCCGATCTGTTTCTGGATGATCCCAATCAGGAAGTCTCGGTGCGGGATCATCTGCCTATTCACACCCTGATCGCGGAAACGCTGCGCGAGTTTCGTTTGCCTGAAGGTGAATATACCCTGCGCGACAAGGCAACCGGGCGACCGCTGGATTCGCGTCAGACGCTGGAGGAAATGGGGATTCAGACGGGGGCGGTGCTGCTGTTTGGCAGCGAGGCTCGCCCGAATGGGACCCCCACCGGACGCGCCTATTTACAGGCTCCCTCCGGCGAAACGTTCACCATTCGCCGTCAGCCCGCTTTGATTGGACGGCCCAACCCGGCGCGCGGCATTCTGTCCGCCATGTTAGACGCGGACCTCACCGCCCTGGACACCTCTAAAACGACCTCGCGTCCGCATGCTCAGATCACAGAAGAAAATGGCAGTTATTTCGTCACGAGTGTCCGCGCCGATAATCCGGTTTATCTCAACAATGCGCCCGTTCCCACCGGCCAACCCCGTCCCTTGCGCGGCGGCGATCAGATTCGATGTGGTAAGGTTATACTGACCTTCAGTATGCGATAGGATGCTACATGAGTGTTCAAACGCTGAGCGGCCTCATTTTAGGCGGTTATGAACTGCGCGACCTGATCGGCAGGGGGGGGATGGCCGCCGTTTATCGCGGTCATCAACTCAGTTTGCGGCGCGATGTTGCTATCAAAGTCCTGCCGCTTGATTTAGCCCAGCAGGGCGACTATATGCAGCGTTTTTTCCGTGAGGCGGAAGTCGCCGCGCGTTTGGAACATCCGAATATTGTCCCGATTTATGATTATGGAAACGAACAGGGCGTCACTTATGTCGCCATGCGCCTGTTAACCGGAGGCACCTTAGCCGATCGGATGATGCATCAGGCCCGCTACCAGTTGCCACTGCCTTCCCTCAGCGAAATCTCGACGCTGCTCAAACAACTCGGCAGCGCGCTCGACTATGCGCATCGCAACGGCGTGATCCACCGTGACATCAAACCCAGCAATGTGATGTTTGACGAGCAGGGCACGGCGTTTCTGGTCGATTTTGGCATCGCTAAGTTACTCGAATCCACCGGATCGCTGACCAGTACGGGCCTCACGATGGGCACCCCGCTCTATATGTCACCCGAACAGTGGCGTGCCGACCAACCGCTCACCCAGGCAGCGGACCAATACGCCCTGGCGGTGATGACCTACGCGCTGCTGACCGGGCATCCACCCTTCGAAGCGCCGACTCCCTACGCGCTGATGCATAAACATCTGAACGAAATCCCGCCCGCGCCGCATCTGCTGCGCCCCGATCTACCGCCCGCCGTCGCTCAGGTGTTGGCGCGGGCGCTGGCAAAAAATCCCGTGGAACGTTTTCCTTCTGTCGGTGAATTTGCCTGGACGTTTGAGCAAGCAGTGGGCGGCATGGATAGCAGCACTACCCAATTTTTTGTGACCCCTTTGCCGCTCAAAGTGATGCCCACCCCGCCGCGTATTCCAACATCCACCCGCCCCTACCCGCCGCCATACGTGGTTCCCCGGCAGTCTAATCGGAATGGGATCGTGCTGCTCGTTGCGATCCTGGCTATTTTAGGAGTAGGCGGCATCGTCCTGATTGTGATGGCACTCGGCAGCGGTGGAGATGGTAATACCCCCACTCATACGCCGACGGTCCAGGCGGTCGGTGTGGTGGTCACAGATGACGACGCGGCCCTAACGGAAGTCCCGCCGACTGATGAACCCAGCCTCGCCACTCAAGAGCCGCTTCCTGATACGGTGGATCTGAATGCTACTGTGCAGGCACGCCTGGAAGCTTCGCAAACCGCGTTAGCCCTGGTGCAAATCAACGCCACCGCAACGGCTCTGGCGCAGATGAACGCCACGGGAACGGCTTTGAGTCTCCAGCAAACCGCACAGGCTCGAATCGTTCTGACCCAAAATGCCCAACTTACCAAGGAAGCGTTAGATCGGGCTGCTTCTCAGACTGCCGCAGCAAAAATTGCTGCTGCTTCCGCGCCGCTGGGCGGTGGACATGGTGAAATTCTCTACACCACGGGTGACGACAACACCAATTACGATTTCTACATTTTGAATCCATCTGGCGGTTCCCCGCGCCGCATTTCCAGCGAAAGCTTCGATGAATTCGCTCCCTCATGGTCCCCCGATGGCAGCCAATTCGCGTTTGTCGCCGCCCCTTCGGGGAACGAAGATGTTTTTGTGATGGATGCACAAGGCAACAACCGCCGCCAGTTGACCTCAACTGACTCCCAGGATTGGTCGCCCAGTTGGTCGCCCGATGGCCGGACGATTGTTTTTAATTCGCGCCGCGACGGAAATGCCGAGATTTATCTCATGGATACCAATGGAAACAATATCCGCCGCCTGACGAATACGGCAGAAGCCGATACGCTTCCCGACTGGTCACCGGATGGCCGGAAAATCACGTTTGTATCAGCGCGTGATGGCGATGCCGAAATTTATGTCATGAATGCCGATGGCAGCAGCCAGACTCGTTTGACGACTTCGCCGGGTGACGACTCGCTGCCCACATGGTCCCCGGACAGCAAACAGATTGCCTTCCTGTCCATGCGGGATAATGCCGGGGCGTTCGAAATCTATGTCATGGATGCGGATGGCAGCAATCAGACCCGCCTGACGCATAATGAAGTTTTCGATGGCAATATCGACTGGTCGCCCGATGGGGAATGGATTGTCTTCTCATCTCACCAGGACGACTTTTACGATCTGTACCTCATGCGCGCGGATGGTTCGGATGTGCGCCGCCTGACCAACAATGCGTTTAAAGAATACCATCCCGATTGGCGTCCGTGAGGTGATGATGGGTATCGATAACTTAAGCGGTCTTGTCCTGGGACAGTACCAACTTCACGACCTGATCGGTAAAGGCGGCATGGCGGCGGTTTATCGCGGCCACCAGATCAGCTTGCGCCGTGATGTCGCCATCAAAATTCTGCCGCTCGATCTAGCCCAGCAGAACGATTATGCCCAGCGTTTCTGGCGCGAAGCAGCAGTAGCCGGACGGCTCGAACATCCCCACATTGTCTCCGTGTATGATTACGGAACCGCGCAGGGCATCACCTATGTGGTGATGCGCCTTCTAACCGGCGGCACGTTGGCCGATCGGATGGACCTTCGCGCACGCCAACACTTGCCGCTGCCTTCGCTGGGCGAAATCGCTCGGATACTCTCGCAGCTTGCCAGCGCCCTGGATCATGCGCACCAGCATGGCATTATTCACCGTGACATCAAACCCAGCAATATCATGTTTGACGAGCACGGGACGGCTTATATCGTCGATTTTGGCATCGCCAAGTTGGTCGAAGCGACCAACCCTCTCACCAGTACCGGCTTAACAATGGGCACGCCGCTGTATATGTCGCCGGAACAGTGGCGCGGTGAACATGCGCTAACTCAGGCCGCTGATCAGTATGCCCTGGCGGTCATGATCTATGCGCTGCTAACCGGGCAGACGCCGTTTAATGCCCCAACGCCCTATGCCCTGATGCACAAGCATCTTACGGAACCGCCGCCGCCGCCGCATCTCTTGCGCCCCGATCTACCCGTGACTGTAACCGAGATATTGGATCGTGCTTTAGCCAAAAATGCAGCGGATCGCTTTCCCACCGTCGGGGAATTTGCGCGAGCTTTCGAACAGGTAGCCTTCGAGCAGCCGGGGTATACAACCAATCTTTTTGTTTTGCCCCTGCCGCCCAAATCGAATACCACCACGTTGCGCAGGCCGATTGCCTATCCAACCCGGTCCAGACGCGGCCTACTAACCGTTGGTGTGTTATTGATAACCGGGATGCTCATGCTGGTAATCGCCCTCGCCATACTCAGTACACGCGGTAAAGACGCCCCCGCTTCCCAGACGAGCCGGGGAAGCGCACCGGATAGTACCGTTCCCACCGCGACTTTCATCCCTCCTGCGACTCTCACGCCCACGGCGACTCTCACCCCCTCGCCGACATCCGAACCCGGCATCTCCAACGCCGAAATCGATATGACCGTCCAGGCTGTGATCAGTGCCACCCAATATCAGCTCACACTCGAAACGGGAGCAACCTTGATCAGCTTTCAATCGACCGAGACGCAGATCGCCGTTGAACAAATCGGAACGGCACAGGTAATTGGCCTCACCCAAACCGCTGCGGCGGTCCCCACCTATACACCAACGCTGGAGCCTGGTATCTGCGTCGGTTTTCTCACACCTCGCCTGCGGGCGGGCGGGCGTGGTCAGGTGACTGATGGCGATCCCAATCATATCCGTCTCGAACCGGCCAGCCTGACCGAGTTGGGCGAGATTCCTCCCGGCGCTGTGTTTAATGTTCTGGAAGGCCCGGTCTGCCTGCGAAATGGCGCAAATGTCTGGTGGAAAGTCGAGTACAATGGGCTAATCGGATGGACGGCGGAAGGAACGCAGCAAATCTATTGGCTGGCCCCGGTGCCCTAGGGAGACAGGTATGCGAATCAAAGTGTTGGCGCTGTTCATAGGGATGATGCTGTTTTCCAGCATCGAGATCTATGCCCAGGATGACCCACCGCCGCAAACGCTCATTGTGTACCCTGAAGTGGTGGCGAATGGATCAGCGCTAGACTTATCGCTCTATTTCACCCTGACCGATAGTGCTGGACATGCCACCAGTGATACTATCCAGGCAGCGACGATTGTGTTGGACAATGGGGATCGGTATGAGGCCACAGTCGAACGCCCCACCACGCCCATTTACATTGTGTTGGTTCTGGATGCCAGCGGCAGTATGTCGAGCGCTGCTGCCGATATGAAAACCGCCGCGATCAGTCTTATCGAAAATGCGCCGCCCGAAGCCCAGTTTGCCGTGCTCCGTTTCAACGATCAAATTGAGGTGCTCGAAACTTTTACCGCGGATCGCAGCCGTTTGATCAATGCGATTAATCAGGTGAACCCGGTCAATTTGCGCGGGACGTGTTTATACGATGCCGCCTACCGCGCCACCGAATTACTGACCACAGCACCTAAGGGCCGCCGTGCGGTGATTATGTTCACCGATGGCAAAGATGAAGTCTACAACTCGACCTTACCATGCAGCACCCATCGTTATGATGACGTGATGGCGCGCGCTACCGCTGCCGATCTGCGGGTGCCTATCAATACCATTGGTTTGCGCGGGACGCCCAACCAGCTTAATGAAACTGAACTCCGCAATATGGCAAGTTCCACGGGGGGATTATCGGCCATTGGTGCGCAGTCTAATCTGCCGGGATTGTTCCAGCAGATCGTGGATGGCCTCAAAAATCAATGGCTGGCCCGTGCGACGGTGTACCCCTCTATCGGTCTCAACAACGCCATGCTGATCGTAACCCTTGGCGAAGGGACATTTGCCCAACCGGGTGCTACCGCTTTCAATTCGCCCATTGATGCCCCACGGATGGCAACCCCTGTTGCCGTAGCTGACACGACCACAGCGTGTGCCGCCATTAAAGCGATCCGTGTTGATACGGATACTTCCGAACTGGTGCTGGATGTCAGCGTTCCTGATCCCGCGCTGGTGCAGGAATACAATTTTGAATTGGTGGCTGCTCATTCGGATGGAACTCTGCCGCGAATTTTTGTCATCCCATCGCCGCTGGCGGTGCCCGTTCGCCTGCCAATAGCCGACCTGCCGAGCGGCTCCTATGAGGTCATGGTCGGCACCTACGACAGCAGTGGGACGCGGCTCTGCCGTCAGGGAATCGAGATTTCCTACGAAAGCCCTCTGGAAGTGGTCACTGAGGTTGCCATCGACGCCGTAAGCCAGGACAACGAAGCGAAATCATTTATTGTCAGCGTGCGTACTGAGAACGTTTCCAACATCGATCACTACGAAGTTGATTTCCTGGACCAGAATAACACGCCCGTTCTTAGCGCGTCGCCGTCCGCACCGCTGACCAACAATAAAATGTATATTCTGTTTGAGAAACTGCGCGCGGGCGATTATACAGTTGAACTCCGCGCCGTTGATGAGTTTGGCAATCTGTTAGCCGAAGCGCAGCCCACTGTGGTCCATTTTACGCCGCCTCCCAAAAACACAGAGGAAGCGGAGGGTGAGTCGAAAGATCCACTCTGGCTGATCCCCGTAATTTTTGTTATCGTGTTAGGTTCAGCGAGTACGTTAGGTTGGGTCTTATGGCGCACACGGCAGTCAAAAACGAATTTCTATCGAGATGGGACGATGCGCCCTAAGATGGCACCGCGTCCTCGTTTTTCTCCCCCGACTCCCAGGCTGACCGTTACGCAGTCCAGCGACAGTCGGCTGTTAGGCCAGACGGTCACGTTAGATCATTTTCCGTTCACTTTGGGGCGACGCGGGCGCGATTTGAGTCTGGATGGCGATCAAAACGTCTCGCGCATGCATGCCACAATTTTATACGAGAACGGAGTCTTTTTGCTGCGTGATGATGGCAGCACACTCGGTACTCAGGTAAATCATACACGCATCAGTCCCCACGCCACTATCCCACTCGTCCCTGGTTCGGTGATCGAGTTGGGTACCACAACCATCTTGACCTTTGGGTTAGGTCTTGATCCCGACAAAACCAATTTTGCACCCTAACAAGGATGACATCGAATGAGTAGGCAGGTATTTCCCCGGTTGGATGTAGCCGAAGCAACGGATGTAGGGTTACGGCGCGAACGGAATGAAGATTCGTTAAGTGTCATCATTCCACCGCCCAATACGCCGCAGATTGCGCAGGGCGCGCTTTTTCTGGTTGCTGATGGGATGGGCGGATTAGGCGGCGGAGCGCTTGCCAGCCAATCGGCAGTTGAAGAGTTGATCCGCTGCTACTATAGTCCCACGCCCGATCACGCTCCCGTACAGGATCGGTTGCAGCAAGCGCTCGAAGCGGCGAATGGGCATGTCCGTAATCAAGCTGCGCGGATTGGCTTGCGCCGGATCGGAACCACAATGACAGGGCTGGTCCTGACCGCCGATGAGCAGGCGCTGGTTTTTAATATTGGTGACAGCCGGGTTTATCATCTGCGCAACGGACTGATCGAACAGATAACGCGCGATCATAGTGTGATGGCGCTTCAGATCGAAAGTGGGCTAATCACGGAAGAACAGGCGCGTCTGTCGCGCAATTGTAATATCACCGCCTTTATCGGCCAACCGACCCCCCTAGATTCATGTGTGCAGCCGATTCCGGTCCACCGGGGAGATGTGTTCGTCGTGTGCAGCGATGGCTTATGGAGTGTGATGGAAACCCACGAAATTTACCAGTTGGTCCACCAGGTTCCGGCTCAGCAGGGCGTGGAGCGGCTTGTGCAGTTGGCGCTTCAGCGCGGCGCGCCGGATAATGTATCGGTCATTGTCGTCCGCGTGGGTAATCCACCCCGCCGCCGTTTTTGGATGCCACACCCTTGATCCGGTTATTTCACCCGCTTCAGTGGTTTTAAGGCAAGAATAGGTTCACCCGCTTCCAGCATTTCGCGTACTTCGGCTGCATCCTCACGCAGTTCCCGTACATTAATCCCCTGACACACATCCGGTAGTATGACCAACCACTGCATACTCCGCCGCAGCATTTTGAGTGCGCCGGTATAGTTCCCACGTGTAATGTGGTCGTACGCTACCCCCACCTGCAAAACGGCCCGGTACAAATCCCGCACCGGCCCTGATTCTTGCTTCCACTGCGCCTCAAATGCATCATGCTGTTCGTAGTAGGCCCCTATGTTAAATTTTTCAACGCCGAGCTGGGCCAGTGGCGGCAGTTCTTCCTCACATTGACAGGCGAGTTCTTCGGCCTGTTCAGGCGTTATGCGGCGCTGATATTTTCGCACCCGTTCAGCGAGATGCTGTTCCAACTCACCCACCGTCAGAAAAGCATCCGCTCCCGCCCTGAAAGCCGGAGTTTCGAGCGCGGCATCTTCCGCGATCACCAGCAAGGGCACCCGCCGGGTTGCCTGTTCCGTTTTGACGGCGGCCACCCACTGTACCCCATCCATTAGAATCAGCGCGGCAGGCTGTTCCACCAATTCGATCATCAAATCGGCCAGACTGCGGCACTGCCGGATGGTATACCCCTTCAATAGTTGAATAGCTTTCTCGACCCATATCGAGCCATCAGGATCGCAAGCCGCTAGCAAGAGGGTGTGTGAATGCGCTTCTTTCATTTCACGCCCTCCTAAAACGGTGGTTTGCCATCGAAGAACAAATTCCACCACAGTTCCCAGTTGTCACGCTCTGGCCCAGAGTCGGGCGTCGATAACAGGACACGAACACTTTTCAACCGCGCAAATGTCCCGACGACTCCTGCATCATCCGCTTCCAGGTGCGCCGCCATCGGCTGTCCGTTGTTCACCGCGGTGAGCTTGACGCCCAATTCATAAACACCTGGTTCGAGCGCGGCGGAAAGGTTCAGGCGCTGCACGTCTTCTTGCAAATCATTGGTCTGCCATGTACTCGCGGGGACTGTGCCGCTCAACGGCGGATTTTGCACTTCAGCCACGACTGCGCCCGTATTCGGATTGATGAGCAGCAGCGACACTTCTATGTCTTCCACGGGAGATACATCCGCTGTCCACCAGAACGTAACCGTTAGCGTTTCTCCGGCGTTGGCTGTATCCGGCGCATTATAATCGCGCAGCGTGAACTGATCGCCGAAGGTCGCAATCGTCGTGACCGCCGGAATGGGGATGACCAGCACTTCTTTTTCGCGCACCATCTTGCCTTCTGTATGCGCCCACACCTCGATACTGGCATCGCTCGCTACGTAGTCCCGCTCTTTTTTCAGTTCGATCTGGTGCTGCTGCAAAACCGTCAGCGTCGCTTGCAGCCGGACGCGTTCCGCTTCCATTTGTTGTCCGCGTGCAATCCGCCCGCTGAAGTTGATCACCAGCAGCAGCCCAATGGCGAGAATCGCGGCAATCACGATCTGAAGGCTGGAAAGCTGCTGGCGCGAACGGCGAATAATACGAGTTGTTTCCTGGTCAGTTTTCATAGTGGTCGATGATAAGAATTCGGTTTCTTCCAAACGTACCACAGTTCCAGACAAAGAAAAAGCCCAGGTTGTTTAAACAACCTGGACTGTTGGTGCCGAAGGTGGGAGTCGAACCCACACCCCCGAACGAGGACTACGCCCTGAACGTAGCGCGTCTGCCAATTCCGCCACTTCGGCATAAGGTAAAAAGCATTTTAGCCGAAATCGCTCAGATGTCAAGATCAACTTCTAAGAATCTGTGAAGCTCCAATCTTGAAGCGTGCGGAATCGATCGGCCAGTGAACTCAAAAAGCCCAACTGAATCCCCTGGATGCGCGAATCTACCGCGTAGGTATACAGTGGATAATAGAGTACCAGTGCCGGGGCACGTTCCAGGAAAAGTTCTTGAAAACGCCGGTAATGCACCACCCGGTTGATCCCATACGGCTCGCGTCGCGCCATTTCCAACGCTTCGCTCACCCGGCGGTCATCCATTCCGCCGAAGTTTTGCCCGGTTTGATACTGCCCCTGGTGCCAGAATACATACGGATCCGGATCGGCGCTTGGCTCGAACCCCAGTTCCACAATCGCCGCGTCGAAATCGCCCATTTCCAGCCGCGTTTGCAGCGTAGTCGCGTCCACTGCTTCCACCGTCATCGTGAATCCAATCTGCTGCCAGCTTGCCGCAATATCATTCGCCAGCGCCACCAATGCCGGATCATCCAGCGTGAGAATCGTCAGGCTTAACGAGGTCGGCACCGGGGCAGATTCTGTTACTTCCGCCGTCACTTCCGCTGTTGCTTCGGCTGTCGCCTGTCCGCTTGCTTCTTCGGTAGCGTCCTGCGTGGCTTCCGTCGTAGCCGCTGGAGTAGGCTCTTCGGTAGCGCTTGATTCAAATTCCAGATTCGCCGTATTCATTAATTCCTGCGCCCGCGCCAGATCATACGCGGGGCGGTCTAATCCCGGCACATAAGCCCACGAATTCGGCACGAGCGGGCTGTCGGCTGGAATCGCCCACCCCGCCAGATTTTTGTTCACCACTGCCGGAATATCAACCGCATGGGCCAGCGCCAACCGCACGCGCTGGTTGCGGATGAACGACACCGCATCTCGCTTCCAGTTGTAGATCAACACGCCCACGTGCGGCTCAAAAGCCGTATACAGGCTCAAGCTGGGAAGCTGCTGCGCGATAGTCTGCGCCTCTTTGGGGATTGTGCTGATGCTGTTAACTTCGCCGCGTTGGTAGGCGTCGAGTGCGTCTTGCAGCGTCGGATAGGTGCGGAAAATAATCCGGTCCAGGGCGAAGCCTTCTGCACCTTCGGG
The DNA here is from genome assembly GCA_036260665.1 of Aggregatilineaceae bacterium. Taxonomy (GTDB): domain Bacteria; phylum Chloroflexota; class Anaerolineae; order Aggregatilineales; family Aggregatilineaceae; genus DATAMF01. The sequence goes on along the minus strand of DATAMF010000214.1, from coordinate 111 downwards.
CCGCTGGCGGTACACCGGAGCCACCCGTAGTTGGATGCCGTCAATCCGTCCTTCAGAAGCCGTCAGCGCTTCCATCTGGTACGGGCCGGTTCCAATCGGGGCCAGATTAAA
>DATAMF010000207.1:0-5950 GCA_036260665.1 Aggregatilineaceae bacterium | reverse complement strand
TTCCAAACCCCTGGTGTTGGCATTTACCAGGCCCAGTTCAGCCTGGATTGTCAAGGAAGTAACGGGAAGAAACTAAAAGTTACTCCAGGGCATCAATCAGTCTCCATCCGTCAGAATTCTATTCGCGATGTACACGGCGCGGGCGTTGAAATAGAAATCGTGGGGACTGATAATCCTACCGGTTTACAACTCAGCTATCTTATCCACCAATATGAAGATGGACCGTTTTTGACTTTCCGCCTGATCGTGACCAATCGCAGTAATTCCCCATATCTTCTTGACACGCTCAATCTAATCGAAGCCGATCCGGAGAATCGAGCAACTCTGCGGTTTGCTCAGAACTCCCAACCGTTGGATTTTCTGAAAGTTGGTTGGCATGATTGGGTAAGCACAAGCCTGCGTCACGGAAACCAGCGTGATATCGACTCGACGTGGATTCTCAAACCATTCATCCGTAGTATGTTATATGATCCCGGATTGCCCATCGGTAAACGAAAAGGCGAGTTTTGGGGAGAAAACTGGGGGGTTCTTACAGATCAACATTCAGCAATCGTTGCCGGGTTGATATCCATGGCAGATCAATTTGGGGTCCTCCATGTGGATTGCCGATCAGGCCATTATGCCATTACCTTATCTACCCAGGCGGATCATGTCCCCCTCGATCCGGGGGAGACTTTTGAATCGGAGTGGGGTTATTTGGAATGGAAAACATTGCCGGTGAAGGACGTGCTTGATGAATATGTCGAAACCGTCTCCCGTCAGATGAAGCCGCGCAGACCTACCACACCGCCTCCAGCGATGTGGACTCATTGGTATTATTATTTCGAATATATAACTCAGGAGCAATTCCTGGATAACCTGGAATCAGCCGCCCAACTGCGCAACACAATCCCTTACGAGATCTTTCAATTGGATGGCGGTTATTATCAACATTGGGGTGATTGGCTCGATTTCAATGAGCGTTTTCCAATTGGCCCTCAGGAACTTTCCAGGTGTATCGCTTCCAAGGGTTTCACCCCAGGGATTTGGCTGGCGCCCTTTATTGTCGACCCCAGTTCAAATGTGGCAATCCAACACCCGGAGTGGCTGGTAAAAGACACTGCTGGGAAACCGATTAAGAGTGGATATTTTTACTCTTTCTTTGGTAATACACTAGACCTCACCCAAACAGCCGTACTCGACCACATTCATAAAACCTTAAGCACGCTGACACACGATTTGGGTTTTGGTTTTATCAAAACCGACTTCGTTTATTCCGGAGCCCTGCCTGGAGTTCGGCAAAATCCGAAAATGACTCGTGCTCAAGCTTTCCGCAAAGGCATGGAAACGATCCGAGATGCCATCGGTGAAGAAACGCCTCTGTTGGGTTGCGGCTGTCCAATGGGGCCTTCCATCGGAATTGTGGATTATATTCGGGTTGGACCTGACACTGCTCCGAATTGGACTCCATACTTATGGAACCAGAAATGGACCGAGCCGATTATCAAAGAGGAAAGGTCAATTGCGGCATTACGCAATAATATTCGCCATACGATTAACATGAGTGCTCTGCACCGTCGCTGGTGGTGGAATGATCCGGACTGTTTGATGGTTCGGAGTGATAATACCAGCCTGAATGAAGAGGAAGTGAAGAGTAATGTAAGCTTGATTGGCTCAAATGGTAACCTCCTCATCCACAGCGATAACCTTTCCAAACTAACGTCTAAACAGCTCGAATATGTCAGTTTGATGACCCCTTTGACAAATAGTGATGGGCGGGCTATTGACTTGCTGCAAAATGAGATGCCTGAGACCTACGTGGTCGAACATGATTCCGCTGCCGGGAGATGGAATGATGTGATTCTCTTCAATTGGGATGATCAATCAGTTGACAAGATACTCGATCTTGAAGTTTTGGATTTTCCCGTTAACGCCCCTCTCCATATGTTTGATTTCTGGGACCGCTGCTATTCGTCCATCATCAACGGAACATTGACCTGTAAACAAGTTCCACCCCATGGTTGTAAATTACTGCGATTTGTGCAGGCTAATAACACCCCCTGTTTGGTAGGTGATACCCTGCATTTATCACAAGGCGCTGAAATTGCGGTACTCCAGACGAACGAAAAACAACTTACATTAATCACAATCGATATGAAGCGAAAGGCTTCAGGCGAGTTGTGGTTCTGGCTGCCCCAAAAGCCTACCAAAGCCGAATGCAATGATCTTGACACGATGATTTCTGAAGTCGAGCAAAATACTTATAAAGTCGCAATGGAATTTGTTAATGTTGGATCTTTAAAAATATATTGGTAAACCAAATTTAAGTTGGTTCTCTTTTATTGATGCATGGTTCGAATCCCCAGAAGGGGGCGATGTCCACTCCTCTCAAAATAGAAACGGTCTTTCGGTACGTACTAGAGGTTTTTCCAGGCAGGTGAGCGCCCAAGTTTTCAATGCCAGCAGCGATCATCGCGGCCTATGTGGGTGTAGGCGTATTCGTGGGCGTCGGTGTGGGGGTATCTGTAGGGGTATTGGTTGGCGTTGGGGTAGCGGTATCCGTTGGGGTATTAGTAGGCGTGTTGGTGGGTGTCGGCGTTGGGGTATCCGTAGGCGTATTGGTGGGTGTTGGGGTGATGGTATCCGTGGGCGTTGGTGTCCTGGTCGTCGTCGCCGTAATGGTGAGAGTCTTGGTGGGTGAGGGTGTAAATGTCGGGCACTTTTTTGGACGTTGATTACTCGGCGCACACCCTGAGGGCGGTGGCGGGGTAAAGGGCGCCTTCTCCCTTACAATGCTTTGTTGTTGAATATTAAACGCCATCAGCGGAAAACCCGAGTCGGATTCTGACGGACGAGCGGTAAAAGCAGAGACGGATAATAGATTGGCCCCGGAAAACAGAACGAGGAGAATAACCATTACGATCAGAAACCTGGCCATGCCGTGCCGTTTGAGCAGGGCTGGTAAACGTCTGCTTTTCATAGAAACCCCTTTTTGCGTTTGACGAAACAAAACTCAATACGCGGAGATACGGTTGACATATTTCTCGGTTTTAAAACGTATCCGCTCTGTCTATTCCTCAACGTGATTCGGGTTGCGCCTGTTTAGTTGTCCAAGAATGAAAAGAGCAAATTAGATATTGACTACCTAATATATCTACAATATTGATTATATGAGATAAAACGGGAAAGTCAATTAGGAATTTTTACGACCGAAGAAAGCTACCTCGTGCTTGACATTGCATTGTAAATTGCTACAATGGAACTGTCATCGATGACTCATATTCGTATCATCGATTGCAGTTTATTACGCCCTTACCCATTTTTTATAAATCCATCCGAACAAGCTGGCGAAGTTAGCCATCAAATTTCCTCGTCAGCCGTTATATTTGGGTTGTTGATCTACTCTCCACCTTCTATTCGTAAACCGCATAAACCCTTTTTGTCCCATGGAAGAGGAAACATCATGAACCTTTCCCTCATCCCGATTCCGGTAAACCTCATTTTGATCGCGATGTATCTGGTTGCACGCAACCGTAATGATCTAAAACGCACCGCTTACATCCAACCCTTAACCACGTTGCTTTCTATCGCTGTGGCGGGTTTGAGCCTGATCAACCCCCAAACGAATCCATCCTATACGGTCTGGATCTTGGTCGGGTTGGGCTTATGTTTCGCGGCGGATATTTTCAATATCGACATGAATAACGACAAGATCTTCCTCGCCGGGATTCTCTTTTTCCTCGTGGCGTATTCCATCTATGCAGTTGTCTTCACCGTATTCAACCAGGGCTTCCACTCCCCCGATATCCTGGTCGGCATTCTGTTTTTGCTGATCTACCTGCTGCTCATGCGTCTCTACTGGAAGAAGCTGGGCAAATACAGGCTGCCGGTGATGATCTACGGCCTTTTCTTGCCGTTCATGGTTACCCGCGCAATTTCTACCCTATGGGGAGGTGTATTCCCCCTGACGGCTGCCGTTCTGGTCACTGCCGGGAGCCTGCTGCTCTTTGGGGGAGACGTGGAGTATGGGATGCACCGTTTCTACAAACCCGGCACATTCACCGTCGGGCCGATCTGTTATGCTGGGGGGCAGCTCCTCATCGCATTAAGCTGTGCCTACTTCCTCGTTTAATCCGAAAACCGATATGAACAATATACTCTCTTTGAAAACCAAGTTGGGTTTTGGCGCAGGCGAGTTCAGCAGCAGTATTTTTTTCACGCTGACCTCTTTCTGGTTGATGAATTTTCTCACCGACGAGGTGCGCCTTAGCGCCGGGATCGCCGGAACGGCTTTGCTGATCGGGAAGATCTGGGACGCGGTCATCGACCCGCTCATTGGGTCGATATCGGATCACACCAGGTCACGCTGGGGCCGGCGCAGGCCTTACCTGCTTTTCTTTGCCATTCCCTTTGGCGCGGCCTTTGTGCTCATGTTCCGCAACCCCGGCATCGATGGCCAAACCGGCAAGTTCATTTGGGCGTTGTTGACCTACGTGTTCTTTTGCACCGTCTATTCCTTCACCAATATCCCCTATAACGCGCTGCTCCCTGAATTAACCAGCGATTACAACGAACGCACCAACGTATCTGGGTTCAAAATGTCCTTCGCTGTGATCGGCACCCTGCTGGGGGCCGGCGCGGCCATGCCGCTGATGGCCTTGTTCTCAGGGCGTACGGCTGGTTTTGTGGGCATGTCGGCTGTTTTCGGTTTCCTGGCCTCCCTGTCTTTGATCGTCACCTTCTTCAGCGTCAAGGAACCCCCGGTGGCGGAGGCTAAGCTCAGCAGCAGCGTGTTCTCGTCGCTGAAAGACGTATTTTCGAACCGGCCTTTCATGTTGATCCTCACGACCTGGTTTGCTAACTCCACCGCGGTAGCGATCATGCAAACCATGCTGATCTATTATTATAAATACCTCATCCTGGATGAAGATGCCGTCACCCTGGCGATGATCGCCCTGCTGATAGCCAGCATGCTGACCATCCCGCTGTGGGTCTGGCTGTGCAAGAAGATGGGGAAGAAACAGGCCTACTTCTCAGGGATGACCCTGACCCTCTGCGCGGTTTTGGCTTTTGCTTTTTTCGCTGATAAGCTAGGCGCCGTTCCCGCTCTAGTGTTGATGGCTCTGGCGGGAGTCGGGTTTGCATCTCACTACGTGGGCCCTTGGGCCATCGTGCCCGATACGATTGAATACGGTTACGCCGCGACTGGCCGGCGCAGCGAGGGCGTTTATTACAGCGTGTGGACTTTTGTGGTCGCCCTGGGCGGCGCTTTGGCCGGTTTTCTCGTCGGGCAGGGGCTGGACCTGTTCGGTTACGTCCCCGACGTCGCGCAGAGCAGCCGGTCGATCCTGGGCATCCGCCAATTGATCGGGGTTCTGCCCGGCCTCTTCATCCTGGTCGCCAACGTTGTGCTGGCGATGTATCCGCTGACCAAGAAGAATTACGAACAGATCCTCGAGAAGATCCAGATGATGGAAGCCGAAAGAATCGCGTGAGGAGGAAGCATGAAGATTAACATCATCGGTTCCGGGATTGCGGGCCTGACGGCTGCCCTGACTCTGGCCAGAGACGGCCACACAGTGCAGGTTTTCGAACAGTATCATCGCATCGGCGGCGTCACCGGCGGCATGGAAGCCGAAGGATTTGAGTGGGATTACGGCCAGTTGGTCGTCGAAGCCTTTGGAGAAAACGAGTACATCGGCAAGCTCTTGAAAGAACTCGGCGTATTCGATAAGCTCAACCTGGTGCTCGATGAACGGGAATACGTCTTCCCCGATTTCACGATCCGCGTGCCTGAGGAATATCAGGGTTTCCAGTGGCGCATCGACTTTTTGAAAAAGCAGTTCCCCGAAGAGGCCGCCGGGCTGGATGCCTATTGGAAAGATTACGTGCGCTTCACCCGTTTGGTGACCCTGGGTGGGCGCCTGGAGAAGGAAGGCATCGCCACCAGGATTGCGTTTTACCTGGCTTT
>DATAMF010000201.1:0-21793 GCA_036260665.1 Aggregatilineaceae bacterium | reverse complement strand
AATGGCGAACATGGCAATAAAGTTGCCCGGATAACCTGGCTGCACTTCAGCCAGTCCTGCGAAGTCGGCCATATCGCGCGCGTAGTCATCTGCATCGTACCGGCCCGTCTCCGAGCACTCGGTGTTAGACGCGTCAGGTTTCCCCGTCTTCCAATCCAGACAGAAATGGCGGGTGTGTTCGTCGTTATCATTACAGATCGGCTTCTTCGGCTCAGGCGATTCTTCCTGGCCGGCATTGTTCGATGTGCATTGCGACCAGTGATACGTCCAGGCGATTGGTTCCGTATATGGATCGTCGCCGGTCAGGTCACAAAATGTGTACCAGGGGCAGTAGCCTTCCGAACCATACTGCTCGGTCCCTATAAGACTGGCTACTTTTTCGGTCACATTCGCTGCGCCATCGCTCAGCACGATCATAACCCACACCGCTTCGCGCCGGACGTCTACCGGATCGGTCAGCGCATTGTTGGCGTAAAGAATACCACCGCCGATATTTGTGTTCCCGCATGGCGCAACGCTTTCATACGACCCCGGTTGGTAGTCTGGTTCTGGCGGTATCGCACCATCAAGCACCCAGTCATTCCACTTAATCATCTCCCTACGGTCGCGGTGGTAGGTGTCGCAGTCGTTGTACTGGACCGAGTTTTCCTGCACACCAACCTGCGAGTTTAAGGTCAAAATCGCGGCGGCTTCACTGCGCATCAGAGGCCGTTGGTTAGCGCCAGGAGGAGTCAACACACTAACAGTACGGGCAAAAGTCACCAGAACCACGCGGTCGCCTCGCACAAAGTCGAGTCGTTTGATGAACAACCGCGCCGCGTCCTTCACGTCTTTGAAGGGGTTGCAAACCAGGGTATCGTAGTGCGGGTCCGTTGGCGAAGTCGCATGGGCACCTTTAGGCGCTAGCACGCCCTGTTCCGAGGCTGTGCCGTCATACATGCTGTTGCCGTTGGTATCGTGCCAGATAAATCCATTTGGCACAATGATCCCGTTTGACTGGCGCTCCCCATCACCGACATAGCCCGTCCCCGGATCATTGCAGCATTGGCCCCACTTCGGGTCATCCAGCCGCAATGTGCCATCACAGGTCCCAGGGATAGCTTTCGCGCCACCGCCCGGATACAAACCCGCTTTCGCGTAATCCGTGACGGTTGTATCGATGGACATCGACTCGGATACGTCAATCACCAGTGCAATATCAAGCACAGCGGTTTCTGATACCGATGTCGCTTCCAACCTGATTTCTTCAATGCCCAACAGACCTAAAAAGGTCGTGGGCGATTCAATCTGCGCGCTCACACGAACCAACTTGTGCGGGTTATCCCAGTCACACAACTCGGTTTCTTCCATATACTTGTTGACAGGAGCGGGGAATAAGCTCTCCGGGTGCGGATTACCATCCCACTTTCCTTTGCCCGTGCGCCACGCATGAATATCCGTTTCGCATGTTTCCACAATGATGCTGTTGGGATCGAGGTTGTGCAGTTCAATATACTGTGAGGCCGCAATCGCTACGGCTCCAAAATCGGTCCCTTCACGAATTTGCCCGGCAGCCGCAATCGCCGCCGCGTCTACCGCCCGGCGCAGTGACGCGTAGCGCACAAAGAGCAGTGCCACGTCAGTCACAAGACCTACAAACGCAATCAGGGCGATAAACGCGAACGCCAATAACAGAATGGACTGACCACGCTGGCTCTGTCGAATGCGCCGGGAGATCGGGTTTAAGATGAGCAATCGTCTCATAATTCCGGCTGTTCCTACTCGCTAGTAATTCACCGTCTCAGAAATCTTGGGTTCTGCCGCTGATACCGGGAAGAAAGTCCAAACATGAATCGTCTGCCCGTCTTCTAACGGCCCGAGATTGAAAAAGGGAAGCCCCAGTAACTGGTAGTGAGTCCAGTAAATTTCAACCAGGACAAGTCCAAAATCGGCCAACTCGGCCAACTTGCGCTGCTGATCTGCATCACCATCGAAGTTCAGCATGGCTTCAACTTCAGCAGTAGAAAATTCCGAACCTAAACACGGAACACCGCCACCATAATCCATCTCATGGTTGCAGCGGAAACAATATCCCCGCACATTGTCCCATTCGGAATCGTAACTGCTGGTAAATTCCCCCGCGTCGTTACCTGTCCCGTTGCGCGGATTCCAGTCAAAGGGATCATAGGCATCATCACCTTGGCACTCGTTGGCACGTGCAGGCAGCCGCCCCACGATTTTCACCTTCAGTGTCCCGGTTTTGTTTTTGGGGGTTACTAAAAATTGGAAGACCGATACAACAATGTCATCCTTTTCGTCATCAAATACCATTGGAGACATGTTGCCGATCACCGAACAGGCGACGTAATCGTAATACCCGATACGCCGCTCCCCACGATCTTGGTAGCCATACCCCGACAGGTCTGGCCCCGGCCAGGTGGTATTGTTTTCGAACGGGAGTTTGTCATAACGGTCCGACAACTCCTCACAGTCCATCTGGTTGTAATTTTTCTCCTGGCCATCTACCCAGGTCATCGGATCGCGCGTGGACCCCTGGCGGCCCGCTTCTCGCACTATGTCGAGGAGGTTCAGGTAGTTATTCGCATACCACCCGATTTCTGTCAGACCTAAGATCATGATCAACAGAACCGGGAGGGTCAGCGTTAGTTCTACCAAGCTTTGGCCGCGCGCGCGCGTCGGTGTTCCGTCCAGAATGGCAATCATTCTTCGTAATGTGGCGCGCATGGTATCACCTCAAAACCTACAATGCCAACAGAGGGAGCAATACAGTCTACCGCCCCCTACTTGAATAATACCATACTGCCTTGGTGTAAATTTGTGCGGAGTTGATAAAGATTTGTCAGCGTTGTATTCGGCAAAACTTACTGAGAAATGGGTGTAACAGGAACGGCGGCATCAGTATAGGCAATCCGTGCGTGGACCGCATAACCTCGCCCATGCAGCGATACAATGATCTCAGGCCGTTCGGGGTCTTGCTCAATCTTCCGGCGCAGGTTGCGGATATGATTGCGGACCAGCGCGGTGTCGCCCGTTCCGGGTGGATAGTTCCACAACACTTGCAGCAGCGTTTCAGCCGTATGATGTTGGGCTTGGTGGCGGCTCAAATAGTTTAACAGATCATATTCGGTTGGCGTCAGTGTAACCGGCGTCCCATCCAGCATCACAACATGGGTTTTGGGGTTGAGCGCCAAGGTCGGGCCAGTTTGGGAGGATTTACGCACGGTCCGCCGCAGCAATGCTCGAACACGAGCCATCAGTTCACGCGCCACGAATGGCTTGCGCAGATAATCATCCCCACCCGAATCCAGCGCCCGTGCCACATGATCAGCTTCCATATGGACGCTCAGAAACAAAATAGGGGTATCTTCAACAAGCGGCATCCGGCGCAGTTGGGCACACAATTCAAATCCATTCATCCCCGGCATCATGATGTCGAGGATGATCAAAGCGGGGCGATATTCACGGGCCAGGCGAAGGGCGGTCAGGCCGTCTTTTGCTGTAATGGTTTGGTAGCCTTCACGCTCCAGTGCGCGCCCTATTGTGGACAACACCTCGGCGTCGTTATCAACTGCCAAAATTCGGGTCAAGGAAGAAAAACTTTGTGACATCTAGGCTGGCTCACAGGTTCAACAGTTCATTCGTCTGGACTTAGTATAAGCGACAAATATGCTGTTTGGACGCTGAAGCCATGAAAGTTATGTGAAAAATTTCTGGGTTTATCCAGCGATCATATACCCGACCCCATGAATAGTTCGTATAAAGGGCGGTTCCGTATCGCTCTCATCCAGTTTGGCACGCAGATTACGCACATGGGCGCGCACCAGATCCGGATCTCCCGTGTTTGGCGGATAATCCCATACCGCTTCTAACAAATGTTGGGGTGATAGAGCCTGGTTCACATGTTCCAGCAAATACCGGAGCAGTCGATGTTCAGTAGCCGTGAGTTGGATCGGTTCATTCTCGCGTACACTGACTTGATGGGTATTCGAATCCAGGCGTAGTCCAGGTATCTCTAACACCGAGCTTTCCATAATCGTATTCCGCTGGCTGCGCCGTACCAGGGCGCGAACTCGTGCGGTCAGTTCGGCCAGTTCAAACGGTTTGACTACATAATCATCTCCACCGACGTCCAAACCGGCCACCACATCGTCCGTACCGCCCCGCGCAGTCAGGAACAGAATGGTGACATCGTCATATTGATGATCAGAGCGGATTTTGCGACATACCGTCAACCCATCTAGGCCCGGCATCATAATATCCAAAATAATAAGATCAGGCCGCCGTTGCGACAATAATTTTAGTGCTTCCAGACCCGAACTCGCACGTCCAACATCAAATCCCTCGCGGCCCAATGCACGGGACAGCGTACCTAACACGTCTGGGTCATCATCAACCGCCAAAATATAAGGTTTAGCTGTCATCTCCCCGCCTATCAAATGCTGGTAAAAATATCGTAAAACGAGTACCTTGATTATAAGCACTCTCCAGATGGATGCTACCCTGGCTTTTTTCCACAATTTGACGGCAGATATGCAGTCCTAGCCCAGTGCCCTCACCCGCTGGTTTAGTTGTAAAAAATGGCTCAAAAATCTGCCGTTGGAGTGCTTCAGGAATGCCCGTTCCGTTGTCCCACACAGTAATGACGTTGTGTTCCCCTTCTTCCCAGGTTTGGATACCAATCTGGGGGTTGGGACGGTTGGCAACCGCATCCCGCGCATTGAGCAGCAGATTTAACCACACATCTTCCAATTCGCCGCGAATAGCCATTACAGGCCGCAGTTGCTCTCCCAGGTCGATGTGAAGTTGGACATTTCCCTGTTGAACATGACTTTTGACCAACATCAGGGTATTGCTGATGGTTTCATTTAGATCGAGCAGTTCCTGTAAATCTTCTGATGTTTTCTGCCGCGCCATTCCCAATAACCGCCGTACGACTTCATGTGCTCGTTTACCTGCGCGTAAAACGGCGGCCAACGCTTCCGCGTTCGGATCATTGTCTGGCAAGTCCTGCAAAATTAATTCAGTATCCCCTAGAATGGTTGTGAGAGGATTATTGATCTGGTGGGCAACGGCAGCGGCTAATTCTCCCATAGCCGAAAGCCGCGCGGTCTGGACCAGTTTGCTCTGGGTCCGGCGCAATTCTTCCAGACTGCGTTCCAAATCGCGGAACAGGTGTGCATTATCAATCGCGTTAGCGGCCTGTGATACCAGCGCCTGTGCCAGTTCAATTTCCCGGCGTGAAAAGTGTCGGGTGTGCAGCGTGTCGGCCAGTACGACTAGGCCCGACATGCGGCCTTTGATCACGAGGGGTATGGCGAGGAAACTCTTACCATATCCTTTTTCGGTGAGTACCTGAAAATCGCCTTCATTCGAATCGGTAAATGTTCGCTGCCCGCTCAACACGTCGGCCAGTTGTCCAAATCGATTCAGGTCCAGCCCAAACCCTGCCCCCTCGCGCCAGATGGCTTCTCCATGTGACAGCATCAGATTGATCTGGCGGTTGGTGGGATTCAACAGGGCAACTTCACACCAATCACTACTGGTGAGAGTCATAATCCGCTGCGCCGCCCGAAAAAGCGTGTCTTGATTGAGATTAACGCGTGCTCCGGCCAGGCTGACACTCATCTCCAGCGCAATTTGCTGAATTTGACGGTATACCGTTGCAGGATAACGACTTTCTTCCTGCACCTGGTGAATGTGGTAGAGCGTGATCAGTCCAATGAGGTGTTCTTGGGTAAACAAAGGAATATAGACAATCGTTTCGGCTTGTGTGCGGTGCGGCATCCAGGCCTTAAGTGTGGGATCGCTGGTATTTTCGCCCGCCGCCAGAATAATTCTTTTTTCTGTAAACGCCTGTCGTATCGCGGGGTTATCTCGGATAGCAATCTGCGGCCCTGTCTCACTAGCCCAGAGCGCACGCGTACAAACCGCCAGCGTATTAAGTTGCCGCTGATTCCATTCTCCAATGTAACACTGGCTGACGCCCAAAGCCCCAATCAGTTCCCCGGCAATGACTGACAGCACGCGATCAATGGCGAGTGACGAATTAGCCGCTTCGCCAGCCTGCACCAAACGGCTCAGTTCCCGTGTACGGTTGAGACTTTCCTCATACAACCGGGCGTTTTCAATCGCTATCGCCGCGTGAGCTGCCAAGTCTTGGAGTAACTCAGTATCATGTTTGTTAAAGGTGCGATCCGTCAGCTTGTTATTGATCCCCAATACCCCTATCGTCTGGCCCTTGATCGATAGGGGGACATATAACAGTGACTTGACCAGATACTCCGTTTTTATTTTCTGCCAGCCTTGATCACCTACAAGGAGCGGTTCGCCGCTGCGAAAAACCTGCCCGGCCAGCGTGTCCTCGGTTTTAATTCGGAAGCTACTGGCAGTCGCGCTGTCAATGCCTTTAACTGCCCGCACATACAATGCCTGGCCATTTTCATCGGGCAGCAGCAGCATTCCTTCTTCTGCATTGCATAGCCGTACCGCCGCATCGACCACTTGCGAGAGCAGTTCATCCAAATCGAGTACCGCGCTCAGTGACCGTGCCAATGCCGAGAGCGTTTGCTGCTCAACCAGTCGGCGTTCGAGTTTTTGACTAAATTCATCACGCTTGGGAACAGGCGCGGGAGGCGTAACAGCAGGCATCTCCATTTTTTGCCCGTCTAATACACGCTTAATTTGTATCAAAACAGGATCGCGCTTGAGTGGGCGATGTAAGTAAGCCGATGCGCCTTTGCGCAAAAAATCGTCGGGATGCTGATCGTGGGCGTCCACAACCGCAATCCATACCATTTCAGAGAACTCATCCATCCGCGAGGCTAAGGTACGCTGATCGCGGTCCGCCATATGTGTGTCGATCAGCGCCAGGTCCAGCCGCGAGTTTTGCAGCATATAAATCGCATCACCCGCATAATAAGCCTTATGGGTATTGTAGCCGGCGGCATCCAACACAGCGGCCACCCCATCCATAACATCAGGGTTGCTTTCGGCAATCAGTATTCGTTTAGCGTTGAGAGTCGACAAAAAATCCATAGCCATTATTTATAAATACCGCCTGAACATGCAGGCGGCTATAGTAGTTTACAAGCTTAAACGAGCGCGCCGCCGAGCGAGATCATCCTCAATCTCGGCTTCGCTTACCTTAATGACAGGCGTTTCGCTGGTTAGCGCTTCCATTTCTTGGGTTTCATAAGTCTGACGCGCTTGCCGCAGCCGGATGGATAAGGGTTCGTCCGCTTCTTCATCACTGGTTGGTGCGGGTTGGCTGCGTGCTTCGGCGACGACAGCATCCAGTTCATTCACCCGGCTGATTAATTCTGATGTTTCATACCGGTGCTGTTCCAACTCCGCTTGCAGCATAGCCGCGCGCTGTTGCTGAAGTTGCATCTGGTGAATGGCATGCCGTGCGGTTGCCTCGTCCCCTTTTTGGACCGCTTGATCGGCTTGTTTATCCCAATCAGCCGCCCGCTGCTTCAGAGTTTCGAGTTCAGCCGCAAGTCGATCTTCATCATCCAGCGCTACATTAACTTTTTCGCGCAGCGCTGCGATCTCATGATCAATATCTTTTCCCAAACGTGACAACAACGGAGTTTGTCTTTGCCGTCGTGAAGGTTTTGGATCATCGCCCAAAACACTTTGCACGCTGGATCGAACCAGCACATTGAGCTTTCCAATTAAGTTAGGCATAGTTCCTATTTTACTGGCTTCCCCAAGGGCGTGCAATGTGCCTATCGGCGCAAGGGAAACTGTGCGCTATAATTCCTGTTAAATTGTGTTGGAGTGATATTGTGTATCGAAACCACCAGAATGGTTTGGTTTATTATCAGTTCGATCAATGGACTGGCAGTTCTCGGCTGTCACATGGGGTGTTTACGCGTCTGGGCGGGGCAAGCCAATCCCCCTGGGATTCGCTCAATCTCGGTGGGACAGTGGGCGATTCTCAGGCGTCGGTCCAGGAGAATCACCATCGTGTCTACCAGGCTTTGAATCTGGATGAAAGCCGCGCCTGTACGGTCTGGCAGGTTCACAGCGCGGATACAGTGGTGGTAAATGGTCGTGTACCGCACCGGCGTTGGCTGGCCCGTGCCGATGGCATGGTCACAAATCATCCAGGTTTACCCTTAACCATGCGTTTTGCCGACTGTGCGCCTATACTTTTTTATGATCCGGTTCAGCACGTTGCTGGGATAGCTCATGCCGATTGGCGTGGGACAGTATCTGGTGCTGGAATTAGCGCTCTCCACACGATGCAGACCGCCTATGGTTCACGCCCGCAAGATGTTCAGGCCGCCATTGGCCCCTGTATTGGACCAGATCATTATCAAGTGGGCGAAGAAGTTGTGCAGGCGGTTCAACAGTCGTTCGGTCAAATAGAGGGTTTAGTCCGTCGCGCGGACGACGGCAGTGCCTATCTCGATTTGTGGGCAGCTAACCATCTGGCTCTTGAACGTGCCGGTGTAGTCCAGATCGAAACCGCTGCCATCTGTACCGCCACATCGGTACATGAGTTTTATTCCCATCGCGCCGAACAAGGCCGGACGGGGCGTTTTGGAGTGGTGTTGGCTTTGGGGGATTAGATGGAAGCTTTATCCATCGCCGAAAATTTCGTATTGGTGCAGGCTGAAATCGATGCCGCTTGTCAACGCGCGGGCCGTTCGCCTGACTCGGTGACATTGGTTGCAGTCAGCAAAACCCACACCGCGCAACGGGTAGCCGAAGCAGTTGCGGCAGGTCTGCGCCACTTTGGAGAAAATCGTTTAGAAGAGGCGACGAGCAAAATCCCCACTGTCGCCGCGTTGACTAGTCCGCCGATTTTCTGGCATATGATCGGGCATGTGCAGAGTCGCAAAGTACGTTATCTTTCCGCCGATTTTGCCATGTTACATTCTCTGGACAGTTTGAAGCTGGCGGAACATATCAGCCGCGCTATGACGGACCAGCACCAAACGCTCAATGTGTTGCTTGAAATTAACGTGTCCGGCGAAGCAACCAAAGAGGGCTGGGATGCGTATAATTGGCGAGATGACGCGGCGCTTCGCCAATCACTTTGGGATGATATTACTCAAGTGCTTGGCCTGCCCGGTTTACAAGTGCAGGGTCTGATGACAATGGCCCCCATTGTCGAACATGCCGAATTAGCCCGCCCGGTGTTTGTAGCCCTGCACGAACTGCGCGAGGCGCTGGCAAACGACTTCCCGCAGGGCGTCTGGCAGCATCTCAGTATGGGCATGTCTGATGATTATCCGGTGGCGGTTGAAGAGGGGGCGACCCTGGTCCGTATTGGCCGCGCCCTCTTCGGCGCGCGCCGTGTGAATGTGTAATGGAATGAGGAGAGTGAGACGATGGCTGAAATATTTGCTTTGTTGATTCAATTGTATTCCCTTGTCATTCTGGCACGCGTCCTGATGAGTTGGATACAGGTTGACCCCTATAATCCTGTCGTGCGCGCCATCTTCGATCTGACCGAACCAGTGTTACAGCCCATTCGAAATCTGCTGCCGCCTGCCGCTGGACTTGACTTTAGCCCCATCATCGCTATTATCCTGTTACAGTTCATTGGGCAGATTCTGATCACGATGGTCAGTTGAGAAAGGATAGTTCGATGCCGCGCGAATTTAAGATTACCGATGCCCAACAGGGCGCAGCATTCACTGTGCGCGTGGTGACTCGTGCGAATGAAGTGGAAATTGTCGGTATTCAGGATGATGGCTCCCTGAAAATCCGCCTCACCGAGACGCCGAACGAAGGGCGCGCCAATGCTCAATTGATCGCATATCTGGCGGGTGTGCTCGAAGTTGATCCGTCTCAAATCGAAATTGTCGCAGGCGAAGACAAACCCAACAAAATTATCAGTGTCGAAGGGGTTAGCCCCAATTGGATTGAACAGCGTTTGGTGCGTGGCGGTTAACGGTGATCGTCAAACACCGATGGGCGGTGCTATATCGTCGGCACTTGCTCCTAGTGGGGATCGGATTGGCGCTGCTGGCTGGCTGTCGCAGTGATGCTGCGCCTCCATCCGACCCTCTACCGACGCGCACGCTTGCGCCCTTCACACCATCCCCTTCCCCCGACCTGCCCATTGTGGCTCCAACCACAACGCCCACCGAACTTCCTGATCCGTCCAGTTTGGCGCAGTCGCCCACCGAACAGCGCGTCTCTTTGATTCCCCCTGCGGCTCAGCATCTGTTGAACATAACGCTGAATGATCTAACCGGTGAGCAAGGTGAATCACGAGACAATGTGCGGCTTTTGTCTCTGGAATCATTCACATGGCGTGATTCCTCGTGGGGCTGTCCCGGTCATGATGAAACTGTTTCTTTTACGACTGGTTATCGGATCATCTACAGTGCAGGTGGACGAATTTTTGCGTACCACACCGACAACGAAGAAACGTTTTTTCTCTGCCCCGATTGGGTCGATCTGCAAGGTGAACCGCTGCCTGCCGATCCGATAGCCGCTTCCATGGTTGAACTGGCGGCCCGCGATGTAGCGTCCCGTTTTAGCGTGCCCCAACCTGAACTCATCAGCTTGATCGCGGTCACATGGTCGGATTCAAGCTTGGGTTGCCCTAGGGTGAGCGGCGATTATACGAATGAAGAAATTGATGGCTATCGCATTGTTTTCCGCGTTAATGAAGCCACTGCGATCTATCACACCAGCATTCGTGAACTGTTTTTTTGTCTGCCCGAAGATGAAATTCTCCCTGGCTTGCTGAACAACATCGCGCCCCCTGAAGAGTAGGCATTTTGGGAATAAATTCATAAATCCCCCGTTTAATGAAGCAGTGCTGCATATAAAATAAGGGAAAGCATGCTTTAAGGGGGAAAAATGGTCCAGCCTTATCACCGTCAAATGTTGGTTCAGGCTGCTGATTTTGCTAAAAATGGTCAGCGCGATCCGGCTCGGCAGTTAATTTATCAGGTTTTGAACGACGATCCGAATTATGCAATGGCGTGGTGGGGTTTGGCCCGTGTCACAATGTCGTTGGAGGAACGGCGGCAGGCGCTGACCCATGTTCTCTACCTGAATCCGTATCATGCAGGCGCATTACACATGATGCAGCAGTTAGATACCCAACAACGGAAACAGGCTGCGGTTGCCATTCCGGTCTTAACCTCGACTCCCCCCTGTGTATCGAATAGAATATCGGAAGCGCCGACCAGCCTCCGGAACATTCCCTATGCCCCACCCTGGGAACCGACCGTGGATGAATGTCAGCCCACCACATCCATCCGGCCCTCATTCGTTCCTCTTTTGGTTGCGTTAATTGTGCTTGCCGGAATATTGTTCATCGGGGGGGTAGCATTCTGGTAGTTCACCTCTGGAGCTACCCGACCCAGTGTGGTCGGCTTGATCAACTTACTCCCCACATCAGGTCAGTTAGGGCTAAACGCTCCCTACATCGGGGGACGCGCAGCAGGCAAAAACCTTTTTCAGCAGCATCATTACCGGGTGCATTATGGTGATTTGGCGAGCGGAGCGGCAACCAGCGACGATACAACTATGCCGATCATTTACACGATTAGGATCATTTGCGATTCAGTCTGTTTGGTCGTGGTGCGTATGGCTTGCATTGATAGCCAGTACGCACCACAAAAACCTATGTAAGCCCTGGCAGAGGTTGTCCGAGCCGCATTTGCAGATCAGCTAAGGCGGAATATGCCGCGCCACGCACGCCAGCTTCTTTGTTGCGCAGATTGTTATACAGGGGTTTGATCGCGGGCACATGCCCCAACCGCGCCAGGGTGACTGCCGCTAATTGTTGGTGGATCGGTTGGCCTTCTTGCAGAACCCGTACCAACGCTTGCCGCGCGTTTACCCCGGCAGGCACACCTTCACCCCGATCCGCGGCCCATTGAATCAACCACACCAGGGCATCCGCTTCAGGATGTTTATGCGGCCCGTCTCGGTCAGCCGATTGAGCTTGCATAAACGCTTCTTCGGCAGCGGAACGCACATACCACTGTTCATCTTCTAACATCGCCCGGTAAAGCGAGACCAATGCCCAAGGCGCTTTGATACGCCCTAATCCATAGACCGAGGCGCGGCGGATAAGAATATCTTCGCTTTCAATTCCGTCCCGCAGAATCGCATGTCCCTCGTTTGGAATCGCCGCCAATGCTTCCGCTACGGCACGCCGTAATTCCTCAGACCCCTCAAGCAGTCCGTGGACCATGACTTCTAGGGCATGGTCGGTGCCAATTGCGCCCAGCGCCAGTCCGGCTGCAAGTTGCACATCATGATTTTGATCGGTGAGCATTGGTTCCAGATCTTTGATCGCATCAGGATCGCCCAGCGCCCCAATGCCTACACACGCGATCCGTCGCACTTCGGGGTCGGTAGAATGCAATGCCTGTCGCAGAATAAACAGAATATTTTTATCCCGTGAGGCAATCAATGCCGCCATCGCCCGTTCCCGTACCATAATAAATTGTTCCGGTGCCATCAATGCCGCCGCCAACCGCTTGAACAGGTCGGCCCGCCAGCCTGCATCCGATGGTGCATCGGGAAGCCAGTAAACAATATTAAACAACTCGCTGTAGAACAAATCTGGGGCCGTACTCAGCTTCCGGATAATATAGGGCCGCAGGTCAATCTTCCCGGCAGCATACCCCAATACATCACGCCAGATCGGATTCGTGGCAAGTTCTGCTGACCGGTCTACCCCTGTCTCAACTAGCGCGATGCTGGCAAGAAAACTGGCAATCTGGGGATGTGGAAAACTGTAAGAATTGCCTGTTCGCACCACTAGGAGGCCATCTTTTACTAATGTCTCCAGCACTTCTTCAGGCTTGGGTGCTTTTTTCGCTTCCGTGTCCGGTCTGATCGTCTTGGCGATAGTATCCAGTACTGTTGTGTGAGGAACTGGGCTTCCTGCTTCTAAATAGTGACTCGCAAGTACAGGCAGCACTTGCCCCAACTCCGCATCCGACAGTTTGCGATTCACCATCGCATCGTACCAGCCCACGCGTCCAGTTTCGCGGGTATCATCTGCCAGTCCGGCCCATATCTTCAGCGTGACATCCAGAATCGAACGCCCCCGATTATCGACACTGATCCGGCGTATTACCTGATCGTCCGGCAATGTGTTTTTCTGCCGTCCTTGGCCTTGCGCCGTCCATGCTGCCGCCCATCGTTTCGCCAGCATGGTATAGTCATCCTCGCGCCACGCGCGCAAAAAACAGGGTGTGAAGCCCAGTGTCACCAGCGTTTCATACCCTTCGGCAGGCCCGGCGATCACGATCATATTCTGGCCGTAAATCGTGCGGAATTGTTGGAGCCAGTAAAAATACTGGTCACGAACCTTGGGCGATGCCTCATCATAGCCATCCACCAGCACCAGCGCTCGTCCCGCATCCAACGCCGGGTAAATCACGCTGCCCACGACTTGCGCTGTAACCGTCGAAACATACCGTTGCGCCGCCCGCATCAGAGGTTCTGCTGGATCAAGTTGGCTGTCTTTGCCATAGTTGGCGGGCGTCAAATCCAGGTCCGCCACATGGATATAAATCGGCAGCAGTCCACGTATCTCGATGCGTGGCAAATTTTCGGTTACAACGGCTGTGGTTTGCGCTAACTGTTCGCGTTGCCGTTCCCGTGCATCGTGCAGCTTTTCCATCGCCCGTTCTTGAATTCGCTCTCGTTCGCGGGCACGTTGGGCGCGCTCCTCTTTCGTCAGTCCCTTTTCCTGCTCATCAATTGCCTGCTGTGTCATATCTTCAAGTGCTTCAAATTGCACTTCACCAAGCGCCATCAGCGCCAGAGTTGCGAGCGTAGTGCTTTTCCCCATTCCATAGGCAGCAAGAATTGCCACATGCCGATCTCCCGCGCCGAGATCATCCAACGTGATCGATTCGACATTGAAAGGCGCATAGCTTTGCGGTATATCGTGGAACATCGGAATTACATCAAACACGTCCCGCGCGGGCGCATCTTCTCCACCCGGCGGAAACAGCGGGCTTGGCGGCGGGATCAGGTGCGGTTCGAGCAACACGGCAGGCAAATCGACGAGATTCCCCGCAATATGATATTGTTGGAAGTAGCGCGTCATATCACGTGCATATCGAGCATCCGCCGCCCGTCCAATAAACTGCCGCGTGCCTTCGATCTGTTCGCCAGCAGTTTCTTGAATTCGCACCAGCCGCGCCCGGAAAAACCACGCCGCCAGCGAGATTACCGCTGCGGTCAAAAAACCCAATACATAAGAAAGCGGATCAAAACGCATAAGTCCACCCTACCTTAAAGTATGACCAGAATACGCCCGCAGCTTTGACAGTGTATCAAGTCACGCCCCTGGCGCACCTGCTGGACAATATTACTGGTCTGGTCAACCCGGCAGTACGAGCACATATCCCCTTTAAGCAAAACCACCGCATGCCCCTGTTTGGATGCCCGCAGGGTTTGGTAAAGGGCCTTGTTTTCGTCGTTTACCTGTGCTTCCGCTGTTTCGCGCTCAGCTTTTAACGCTTTGATTTCGCGCTTTAGGCGGCTTAGTTCGGCAGTGAGCGTTTCCTCCTCTGCAGAGCGACTTTTTTCCAGTTCATTTTGTTTTTGTGTTGCA
Source organism: Aggregatilineaceae bacterium (assembly GCA_036260665.1). Taxonomy (GTDB): domain Bacteria; phylum Chloroflexota; class Anaerolineae; order Aggregatilineales; family Aggregatilineaceae; genus DATAMF01. The sequence continues at coordinate 7,230 of DATAMF010000201.1, read as the reverse complement.
TCTACAAGGGAGGCCTGAAGTTCCTCGACCGAAATCATCGTTTCGAGCAGTTGGTTTTCCAACTCAGCATTTCGCCGTTTAAGTTCAGCAATTTTGTGCTCGATATCTCCTAGTTCTTTGGGGTTGCTCACTTTTCCCCCATATAGACGCCCATTCAAATCACTGTTCTGACTGGCAATTGTTTTGAGTTCTAGATTAAGATTAGAAGCACGGGTTTCCTGGGGACGCAGTGTGGCTTGCAGTTGTTCAACTGCGGCCCGCCCTTGCAGCACAACACTGCGATCTTCGAGCGCGGCGTTTATCTCTCGCACACGAGCGCGTCGCGTATCCAATTCCAGATCGAGTTTTTGTAGCCGGTATAATGCTTGAGGCTGACTCATAAATGGCTCCGGCATTGTGATAGAATAAGTACACAATCAATCGGTGAATAAGGCATAAATTGCCAAGCCGCATTATACTACACGGCGGATTCACACAGCAAACCTAGAGGATTGCTTATGCAGACATTACGTTCTGTTTATGTCTCTAAAGCCGAATGGCGTTGGGTGATTATTCTCAGCGGTCTTTTGGTCGCGCTGACTCTTGTTCCCTACGCCTGGGCATCCATTCAGAACGACAGTGAAGAAGACTGGCATTTCATGGGGATGCTGACGAATCCAAAAGATGGGGCGGCTTATCTTTCACAAATTGAACAGGGGCGTCAGGGATCATGGCTGTTTGAACTTCGCCATTCTCCCGAAGCCCATGATGGGGCTGGTTTTCACACCTTCTATCTCCTTTTAGGCCACACCGCGCGCATTACTGGCCTGTCTAATTTGGTCATCTTCCATCTCACCCGTTTAGCAACCAGCCTGTTTATGTATATCTCCCTTTACCAGTTTGGCGCGACTGTCTGGGTACGCCTTCGTCCTCGCCGTATCTTTTTTGCCCTGGTCGCGCTCGGTTCTGGCTTGGGATGGTTATTACTTATCTTTAACACAGAGTCAATTGCTGCCGACTTAGTTATCCCCGAAACATTCCCATTTTTCTCCTCCCTCGCCAATCCGCATTTTCCCTTTAGCATTGCCTGCCTCGCGTTGGTTGCGTCCACATTTATGGTTGTCTTCCGGCGTGGTTATACGGCAGAGCCAAGTGTGGAAAATGGCGGTTTGGGGTTAATCCTCCTGTCGATGCTGTTAGCGCTCAACCAGCCCACTGCCCTGGTGCCCATTGGTGGCGCGCTCGTGTTATATGTCATCATCCGCGCCTATCTCACACGTGAATTTCCGGTCCATGAATTGCGTTGGGCGTCGATGTTATGGCTTCCTGCCATTCCTTTCGTAATCTATTCGCTGGCCGTTTTTCGCTTTAACGACGAAATGGCGATCTTTTTGGAGCAGGATCATTCTCCCTCGCCACCCATATACTCCTATATTTTTGGTTACGGCCTTTTGCTTTTGACAGCCATTCCGGGTTTGGCCCGCGCAATTCGCCGCTTTGAGCGAGACGGTGATCAGTTTATGCTGCTCTGGTTTTTAGTCAATGTTATGGGGTTGTATTCACCGTTTAGTTTGCAGCGCCGTCTCAATATGGGCTTGGTGATTCCCTTAGTGTTTTTTGCCGTTCGCGCGATTGAGGACTATTGGTTTTATAAAATCCCCCGCCAATGGCGTGCACCTGTATTGGTAACGCTGATCGTGTTTATTATTCCCTCCAACATTTTGAATATGTTCATCCCACTCGTTAGTGTGATCAAGCCGGATGTCGGCCTCGAAACGGGTGTCGTGCTGCAATCCGACTACTGGCACACCCTCCAATGGCTCAAAGACAATGGCGAAGAAGACGCTGTTGTACTAGCGTCGCCTAATGTCAGTCTGTGGGTTCCCGGCAATACGGAACAGGTTGTAGTTTACGGCCATCCTATCGAAACTGTTCACGCCGATGAACGCTTGGAACAGGTCGAAGACTGGTATCGGGGCACCGATTGCACCACACTTTTAAGTGATGCCCTGCCTTTCCATGTCAAATATATCTTGTGGGGTCCACAGGAACGTGACTTTTCGGAAGAGGATGCAAAGGAAATTAAAATTCAACGCCTTCTGGATGATGTCAATGGGGGCTTGGTCCGTTCGATCCAGGTCACAGACGATGGTCATGTGACTGCGCTTTATCACAACGATGACCTTCGCACTATCCAGATTGATGTTCAAAACAACGACCCAGTGGGCGAGCTGCGAGCGCTTGGTTTTGAGTCCGAGATACTCGAAAATCACGGCATCAGCATCGAAGTCCTGCGCACTAACGAGCAGGGTCTGGGCGCGCCGGGCTGGACTTGCATGGATGAAATTCCACCCGATCGCATCCAACAGGAAGTGACCCAAGGGGCTGTCCGCATCGTCATTTTGAATTAGCGGGGGATTCTCGTGCCGCGAATCACGCGAACTGAATGGCAGCGGGTGATTCTGTTCGCCGTGTTGCTCATGATTCTTACCACCTTTCCCTATCTGGTGGCTTGGCGCTCCCAAAATGAGGATTGGAAGTTCAGCGGCTTTCTTTTCGGGGCCGAAGATGGCAACAGCTACCTCACCAAAATGAGGATCGGTGCCCAGGGAACTTGGCTGTTTACTATCCGCTACACCTCCGAATCTCACGACGGTGCGCTGTTGTTTTTACCCTATATTCTCTTGGGTAAATTGGCGGCGTTGTTTGCCAACCCCGATCAGCCGGATTTTTCGACGGCCTTAGCGGTAACATTTCATCTCGCCCGGATCATCCTTGGCATTCCCCTGATTCTGCTTTATTACCGTTTCGCTGCCCATTTTCTGCCGCATCCTGCCTCTCGTATGCTGGCGTTGCTGCTTATGACTCTCGGCGGTGGCTTAGGGTGGGTGCTTGAAATAGCAGGCCGGGGAGAGTGGTTAGGTTCGCTGCCTGTCGATTTTTACGTCCCCGAAGGCTTCAGTTTTTTGATTCTGTTCGGCCTTCCCCACCTCGAACTCGCCCGCTGTGGTTTATTAGGCGGTTTTCTGCTGTTTTTCAACGACCAGACATGGCGTGGCAGTCTTCTGGCTGGGCTTGCATGGCTGATGATGGGCGTATGTGTACCCTTTTACATCGCCGTGCTTTATGTGCTTTTGGGTTGTTGGGGCTTGGCAGCTTGGCTGCAAACGCGCCGTTTCCCCTGGCCTTTATTCTGGCGGGCGATCACAGCGGCGCTGGTACCGCTTCCCTATCTCCTTTATACGAGTTTTGTCTTTCTCACCAACGATGTGATGGGCCGTTGGTCTGCCCAGAATAACCTGCCTTCTCCCCATCCCTTGCACTATCTCATCGGTTACGGAGTGCTGGCAGTCCCCGCAGTCGTAGCCCTGCATTGGGTTTGGCGTAAGCGAGAACTTCCGCATTTGCTGCTCGCCTCCTGGATTGTTGTAGCACCGCTGCTCGTCTACCTGCCGATCAACGTACAGCGGCGTTTGGCGGAAGGCATTCTTGTTCCACTGAGCATTTTGGCATCAGCGGGCCTATCCTTGTTATTCTCACACCGCAAAACATGGAATCGGGCGCGGATCGCCGTACTGGGTTTAACGCTGCCTACCGCGCTTCTGATCTGGTTAGGGGCCACTTTCAGCGCGCTCCATCCCAGCCGCCCACTATTCAATCCTCACCCCGAATTAGCGGCGATGGATCGTTTGAATCGGTTAGCGCCACCGGATGCCGTCGTTCTAAGCTCGAAGGATGTGAGCAATTATTTGACGGTACAAACCGATTTACACACCTATATCGGTCATGGGCCAGAAACGATGAATTTTAAGCAGAAAGAACAAACGGTAAAACGCTTTTTTGCCGGGGAATTAGATTCACTTTCAGTTGAAAATTTATTGAAACATGTCGATTATATTCTCGCGAGTCTGGACATCGAAACTCGCACATGGGCAGAGGATTTGAACATTTTGTTTTCCCAAGACTCCGTTACAGTTTATGAGGTGAAACATTGAAGCGCGATCTTCCAAGCTGGCTCCCCTTTGCGCTCTTGGCCTTCGCGCTGTTGGCGTTGTTTCATCGCCTGATCAGTGGGCAGGTGCTTTTCTGGGGACTGCCTTCGCTGCAATTTTATCCCTGGCGGCACTTCGCTTTTGACGAGCTGCGCGCGGGTCAGCTTCCCGGTTGGAATCCCTACCTAGGTGCGGGTGCTCCGCTAATTGCCAATTATCAGAGCGCCATCTTTTACCCGCCTAACTGGTTGTTTCTGCTGCTGCCCAACGGCCCGGCCATGTCGGTTATCGCCCTGGGCCATGTCATCTGGGCCGCTGTCGGGATGTGGCAGTTCACCGGCGTGCTGGGTATCCAACCCTTCGGGCGTGCCATCAGCGCGCTTTCCTATGCGCTTTCCAGTTACACCATTGGCCGTTTTGGTTCCTTTCCCACTGCGGACGCCGCCGCTTGGATTCCCTGGATTTTTTGGTTTGCGCATTTAACCCTCATCCAGCGTCGCTGGAGCAACATCGGCTGGCTGGGTCTGGCATTCGGGTTGCAGCTTTTAGCGGGTCATGCCCAAACAACATGGTATTCCGGTTTAGGGGTCGGCCTCTATGTTCTGTGGCAGATCACGCGCGGTATGCCCACCCGAACCCGTTCATATCGTTTGGCTGCTTTGCTGCGTTTTTCGACGGGTATGATTCTGGGCATTGTTTTGGCATCCATTCAAATCGTCTTGACAGTCGAATATTTGCAGGAGTCGCAGCGCTCCGGCGGCATGGACTTTGATACCGTCACCAGCCTGTCCTATCATCCCCTGCGTCTTATTACCCTGCTGAGTCCTCATTTTTTTGGCACGCCGGCAGACGGGTCGTACATCACCGAAGGTATCTTTTTTGAAGATGCCGCTTACATTGGTTTTATTCCGTTTATCTCTGCGCTCGCAGCGATAGGGGGGCGCATCCGCCGCCGCCAGTATCTCATGCATTTTCCCGCATTCCAGACCGTCTATTTTTGGGTGTTGTTAGGGCTGGGCGCACTGCTGGTTGCGCTGGGCAATTACAGCCCGCTCTATCATCTGCTCTACGATTATGTCCCGACTTTTAAATCCTTCCGCGAACCGGTCCGGTGGTTGATCTTAACCGTTTTTTCGCTGTCCATTCTGGCGGGAATCGGTACCCAGAACTGGGGGCGCGGCAAGTGGCTTGTCTTTTGGTCGCGCCTGTCGGTAGCCGGTGGCGGCACGATGGTTATCATGGCGCTGGTCGGTCAGCAGTTTCTGGATCAGGATTCGAAAGCCCTGGATGTATTAGCCAGCGGCATGGTGGTTTTAGGTTGTTGGGTGGTGGTGGCTGCGCTGTTTACCCTGACCCAACCGGATCGTGCTTCGCTTATATCGCCGGTGTTGTGGCGTACATCGGTTTTACTTTTTGTTGTCGTCGATCTTGCGTGGGCCAACAGTGGCCTTAATCCAACCGTTCCCTCAGACTTTTACTCGCGTGAGTTTGGGGTTTCGCAGCCTGAAGGCGGCGGGCGCATTTACTGGTTTGAAGATTACGAGCAGGAAATCAAATACGACAAGCTGTTCGATGTGAAGGACTATCGCAAAGCGCGCGACCAGTGGCCCGATGTCCGCACATCTCGCCTGTCAAACCTGAACATGCTCAACAATGTCTATTCATTGAACAACTTCGATCCCTTCGTCCCCGAATACTACCAGCGCTACCTCGACCTGATCGAAGACCTGGGTACCCGTTCTAATTCCCTGCTCCGTATGGCCGCTGTCACCGAAGTCTACGGCAAGACTCCGCGCGGCTGGCAGGATGTTGTGCCTTCCATCTCGCCGGATACCGCCCAATATGCGTGGTTAGTCTCCGAAGTTGAATGGCTGGACTCGGATTCGACCATCGAAGACCACCTGCGCGATCCGGATTGGGATCCGCAGCAAATCGCATTCCTTGCTGGCGAATCGCCGGATATGCCAGTTTCCTTGAGTCAGGGCACCGTCACTATCATCGAGCGCCGCTCAGATCGGCTGCATCTGGATGTTCGTGCCGATGGCCCCGCTTATCTTGTGATCAGCAGTACGTGGTATCCCGGCTGGACAGCCACCGTGGATGGGCAGGATACGCCTATCTACCGCGCGAATCTGGCATTCCAGTCTGTCGCGATTCCCCCCGGCGGAGCCGAAGTGGTACTCCGTTTCAGCCCGCGCCACTGGGATCTGGCAGCGGGTGTCAGCGCGCTGGGTCTGCTTCTGATCTTTGCCCTGATTACGCTCGGAAACTTGACCATTGGGCGGCGTATCCCCCTACCGGAGGACTAGCGCTATAATCACATCCTCACCAGGGTAAGGAAACTTATGCCGCCTTTTGTTACTGTAGTGCTGCCTGTTTATAACGAATCCGCTTGGATCGAACGTTCTCTTGGCGCAATTTTGGCGCAGGATTACCCCGCCGAATGTATGGAAGTGCTCGTCGTTGATGGCCTTTCCACCGATTCCACGCCTGCCCAGGTTCGCCAGATTGCGGCCCGCGATCCGCGTGTTCGCCTGCTGTACAACCCGTGCCGTATTCAAGCCATCTCGATGAATAGGGCCGTTGCCGAAGCGCGCGGCGAATTTATCGTTCGCGTCGATGGTCATACCCTCATCGCGCCGGATTATGTCAGCCGCTGCATTCACCATCTACAAGCGACTGGCGCGGATAATGTCGGCGGTCCACAGCGTTTTGTCGGTATAACCGCCACCGGCAAAGCTATTGCCGCCGCGTACCGTTCGCCGTTCAGCGTACCCAGTCGGTTCACCGTCAGCGACACCGCCGAATATGTCGATACGGTCTATCTGGGCGCATGGCCGCGTTCCGTTTTTGATCGCATCGGCGGCTTTGACGAGCTGAAAATCAACGAGGATTATTTATTCAACTACCGTATTCGCAAAGCGGGCGGGCGCATCTATCTATCTCCCGACATTCGCTCTGACTACTATGGGCGGCAGACTTTCAGCGCCTTAGCGCGCCAGTTTTTCAACTATGGCATCGGTAAATTTGGTGTTTTGGCGACACATCCCGCCTCAACCCATCCCCGCCATTTGATCGCGCCGGTATTTGTCGCCGCGCTGGTCGGCGGTGCGCTGTTAGCCCCTTTCAGCCGGATTATTTCGATCCTGTGGAAATTAACGCTGATCAGTTATGCTTTGGCGAATGCCGCCGCGACGATCCACCAATGCCGCCGTGCGGGGTGGCAGCACCTGACTCGTTTGCCACTCGTCTTCACGAC
>DATAMF010000188.1:0-5560 GCA_036260665.1 Aggregatilineaceae bacterium | reverse complement strand
AGTTAGCGTATCCGAAAGGCACCAGGATGATACATACCACAACCGATCTCGCCGCCTACGACATGGCCCGTGTATACCGTCGTGGCGGGCGATACACTGGGGATCATTGCGGACTATACCGGAAGCACTACGGCGCAACTGCAACAGGCAAACTGTCTCGGCAACGCAGACCTGATCTATGTGGGAGATCGGCTGTACGTGCCACGCTTGCCCGTCGTGCCGACATCGGCTCCGGCGACGATTACATTTCCGAATCTCCCTGCTCTGACAGTGGCTCCCTTCTGGCTCGATGCCCAGGGGCGGCCTGTCACCTATTCGCAGACGGTGCGCATCAGCGCGGGCGAAGTGCTCAACGCAGTGGCGGTCAACTTTTATGTCAATGATGTGGCGGGCGGCACCCCGATCAGCATCGGGCAGGATGTCGATCCGTGGGATGGGGCCTTCATCGACTATACCTTCTTCCAGCCGGGCACCTATACGTTCAGTGCGGTGGCGGCGAGCGATGATGGGCAGACCAACGGTACACCCTTTACCGTACGCTACGATCCCAGCTTTGTGCCGCCGGAAGGGGTACGCAACATTTTGACGATCACGCCGTACCTGTCGTTCAGCGGCGGGGTGTACAACATCCAGCCGGGAACAACCGTCACACTGCGCTGGCCGGATGCTCCCGTGGGCGCGCTGCGCGTGGACTTTGTGTTCGCGCCCTTTGATGATCTGACCGGAATCGGGACGACACTTGGCACGGACATCAACGCGACAGATGGTGTGTATATCGCGTGGGGCGTGACATCCGGGCTGAACGGGTATATCCAGGCGTTCGCGACGATGCCGGACGGCTCGACGATTACGAGTGAAGTGATCAACGTCAATTCGGTGCAGTAACCCCGGCAATTAACCTCACTCCCTTTAATCCCCTCGTCAACCGAGTTGGCGAGGGGGAAGATCGGGCGAGGGATTGAGAATGAAGTGGGGCGATGCGTGAATCACACCTCGACATGAAGGATAAGTATGATCTGGCTGGGACTAGTGATGGGGGGGCTGCTGATCGCGCTGCTGGCGTGGTGGCTCTTGATCAAAACGGAAGGCGTCTACCTGGGGCGCGGCGTGGTGATCTGGCTGTACGATGTGTACGCCAGCCGCTACGATAACATCAAGCAGTTCGATTCGGAAACGGAAGACTATTTTCTGGCGCGGCCCCTGCTGCAACGGCTGACCCATGTCCGCGCGCCGCTGATTCTAGATGTTGCCAGCGGGACGGGGCGGCTGCCGCTGGCCCTCTTCGAGCAGACGACATTCCAGGGGCGGATCGTCGGGCTGGACCTGAGCCGGAAAATGCTGCATATCGCGGCGGAAAAGCTCGCACCACACGCGCAACGCGTCACGCTGATGCACTGCCCCGCCGAACAACTCCCCTTCCCGGATCAGACTTTCGACTGCGTGACATGCCTGGAAGCGCTCGAATTTATGATGCACCCGAAGGACGTGCTGCGGGAACTGATCCGCGTGGTGCGTCCCGGCGGGCTGCTGGTGCTGACCAACCGCCAGGGGGCCGACGCCAAAATGATGCCGGGGAAAACCTTCACACACGGGGAACTGCGGCATATTCTGCGAGAGGAACTGGGGCTGGAACGGGTCGAAATCCAGGTGTGGCAGGTGGACTACCGGATCGTGTGGGCGACCAAGCCGGGGCACAGCGATCCGAGCGGGCCGCGCGCGCTGGAGGAAATCTGGTGCTGTCCGCGCTGTGGGCAGATCGCGCTGCACCGCGACGGCGACGACGACAGCTACGGCTGCGGGGCATGTGGGCAGCGGGTGAAGGTGGGCGCGGACGGCGTGATCGAGGGCGTGAAGGCGAAAAAGTAAAGTTGCGACTAACAGACCCGTTTAACACAAAGGCGTGACTCGGCAAAATAACCTTTTTCTAACGCGCTGGAGGTTAGGATTGGGTGTATTCAGGCTAAATAATAAGGCTTGTTTGGGATAAAAGTAACCTTAATGGGGATAAATGTGGGATAGATTTAGCCTAAATGCGCCGAGATTTAAGCTAAATGGTGGGGGATTCAGGTTAAATCGAAGAACCTCACCCCCTGCCCCCTCTCCAACCGAGTTGGCGAGGGGGGCGCAGCAAGCCGCGCCCCTACGACGAGGCGTTGATCGGTGATCGGGAAGATGTGGGTAATGATTAGCCCGTGTGGAGAAAGGGGAGCAAGACGAACCCTACCCCCAACCCCTTCCCGCAAGCAGGAAGGGGAGACAAGCGGGCGGCGGGTGGAGCAGATGGCGATATAGGCCCATTGAGGGGAAAAGCGCGATCCAACCTCGGCGCGCGAAGTATGGTACAATGAGCGATGCACGAGGTCGAGAGAGCATGACAATCAACCAACTCGCCGGAAAACAACTCGGTCAGTACGAAGTCCGCGAACTGATTGGCAGCGGGGGCATGTCGGTTGTGTATCGCGGGTATCAATTGAGCCTGAAGCGCGATGTCGCCATCAAAGTGCTGTCTTTGGTGGAGGACGAGGACTCGCTGCGACGGTTCAACCGTGAGGCGGAAATCGCCGCGAAACTGGAACACCGCAGCATTATTCCGGTGTTTGATTATGGGACGCAGGACGGGATCAGCTATGTGGTGATGCGGCTGCTGACGGGCGGCACGCTGGCCCAGCAGATAAGCGGGCGGCATTTTGTGCCGTATCCCCTGCCTGAAGCAGCGGACCTGCTCAAACAGATCGGCAGCGCGCTCGATTATGCCCACAGCCGGGGCGCGATTCACCGCGACATCAAACCCAGCAACATCATGTTTGACAGCGATGGCGGGGCGTATATCGTGGACTTCGGGATCGCTAAACTGCTCGAAGGCGCAGGCCAGCTCACCGCTACCGGGCGCATCATGGGCACGCCGCTGTATATGCCGCCGGAGCAGTGGCGCACTGAACCGGCTGTACCCGCCAGCGATCAATACGCACTGGCGGTAGTGGCCTACCAGATGGTCACAGGACGCACGCCGTTCGAGGCCCCGACCCCACACGGTTTGATGTACCAGCACCTCAACGAGACACCGCCGACCCTGATTCACACCGATGTGCCGCCAGCCATTGCGACGGTACTACATAAGGCGCTGTCCAAAAATCCGCAGGATCGGTACCCCAACATTACGGCGTTCGCCAAAGCCTTTGAAGCGGCGATTCCATCCAAGCGGCAAACACGGGAAATTTCCCGGAGCGATATTACCGAAACCGCCTTGCCGCGCTATACACCGCCCGTCACCGCACCGTATATGCCCGCGCCCGTCATCCCCCCACCCCACCCTCTGCCTAGGCCACGCAAAAAAACGCGGTGGTGGATGCTGGCGCTGCCGATATTGATCGCGCTGGTCGGGATCGCGGCGGTGGTGATCCTGGCACAGAAAGATGATGATGATCCGGAAAGCACCCCAACGGCTGCGCGGACGGTTGATCCGCTGATGGCAAATCAACAAACCCTGGTGGCTGAAGCCAGCGCGGTACCAACGCCGACGCCGCGTGTGGAATCCAGCCCCGAACCGACAGAGGCGAGTGAGGTGACAGCTACACCGGAAGAACCGGAAGTCATCGCACTCGATGGAACGGTGCTGGAAATTACGCAGGCGGGGAGTCCATTGAACGCACGAGAAAGTCCCTCGACGAACGCCCCGATCATCCGGCGGCTGTATTGGGGGGATCGCGTATTGTGGACCGGCGAACGGCGCGACGGTGAAGGTTACGGCTGGTATGAGGTGCGGCTAGCAAACGGGGAAACGGCGTATATTGTGGATGATGCGCGCTTCACGGTGGAGCGAGATCCCGCTGCAACCACGTCGGGAGCCGTGATCGGTGTCACAATCCAGATTCTCAGCGATGGCGATGGAGCATATGTGCAGCCGGAACCCAGCGTTGAACCAGACGCGATTAAAACGCTGCATACGGGGGATGTGCTGGAAGTGGTCGGCGGGCCGGTTTATGGCGAATATTATCTCTGGTGGAATGTGCGCACGGCGGACGGTCAGACCGGCTGGCTGGTCGATGTGCCGAACTGGTGGGTAGTCAACGAATGACCGATGTAACGCAAAATTCTGTGCCCCCGGCAGCGCCCGGTATGGCCGCCAAACTGAGCATGAACCGCACCGGACAACTTACGCCGGATCAACGGCGCACCGTCTTGATCACCGGGCTGGTGGCGCTGGGGATGCTGCTGTGCCCGCTGGCGCTCGGCGTGCAGTTGGCGGCGGTAATGCTGTCCGGCGAACTCCCGGTGGTATCGTTCTGCGGGCTGGGCTTCACGATTGCCGGATCGCTGTTTATTTTTGTTTTCCTGGGGCTGGTGGGCACGAATGTGATGATGTTTCTGCCGGAAGCGTTCGGCAAACACCCGGTCCGGTATGCGCGCGGCCCGCTGCACATTCATCTGTCGGAAATGGAACGGCCCGAACTGCCGTTTTCGTACGTGGTCAAGGATTACAGCTTCGCGCCGTATGTCGTGCCACCGGAACTGGTGCTGCGTGTCAACGCACCGTACATTGTGTATTATTCGGCGCGGAGCCGCCTGCTGTTGAGTATCGCGGCGCTGGATGCCCCCGACGCGGCCCAATGGGAACCTACGCAACACCCCTCAAAAGGAGCAACATGAGCACCGACAAAATCGAAAAAAACGATCAGTGGCTGATCGAAATGCACTGCCACAGTGAATGGTCGAAAGACAGCCTTTCGTCGATGAAGCAAATGATGGCCGCTGCACGCCGCCGGAACCTCAACCGGATCATTCTCACCGATCACAACACGGCGGATGGGGCGCTGGAATGGGCCAAACGCGAACCGGATTTGTTCATTCCCGGCGAAGAGATTATGACCACCAAAGGCGAACTGCTGGCGTGGTTTGTCAAGGAATCGGTGCCGCGCCGCCTGACCCCGCAGGAAACGATCCAACGCCTGCGCGATCAGGGCGCGGTGATCGGAGTGGCTCATCCGTTTGACCGGGTGCGGAAAGGTGCCTGGGACGAGGCCGATTTGCTGGAAATTGTCGATCTGGTCGATACGATTGAAGTGTTCAATGCGCGGTGTTTCACCATGCAGGATAACCTCCGAGCGGCAGAATTTGCCAAGGCGCATCACAAACCCGGCACCGCCGGATCGGACGCGCATATTCCGTATGAATACGGGCGGGCGATGATGAAAGTCAGGCCGTTTACGGACGCGGAAGGGCTGCTGGATTCGATTATCGATGGGGAGATCGTTGCCAAAATCAGCCCCTGGTGGGTGCATGGCGGCAGCAGCACGGCGAAATATCTGAAGCGGTTCGGGCTGCGCAAGCGGTTGTGGGAAGGCGGATAAGTTTTGCAGTAGGTTGTGAGTTATCCAGGGTGATGCACCCCATCTTCAAAATATCCTCAAAAATGAGCGAGGCATGCCCAATTGGCGTCAATTGAAGGACATTAACCCCTATCCCCCGCATGAAGTTAAACGCTTTCTGGTGGGCGAACCCCTCCCTAAATCCCTCCCCGCTCGCGCGGAGAGGGACTTGCAGACGATAATGCATACGCCCG
>DATAMF010000174.1:0-2849 GCA_036260665.1 Aggregatilineaceae bacterium | reverse complement strand
CGACAGCCCGCGCCCTCCCATTGCCTATGACTGGTACCGCTCGTTCATCCAGTCTTTGTTGGATGCTGAGGCGTACACATGGTTTGCCGATCAGTTGGGCATCCCATTTTATGTGATCGACACGCAGGATGTGTTTCGCCGCACCATCGTGCAGTTTTTTATTGATCGTTACGCGGCGGGCGACACGCCAAACCCCTGCATCGAATGCAACCGCCACATCCGTTTTGAATGGCTGCTTAATCACGCCCTGGCTCTGGACGCGGATTATCTCGCTACCGGGCACTACGCCCGCGTTGAACATCTAGCCGATGGATCCGCCCGCCTGCTGAAAGGGCTGGACGAGGCAAAAGATCAAAGTTACGTGTTAAGCGTGATCAGCCAGGAAAAACTGTGTAAGGTGCTCTTTCCGATAGGTGGCTATGCAAAGCCGAAAGTGCGCGAGATTGCCGCCGCCAAAGGGTTGCCTGTTGCGTCCAAGCACGACAGCCAGGATTTATGCTTCCTGTCCGATAACGACTACCGCCGCTTTTTGAGCCAGCAAGCTCCCGCTGCCATGACGCCCGGCCCGATCCTGACCCGCGATGGGCGCGAGTTGGGTCAACATGTTGGCCTACCGAATTACACCATTGGGCAGCGCAAGGGGATCGGTGTCAGCGGCGGCGCGGAACCGCTCTATGTGCTCGACATGGACGCGCCGCGCAACGCGCTGATTGTGGGCACGCTGGATGAATTAGGCCGCAGCACCTTGATCGCCGGGCGGCTCAACTGGATATCGGGAATCACTCCGTCCGAGCCATTTCGCGCCGAGGTGAAGATTCGGTATAAGGCCCGACCTGCCCCGGCAACCGTGACCCCCCTGCCCGCTGATCGCGTCTCGGTGACATTTGACGAGCCGCTGCGCGATATCACACCGGGTCAAGGTGCAGTCTTTTATGAGGGTGACGTGTGTCTCGGCGGCGGGATCATTGCGCGCGCGGAATGACTGCACGGAATAACAAAAACAAACAGCCCTCGGTTAACCGGGGGCTGTGATTTTCTGTCACGTTTCGTTTGCGAGGAAGAGTGACAGCTAACTGATTTGTGGTACTTTCGGCTGGGAGCGTTTCTTCACCAGAGCCACAATCTGCTGCCGCTTAAAGAGTACGGCATCCACACCGATCAGTCCAGAGATGCGCCACGCGGCAATGAGGGCCAGGGCGACGATGAACAGGACAGGATTGGTGCTGGCAGAACCAGCCATCATGTAATTGAAGTTCATCAACGCGCCGAAGAAAGCCGTCAGACCGACTACTGCCCCAATAATCAAACCGATCCCGACCAGAATTTCACCATACGTCACGAGCTTGGCAAACCATGTGTACGCCTCAGCATCCAACAAAGACTGGATGAACGAGCGGTACCAGTCATAGGCAATGGGAGGGCGCGGGCTGTCGGTCTTAACTGCATTCATCCAATAGCCCTTCAGAGCGAGTCCGGTCTGCGTCCAGGCGGGATCATCCAGTTTATGTTTGCCAGCGTCAATCCACTGCAACCCGAGCCAGACGCGGATCGGAAGCCACAGCAGGGCGAAACGAACATCGGTAAACAGACGACTAACGAAGGACGAAAGCGATACGGCGCTGCGCGATTGGCGTTGAACACTCGTAATAGAAGCCATCCGATTTTTTCCTCCAGAGTTATCAAGCGGTTGCTTGTATTTCCTTCATGTGATGTCACCAGTATAAAAAATCACGAAGGCTTCTTGTAGCAGGGAAAACCCGCTTGTTCAGGAAGAATTGTCAGGAAATACCCGACAGGAACCTATTTGTCATCGAGGATGCCGCGTGCCAGCGCATCGCGCACAAGCTGCGCCCGCGTGCTAAGCCCCAGTTTCTCCATGCCGCGCGCCCGGTACGTCTCTACCGTTTTGACGCTGATTGAGAGTTGATCGGCAATTTCGCTGTTGGTATAGCCCAGTGCGACCAGCCGCAGCACATCGACTTCCCGTGCGGAAAGAACCGACCAGGGATCGGCACTGCCTTCCAGTGAGGCACTGCCTGCTGCTTCCAGGTTGAGCAGTTTGTCCGTCATGGCGGAATGGACATAAATTTCGCCGCGCATCACGGCACGGATCGCGTTTAACAACTCGCTGTCAACGGCCTTCTTGACCACATAGCCCGCTGCACCCAAAGCCAACGCCTGCCGTAGATAACTCTCGTCGTCGTGCATGGTCAGCACCACAACTTTGCTGCGCGGCGCGATTCCTTTCAGCGTGCGCAAGACATCCAATCCGCTGATCCCAGGCATAGTCAAATCGAGCAGGATAATATTGGGCTGAAGTTCTTCCGCCAGGGTGAGCGCCCGCACGCCGTTCTGAGCCTCCCCTACCACCTTTAGATCGGGCTGTCCATCGAGCAGCAGTTTGAGCCCTGCCCGCAAAATGGCGTGATCGTCAGCCAACAGAATGCTGGTTGTTTTGGTTTGATTATTCGCTCCCATCGTGTAGGTCCTTGCTTAATCCAGGCAGTTCCACAAACAGGCTTGTGCCGTGTTCTGCCTCAATCGTGAGTTTTCCCCCTAAGAGTTCCGCCCGTTCGCGGATGCCGTACAGTCCCAAATGGTCGCGGCTGGCTTTTGCTGCGTGTGCCGGGTCTATGCCGATGCCATCATCCTCAACAATGACCAGCGTTTTGCCGCCCCGCTGATCAATCATCACGCTAGCGCGGCTTGCCTGCGCATGGCGCGCAACATTGGTCAGCGCCTCCTGAACAATCCGGTAAATCGTTGTCTCCACTTCAGGCGAGAGCCGCCCATGATCCATCCCATGAATCGTAATATCCACCGGGAGCTTATAGCGCTCCTGGTAATCC
>DATAMF010000169.1:0-3147 GCA_036260665.1 Aggregatilineaceae bacterium | reverse complement strand
CCGTAGCGCGAATCCGCGTGGGGTACCACTCCGGCAGGTACTTCGTCAGCCATCCGAAGAATGCAGTCACCCACACGCCCGCAAACGCCGCAACGAGCTTGAGCCCCATGCCGTAACCGCCGGCGAAACCGAACAGCGTCACCACCGACGCATACGCCATGATGCACAACAGCATGAACGACTTACGATGCCCCAACCACATCGCGATCATGCCGCCCATGAATCCGCCGAGAATCTGCCCGCCGGCCGACCACTTGGCGATGGTGGCCTTGGCGGTCATCGCGAAAGCCGTGCCCTCCACCAGTTGATCTACGTGCGTCGGCAGCCACAGAAACGCTCCCCACGTGCCCAACAGCCCCACCATCGACAACAAGCTCCCCACCACCGTGGCGCGACGATACTCGCGCGTGAACAAATCCGTTATCGAAGACCTCTCCTTCTTCTGCCGCGACACCCGCCACTTGGTCGGCTCAGGCACAAAAAAGATGATCGGTAGACTGAGCAGCCCGATGAAAAAGCCCATGCCGATCACCCATCGCCACGTGCACCCATGGATCAGCATCAGCTCCGAATACATGCTGGCAATCAAGTACCCGACGTTTGCCGCCGCACCGATCGCACCGGCCAGTATCGCCCGGCGATTCTCCGGCCAGGTCTCCACCACCAGCGCTACGCACAAGGGCCAAGTGCCACCCAAACCGACCGCTCCAAAGAAACGACATCCCAAGAAGAAACCCCAATGCGTGGAAAACGCTGAAATCCCGGTGAAACTTGCATAAGCGATAACCGCGAGAATCAAGCCTCTCACCCGCCCAAAGCGATCCCCAATTCGCCCGAACAGAATGCCGCCCGTCGCCGCGCCCCACATCCACATGGCCAGCGACCAGCTGAACATCGGGCCAACCTGCCTGTCGATCTGCTTGCTGAGATCGCTGGCCCGCGCAGCAAGCGCCTCATCCGTACGCCCCTCAGCCTTGAGCCCTTTGAGTTGCACGCCGATCGCGTCAGCCTCATCCACCATCGGTCTGGCCGCCGGCATGATCTCCCGCAGCGCCTGCCGCGTCATGATGCTGTACACACCCTGCTCGACCCCGTCGAATCCCCACGCCAACACTGCCGCCAGCAACGCCAGCCAGCGAAACATCGGCTTCCGCAGATAAATGTCGTCCACCTGGGATAGCAGTTGCGGTTGCTCTGCAGGAGTGAGCAGTTGCGGATCGGCCATGGATGCACCCTCGCGATGAATAAGCCAGGACTCGCCCGCAAGGATAGCCGATCAGACCTCATCCAGAAAGGGGGAGGGCTCCGTTGCTCGGGAGTTCCTCCATGAGCTCCTCAAACTGTGCCACGTTGGCGAGGTGCCGAAATCGCTCCCGCCATGCCGCGGAAGCCCCCAGCAGCGACTGGTACCATGTGATCCGCTGGCGAAAAACAACCGCTGCCCGTCGCTCCCCGCGAATGCGCACCTGTTCGGCAAAGTGCCGGCGCACAAACTGAACCCGCTCCTCCAGACTCGGCCCCGGCGGCACTTTCCCGCTCGTAAGATATGCGTGCGTATCCCGGAAGATCCACGGATTCGCCAACGCCGCCCGGCCGATCATCACGCCGGCACAACCGGTGCGGCGCATCATCTCCGCCGCGTCGTGAACGGACTTCACATCGCCATTGCCGATCACCGGCACGCACCGCACCGCCGCGACCACCCTGGCGATGCCATCTAAAGCGACCCGTCCACGAAACGCCTGGGCCGCAGTCCGGCCGTGAACGGTAATCGCCGCCACCCCCACCTCCTCCAACCTCGCCGCCAGCTGCGGCGCGACTATGGAGTCATCCCAACCCAACCGCATCTTCACCGTCACCGGCTGCGATACCGCCTTCACTACCTCAGAGGCCACGTTCACGGCACTTGTCGTATCCCGTAGCAGAGCCGAGCCCGCATTCTTCTTGCAGACCTTGTCAACCGGACAGCCCATGTTGATGTCGATCACTGCCGGGTCCAGCTGATCCGCGCACCAGCGGGCCGCCTCGGCCATCTGGTCCGGCTCGCTGCCATACAACTGCACCCCCAGCGGCCGGTCCGCCGGTTCGGTCTCGATCAGTTCCATCGACTTGACCGTCCGCCGCAGCAGCCCCCGCGGATTGACCAGGTCCGTGAACGCCAACCCCAACCCGCCCAGCGGCCGAATCACCAGCCGAAAGGGCAGATCGCAGTACCGCGCAATCGGCGACAGCATCAAACAGCTTTCCAGAGTTGAATTGCCGATCCGAAGCATCATCAGGACCCCAGACAGTACCCGGCGACAAACCGCCTCTCCGTCCCACTGGCACACCCGGCCATCCTGGCACTATCATAACCTGAACCGAAGACGATCATGCGCACCATGTCCTGGCCAAACCGATTGACCGTCACCCGAATCCTGCTGATCGGGCCTTTCGTCGTCGCGTTGCTCAATCTGCGAGACCCCTATTGGGGGCAAACCGCTCGGCATGCCGCAGTGACCTTCTTTTTTTTGATGGCCATCACCGACGGCCTGGACGGCTACCTGGCTCGACGCCTTCACCAGGAAACCATGGCCGGCAAGTTGCTAGACCCTCTGGCCGACAAGTTGCTCATGCTGAGCTCCGTGATTTTTCTGGCCCACGAGGGCACGCACGTCCCCGGTGCCCTGTTGCCTGCTGTAGTTGCCGTCGCCGCGGTTGGCAAGGATCTCATCGTCGTCCTTGGCTTCTTCATCATCTATTTCAGTACGTCAAAAGTCTTCATAAAACCCAGCCGCCCGGGCAAATGGTGTACAGCCGTCCAACTGGGCATGATCATCGCAATTTTGCTCTCACCGGATTTGCCACAACAACTCGAGATCCTGCCGCGAATCCTCTGGTGGCTCGCCACCGCCCTGGCTCTGCTGGCTACGGTAACCTACTTCCAGATGGGCCGGCGCTTCATCGCCCACCAGGAATCCCTCGCCAGCACCGTGCACTGAGTTTCCCAGGATTGCGTCAACTTTGTTGACGCGCGACCTGCTTTCCAAAACCCCGCTCCCCGGCCATAATGCAGCCGCCATGAGCCAAGTCCTGAACCTGGAAAAACCCCAACCTCCGACGACCCCATCACGTTCAGATAAGCCCGCCCCGTCCGGTCGGCCATGG
>DATAMF010000158.1:0-3983 GCA_036260665.1 Aggregatilineaceae bacterium | reverse complement strand
GGAAAACAACTGGGGTTCGCGGGACGCCTTTATGTTACGCGGCTTTGGTTTTTGCACACTGCATGAAAACACGGTCGTCAGTTGGTCCCTGGCCGACTGCATCAGCGGGACGCGCTGCGAGATCGGCATCCAGACCGATCCCGATTACCGCCGTCGCGGGTTAGCGAGTCTCACCGCTGCGGCGGCTGTCGAATGTGCCCTGTCCAGCGGGCTGCACGAAGTCGGCTGGCACTGCAACGTAGACAATGCGGGATCCATCGGCACGGCGCTCAAGGTGGGATTTGTCAAAGAGCGCGACTACAGCTTCACCTGTTTTCCCCTGCGCGCAAAATAATCCTACTTGACCATCCCCCAAATCGCGTACAATTAGGCCGATCCAAGAAAATAATTCCCCACATTCTGTGAGTTTGACTCCCCTTCCCTTAGGGAAGGGCTGAGGGGGCGACAGTAGAAAAAAAGGGGCACATCGGGCACACTTTTCGGTGAGCAAACCAAGAAAGGTGGAGCCCGATGGACCCGCAACAACTATACCGGTGGGTAGAGGAAAGTAGCAAGACATGGGACGGAACGACGCGACACTTCAAAGCGAATGTCGTGGCGTTTAGCCGAGGGATGGTGAAGGCGAAAAGCAGTCGGTTACGCACGATTGCGGGGTGTGTAGAGGGACAAACAGATAGTCAGCGGCGACGGTTACAGCGGTTTGTTAGGCGCGAACAGCCACTGAGCGTCTTTTTTGAAGGCTGGACACGGAGTGTGGTGCAACAGATCGGCGTCCGGCGGGTGGTGTTGATTGTGGATGAAACCAAATTAGAGGATGAGTGGGGGGTGATGGTGGTGGGGCTGGCGTTTCATGAACGGTGCATTCCGCTCGCGTGGGCGGTGTATCGGGCCAATTGCGCGGCAGACTATCCGAGTGAAGGTCAGGTGAACCTCATTCTCCGGTTGTTACGCGCGGTTCAGGCCGGACTCCCCGCCGGGATGCCGGTGCGGGTGTTAGCGGACCGGGGGATTGGCACCTCGCCCTCCTTAATGCGCGGGATTGCGGCCTTGGACTGGACCTTCTTGTTTCGGGTGACGAAGCAGAGCAAACTCATCTTAGCCGATGGGACCGAGGTTACCTTCTAGGACCAAGTTACTCAGCCCGGCGAAAGCGATGCAGCCAGTGGCACCGTCTTCAAAAAACGCGGCCAAATCCCAGGGCATGTCCGGGTCTTATGGGGCGTGGAGGCCCACGAACGCTGGTCGCTGGTCACCAATGACCCGGCGCTGACCGGTTGGGAATATGCCCAACGGATGTGGATTGAAGAGGCCTTCCGCGATCTAAAATCGCAGGGCTGGCAGGTCGAGGAAGCCTGTTTGCAAGCCCCTGACCGCATGGCGAACCTCTGGATCATCCTGGTCGTGGCCTACACCTGGATGTTATTCTTGGGCTACGCCCGCTGGCGTCAGGGCCGCATCTCGGCTCCCAAGCGCCGCCCCGACGGTGCTTATGTGCGCCGCTGGTGTTTGTTTCGGGAAGGCTGGACTGCTTTTCTCAAAGCCAGCCATCCCCGCTGAGCTTACTGTCGCCCCCTCAGCTGAGGGAAGGGGCAAGGGGGGATGGGGTCAAGAAAATATTGGCGCAGCCTTAGAGATGCAATTGTTGCGTACGCAACTAATTTGGAGGGATGGTCACTATGTTCTGGCATGCTTCCGTTCATCACGACGGTTCCTATGTGGATAACCTTTATCCGTGTCTGGGCGACACCGTTCACCTGCGCCTGCGCCTCTCGGATCGCGCCCCGGTGCGCCGCGTCTATGTGCGCCTTTTTCCCGACGGCGAGCAGCACTTTATCCCCATGACCCCCGCTGAAACGCGCCCCCCGATCAAATGGTTTGCATGCGACCTGCCGATTACCGAGCCGCACGTGCATTACCGCTTTCTACTGCAAACCGACGAGGGCATCTGGTGGCTGACAGCGGCGGGACTGGTCGATTACGAACCGCTTGATCACACCGATTTTCGCATTCTCGCCGATTATCACACCCCCGCCTGGATTCACGCCTCCGTGTTTTATCAGGTCTACCCGGATCGGTTTGCCAACGGCGACCCGTCCAACGATCCCCAGCCCCACCATTACGAATATCGCGGCCACCGCCCGATCACGCTGCCCTGGGGCGCGCCCAAACCGCCCAATTCGGCTTTCACGACGACTTTTTACGGCGGCGACATCCCCGGCATCATCCAGCATCTGGATCACCTGGAACACCTGGGCGTCAACGCCATCTATCTGAATCCCATCATGGAAGCCTATTCGATTCACGGTTACGATCCCATCGACTATGAGCACGTCGCCCGGCGCTTAGGCGGCGACGACGCCCTGATCCAGCTTCGCCGCGAACTGGATCGGCGCGGTATGCACTACATCATGGACATCGTGCCGAACCACTGCGGCTTCAAGCATCCCTGGTTTCTCGCCGCGCAAAAAGACACGTCCGCGCCGGAATACGGCTATTTCACCTTTACCCACCACCCCGACGACTATCTGTCCTGGTTGGGGCATCAATCACTGGTCAAGCTCAACTACCAGTGTGCCGATCTGCGCCAGCGCATGTACGAAGCGCCCGACTCCATTATGCGCCGCTGGCTCCAGCCGCCCTTTAGCGCCGATGGTTGGCGCGTGGATGTCGGCAATATGTTGGGCCGCCAGGGATCGATCCAGATGAACGGCAGCATCGTCAAAGGCATGCGCCGCGCTGTGAAAGAAGCGCATCCCGACGCCTATCTGATTGGCGAAAACTTCTTCGACGCCAGCGCCCAGTTGCAAGGCGATCAATGGGACGGTGTGATGAATTATATGGGGCTGGCTGTGCCCTTGTGGCATTGGCTGCGCGGCTACCAGAATGGCGCGATGGGCATGCCGGAGCAGATTACCTCGCCCATCCCCTATCCCACCCACGCCCTCGCTGCGACCTGGCGCGCCCGCCATGCCTCGCTTCCCTGGTCGATCCTGCTTCAACAGTACAATCTGATCGGCAGCCATGACACCACCCGCATCCGCACGGTGGTGAACGGCAGCGAAGCCCTGCATCGCCTGAGCGCCACACTTCAACTCACCTATCCCGGCGTCCCCGCGCTTCTCTACGGCGACGAGATCGGCCTGACCGATCAACCCGGCTGGGGGGCTGTTGTCTGCATGAACTGGGATCAATCCACCTGGAATCGCGGCCTGTTGGATCACTACCGTGATCTGATCGCGCTGCGCCGCCGTTCGACCCTGTTACAGCGCGGCGGCTTCCAGATGTTAGCCACCGAGCCGGACACCTTCGCCTACCAGCGCGATAACGCGGATTCGCGTATGATTGTGGTGGCCCACCGGGGAACCGATCCCCGTCCCGCCGGGGCGCTTCCTGTTTGGCACGGCGGTGTTCCCGATGGCTGCCGTTTTATCGAGCATTTTTCGGGGTGCGAGGCGGTGGTTGAGCAGGGCGCGCTGCACCTGCCAGAACTTCCACAAGGCGCTACAATCTGGGAGCAGATATAGGAGAAATCAGGGGAATCATGGCTGAGATCACACATGTCGATTATTACTGGCAGGGGCCGGGCTGGTATACCCGCCGCGACATCAAAGAGGCCGCAGGCGTGCGGCACGAATTTCATTACTTGGCGAGTTTAGACACACCCTCCGATGAGATGCGCAAAAAAGTGAAGGAACTCGAACAGCCGCCCTATTACCTCGCGCCCGTGACGCGCATCATCAAAAATCGCCCTGAAGAAACGAGCAAAGTGAAGGTGCATGAGTGACCAACATCTTCGTCGCGGGTGATGTCACGCTGAACAGCCTGATCTACATGGATCATTGTCCAGCGCCCCAACCGCAAACCATCTTCAGCAAGCGGTTTCATGAAACCGTCGGCGGCACCGGGGCAGGCAAGGCGCTCAACCTGCATAAGCTCGGCCTGAACGTGACCTTTCACGGGCTGATCGGACGCGACTACTACGG
>DATAMF010000146.1:0-6464 GCA_036260665.1 Aggregatilineaceae bacterium | reverse complement strand
AGGAAATCATAACCTTCCGCCTCTTTTCGAAGTTGATGAATATGATTTTGCATCTATCGTTTTCTGCTCCATTTGCTTTATATGATGAGGAGGGGATTTTCGACGAAAGAGGCATTGCCAGCCCAGGTTCAGACTCGTTTCTAGAGGCTATCCAGCTCTTGGACTCGGCATTTAGAGCTTACTTATCAAATGATAAGGGGGGTATATGCCAAGCTTTAGCTAATAATTCCATTCTTTGTACAATTGGAGCTAGAGTATCTGCTTTTTGGGCAGAGATTAATCCACAAGCCTATGAAATTTACATGGCAAATCCCGATATATTAAGCCCTCAATCTCCTGAGGATGAGGAAAAGATTAGAAAGGCCGCGTCGGAATATCGGAATAATCCACAACTTCATGAATTCAGAAGGGGTTTATATCTAATAATCGCGGATCGGGCAGAAGCTGCACTTTCAGGCAGGGAAAATACTAGCGCTCAATAATTGGTCGGCTGCGGGCTGCCATCCGGTTTCCAGGCAATGGCGCTGACAGCACCAGCCTCCGCCTCAAGCAGTGGATGAACGGGCACAAGTTCCAGGACGCCGCTTTCGCCGCCATAGGCGAGGCGGGTGCCATCCGGGCTGAAGACTGCTTCATAGATCGGTGCGGTCAAGTGGGTGGTGGCTAAAACTTCGCCGCTATCAGCATCCCACCGGACAAAGGTTCCATCCCCCGCGACACTGTAGACTTCCGTGCCCGCTGCATTGAACTGAAGCGCCTGGATATTGGTCTGTGGATATTCCGCTGTGTCATAGAGAGCAGGTTGTAACTCGCGCTCTAGCTGAAAGTCGCTGGACGACACATCCCAGATTTTGATGCTGCCCACCCAATCGCCCGTGACTAACTGGTTTCCATCGGGACTCCACGCAATAGCCCCTATTCCACCTTTATCAATTGTCCCTTCCGGTTCGGAGAAGGTTCCTGCATCTCTTAGAGTAACAAAGCCCAGGGATATAGTAGCAACCCGGCTTCTGTTGTGATTCCACACAAACGAGTAAATGGGGTGCTGATTCCGTTGCTCAGATTGGAACTGTGGAGGGAGGGTTTGAACATCCCACGTCAAGAAATAAGAACCTTCGGAAGCAAATATTTGGCTACCATCCGCACTCCAACTGACTCCTCTGACAATGGTAGTCAGTGTACTGTATGAATCTCGAAGATCGAAAGAGACACCGGTTGACAAGTCCCATAAAAAAATCTCTCCTTCAGCACCACTGAGTAACTGGTTGGCGGTTGGATGCCAGGCTAGAGCGGTGATGTAGCTGGTATGCCCAACCAGCGTTTGCTCAAGCGTTCCACTCTGCCCATCGCGGATTTCCAGCGTGCCGTCACTGTACCCAACCGCCAACTGGCTGCCGTCCGGTTTCCAGGCAATAGTGCTGATGGCACCCGGCTCGGCTTGTGCCGCGATGAGACTGGTTTCCTGAAAAGCACCTAAAAACCCCAGTAGCCAAATGGTGATCCACAACCCGGTAAATATAAACGGCTGAGTACGCGGTTTGAGATGCTTTTTTTTCACGGTTATGCCTCGATTATTCCACTGCGAGAGGTTAGTTACTGCCAGTGGGCCGCCGATGCGCCCTGCACGGTCACATTCTGCACCGCGCCATCGGTGCGCACGATCCACCACTGCGTCCCGGTCGGCGTCTGGACGGTAACGAGCACTGCCGAACGCGCGGTATTCCACTCGGCGGCGGCGATCTGCCCGGTGATAAACGTGGAGACGGGTGACGGAGTCATGCCTTGCGCGGCGGGCACCAGATACAGCGCGAAGGCGTCCGGCGTGGGACCACCCAAAAACGCGATCCAGCCGTCGTTCAACAGCGTGGCGAAGCGCATAGTGAGTCCGTTGGTGGCCTGATTCTGGTATTCGGTATAGGCCCAGTTCTGGTTGAGATCGACGCGGCCAATCACGCTCAGGGCGGTCCACTGCGGGCCGCTGACGATGATCGTCCCGTCGGGGGCGAACGTCGCGTCGGCATAGTTCAGGTTGTTGACATACGGATTCCCGGTCTTGTTGATGTCGGCCAGCGCATCCACGGGGACATTCGCTATCCCCAGCGGCGTCGAGACGGTGAGCACCAGCACCACGCTGTTAGGCGACCAGCGCATCGCCAGCGGTTGACGCTGTTCATGAAGCTGCGCGGTCTGGCCCTCGTAGGTAGTGCGGAACACCTGCCACGACTGCCCCGTACCCGTATCGTACACCCTCACGCCCGTATTGATCGCGCTGCTGTCGGCGGTATTGATCGCGTCGATGCGGAACGCCAGATAACGGCCATCTGGCGACCAGACGAGATCGGCGTAGGTCAGGTTAGGATTCACGCCGTAAATGCTGGCGGGTGATACCACGACGGGCGACCCATTCACGTACAAAAATCCGCCCGCGCCGGATGCGGCGGCGACCTGTCCGGTGGGACTGACCGAAAACACCGTGCCCTGCGCCATCGGGACCGTCGGGGCCTGCTGCGCGCCGGGGACAAAATTCAGCAGCGGCACAACCTGCCCCGCGTAGCTGATAATGACCGATCCCTGTTCCGGCAGCGCGGCGGGACCCCCAATCGGGCCGCTTTCCGACGTGGGCACCAGGGGCAGATTCTCGCTGCTGCTGGCCGTCGCGTTCGGATCGTAAAATGTGCCGGGCGGCGTGGCTGTCGGGAAGGCGGGCGGCGTATTGCTCGGCGCGAGGGTATACATTCCGCCGGGTGTTCGCGTCGGGACGATCCCATTGTCTGCCTGCCAGGTTGCCGTTTGATTCGGCGTCAACGTTGGGAACGGCGTGATCGAGGGCGTCGGGCTGGGAATCAGTGTCGGGAACGGCGTCACGGTGGGCACATTTGTTGCTGTGTCCGATGGTGCGAGTGTCGGTGTCCACGTTGCCGTTGGCTGATCGGTGGCGGTATTCGTTGGTATGGGTGTCCAGGTGTTCGTTGCCGTCGGCTGAACCGTTGCGGTGGGGCGATCCGTCGGCGTGCGGCTCGGCGTGCGCGTCAGGGTCGGGGTGTCCGTCGGTGTTCGTGTCAGGGTGCTGGTCGGCGTATAGGTCGCCGTTGCGGTGGGCTGATTCGTCGCCGTCCCCGTGGCGGTGTCCGTCGGAGTCGGTGTATCACTCGCGGTGCTGGTTGGAGTCGGCGTCCGTGTGAGGGTATCAGTTGCCGTCGGGCGATCCGTAGGCGTGCGGGATGGCGTGCTCGTCCATTGAAGCGCAATCGCGGTTTCGTCGCGCGTGGGCGAGGCCACTACCGTCGGCGTTTCCGGGGAATCGACTTGCAGACTGCATCCCGTTAGCGCCGCCACCACCACTATAATCCAGCACCATTTTTTCATAGCCTCTATTGTACGGTCCTTTGCGCCCGCGTAGGTTGAGAGGTGGTCAGGCGATAGGCGAACGGTGATTTATTCGATTCCCCATCCATTCCCCCACGCCCGTTTTCCCCCTCGCCAACTCGGAGGTTCGTAGGGGCAATTCACGAATTGCCCCGCTTGCTGCGCCCGCTTTTCCCCCCTTTCCGCGTGCGGGTCGGGGGATAGGGGTGATCCGCCTACAGCTTCTCGCGGAGATCAACCAGTTCCGCCTGCACGCCGCCCAGCCCCTTTTTGAGCTGGTCAAAGGTCGCGCCGTGTTCCTTGATGCTGATGTAGCCCCGGCCTTCCTTGTCAAACCACGTGGTCGCGCTGATGATATTCCCGCCCGCGTTCGCCACCGCCTGGGCCACCTGCGCCAGAATGCCGGGCTGATCGGGGACGCGCAGCGTAAAGCGTGCGCCTTCTTTGCCGCCGCCCAACAGCCGGGTCAGCGCGCGGAAAATATCCGTATCCGTGATGATGCCCACCAGCTTATTCTGCCCGTCGATCACCGGCAGACAGCCAATATCGTGCTTCAGCATGACCGCCGCCGCTTCTTCCAGCGGATAATCAGGATGCACCGTAATCGCGGGGGCAACCATCAACTCCTTGATTTGCAGCTTGGACAGCAGCGAATGAATCTCGTAGATGCTGAGGGTGGTAGCCGACGACGGCTGCGCTTTGAGCAGGTCTTCCTCCACCACGATTCCGATCACCACCCCATTTTTATCCAGCACGGGCAGGTGATGGATGCTGTGCTCGCGCATCAACTCGGAGGCCTGCTTGTGGGTTGTTTCCAGTACGACAGTAACAGGATTTAAACTCATGACATCTTTGACTAACATAATTTTTGATTCTCCCTCTGCGGCGCGAACCTATTCCGCGCTCAACTCGACATAAATTCGCTTGTTGATCTTCCCCTTGCTCTTATAATCCACGATCCGCATCGCGCCGACTTCGGAGGTATTAGCGACATGCGTGCCGCCGTCGGCCTGCAAATCCAGCCCGACGATCTCAATCGTGCGCACGTCGGGAATCCCTTCGGGCAGCAGGTTGATTTTGGTGCGGATCAGATCGGGGATTTGAAACGCTTCTTCGCGCGGCAAAATGGCGACTCGCACCGCGCGGGCGGCGGCCACTTCGCGGTTGACTGCCTCCTGAATGGCACTGACGAGTTCCTTTTGCATCGTCTCGAACTCGAAATCCATCCGCCCGGCCAGCGGGTCCATATCGCCGCCCGTGACCGACGCGCCGTAATCGCGGAAGACCACGCCGCACAGAATATGCATGGCGGTATGCGTGCGCATCAGTTGGTAGCGGCGCGCCCAATCGATCTGACCGTGGACCGTCGCGCCAACCGGCGGCAGCGCGCCCTCGATGAAATGCACGACATCCGGCCCGACTTTTTTCGCCCGCGCGACGCCATACGTTACACCCTCCGCCGTAAGTGTTCCGCGATCTGCGGGTTGGCCGCCCCCGCCGGGATAAAAGGCGCTGCGATCCAG
This sequence comes from Aggregatilineaceae bacterium, assembly GCA_036260665.1. Lineage (GTDB taxonomy): Bacteria > Chloroflexota > Anaerolineae > Aggregatilineales > Aggregatilineaceae > DATAMF01. The sequence goes on along the minus strand of DATAMF010000146.1, from coordinate 1,575 downwards.
GATCACGCCGTTATTGTCCGCATCATGGGCGGTCACTGTTGCATCGAAGGCTTGTAGATAACTGTCGGTCTGGTAGAGTAGAATCGTCATGCGAAATATCCTTGCTGCGCGAAAAGGTTGAACTCATGATACTCAGATTCCCCAAATTTGCCAGACCACCGCGAACCATTGGGAGCCAGCAGTGAGGTTCAGTCGTTGTGGCGATTCATCAATCCCGCCTGTTCCCGCTCCGCGTGGGTTTTCCACTCCACCAACTGGGTAACATAGGTCATCAGCCACGCCAGAGACGCCGCCGATAACATGATCATAATGGCTTCGCCCCATTCCGGGATGTATTTGTAGATAGCTAAGATGATGCCCGCGCCCCATGTCCCGGAACAGACCGGACAGCAAACCAGTTCAGCCACCGCCGAACGTGCGCCAGTGGTCCACCGGGGAAGGTTGTCTTCGCCTGCGCCGGACGAGTGTGGAACGGTGATCACAAACGGCGCGCGGAACCATTCCAAAATCGCAAGGTAAGCCGTCGCCCGGCCCACCATACTCGCGGACAAGGCCAGCATAACCCACTGGAACGGGGACAATTTCACGCCCTGGTTCACCAGTGTTTGAAGGATGAACATACACGAAAAGATGAACAGCGTGATTCGACGTGAAATCATATGCTTATCTCCTGGACTGTGACGATGGATGTCTAGTGTATGCTGTCCCATTCGTGAGGGCAAAAGCGGAATGGCCGGACTATATGCGATGGGGGTGGATGTGCCGCCCCGAACGGAGCGCGACTGTATTCGGTGTAGCGGTGTTGGTGTCCTAGAGATTCTGACGACGTACAGGGGCAAAAAGGGTAATTTAAGGGCCTGTACTTTCCTTTGACACCTCAATTCTTGCTAGTTTACCGCTATTGAATTGAAACCTTATCCAGTAATCCCATGATGTGAGCAAATTGTATCCACGAATATCTAACAGATTTTTGGGGTTAATAATCGACTCATGGGCGGGTGTCCAGCAAACTACACTACTTTCAGATATCGTGCAGTCCTCCACACCTTTCTGGGCAAGGAAGGATACCACGTCGGTAGATGTTGCTTGATTAATGATCAGATTTTCATCTAGGATTGCTTTTACTTCGGTCGCCTTATCAATTGAGGAAAAGTCACTCCACTTAATGCTCTTATCCAATTTGTAAGCATAATCATGGACTAACACAACACCCAGTAGACAGCCACATATAATCAATGGTCCTCCGATCAGGATCAAAGGGACAACGCCAATTCTTTGTTTGAACTTCCACATTTCTTCCCTCTGGTGCTAGCCAAAACAAAGGAGTCTAGCCCGAACGCTGGTGCATGTATCCGAATCACAGACTCATAGAAATTAGGATAGCATCAAAGCGAATTTCACACCGCTGCTCGGTGCGGTGAGTCTGGTGATTGCGGTCCTGATCATAACGATCACTTCCCTGGTCAGCACGGTTTATCTGCTGCGGCTGGCGTGGCCCAACCGCCGTGTTTTTCGGCTTAGTTGGCGCGGCGCAGGTGGGTGAGGTCCAACGCGCGACGGCGTGAAATTCGCTTT
>DATAMF010000143.1:0-1899 GCA_036260665.1 Aggregatilineaceae bacterium | reverse complement strand
TACGGCGAAAATCTGAGCGAGCATCTGGTCATTAAAGCCGGAGAATTTTTGTATATCCCCGCCGGAATGCCCCATCTGCCCCGCAACCCCAGTTTGACGGAATCCTGCACGGCGGTATTAGCCCGTACGGATCCCAATGAGCAGGAAAGTGTTGTGCTTTTACCACAATTAGAACAGCGGCAGGAATAACCTGCGTTATACTTCCGTCCCACTGTGCCCCTACTTCCCTAAGGATGATGGTATGTCTCTCGATACACCCCTCCTCGCTGCTTCCCTATCCCTGACGGCTGCGGTCTGTTGGGGGGCTGGCGACTTTACGGGAGGTCTGGCCTCGCGTCGTTCCAGTGCGCTTCGTACCGTGCTGATCTCTTACAGTGTGGGTTTGACCATGCTGCTGATCGTTGCCCTTGCCAGCGCGGAGCCAATCCCGCCAATGGCGGATTTAGGCTGGGGAGCACTGGCGGGCATTTGCGGCATGATCGGCGTAGGCTTTCTCTACCAGGGCTTTTCTAAGGGGCGGATGGGTATTGTCGCGCCGTTGTCGGCGGTGCTGGCAACCGCGCTCCCCGTTATTTTTAGCGTCTTTACCGCGCGTCTGCCGAATGTCTTGCAAGTCGTAGGCTTTGGCGTAGCGCTTGTGGGAATCTGGCTGCTCAACCGTTCCGGGCGGGAGAGCAGCCGTCCTATCGAACTCGGTATGGCGACGATTGCCGGACTGGGCTTTGGTATCTTTTTTATCGCCCTCGATCAGGTTGGGAAGGATACGGTTTTCTGGCCTCTGATCGCCGGACGATCCGCTGCTTGCACCATGATCATTATTTTTGCCCTGGTAACACATCGCCCCTTACTGCGTCAATCGCCGCTCCGCCTGCTCTTTCTCGCGGGGACGCTTGATGTCGGCGGTAATCTGTTTTTCCTGCTGGCGACTCAAAAGGGTCGTCTCGATATTGTGTCCGTGTTGGGATCCCTCTATCCGGCAGTCACGACGCTGTTGGCTCAATGGATGCTCAAGGAGCACCTCTCGCGCCCGCAGCTAATCGGGATCAGTGCGGCAATGCTGGCAATCATATTGATCACTATTTGAATCGTTCGCTCACGGTTCCTCATAACGCAGCACAATGCTTTGATTCTCGCCGTTCAAAAAGCTGTCAGTGGCGGTCAATAACCGGGCATCGTGCGAGAGGAACAACTGGTAATAGTAGGACTGATCGCGCAGTTCTGGAATTTCGGCCCGTTGCCAGTTCTGCCCGCCGTCCTGCGTAACCATATACCACACCGTTTGATCCGACAGGGTGAACACCACCATCCCATGCTGTGCGTCTACGAAACGGATTACCGTGTAAGGACCGCTGCTGGGGGCCGCCATCAGTTTTTCGCCCTCGTTCAGTCCCAGTGAGTGTGTTTCCCAGGTCTGCCCACCATCGGCTGTCACCAACAGATCGCCTGCTTTGTCCAGCACATACCCATCAAGCGCCGTGCGCAGACTCACCGCCGCGATATTGGCTGGCAAGGTCAGATCATGCCAGCTTGCGCCGCCATCCGTCGTTTTTTGCAGTCGTGTTGGCGAAGCGGCCCACCCGGTCTGCGCATCGATAAAACTCAGCAAGGGGCATGGGGAAGGCGTTACCGTCTGCCAGCTTTGCCCGCCGTTCGTTGTCACGCGCGTCCCGCCGTTGCCGCAGTGCCACGCAACTTGTTCATCGACCACATCCAGCCCATGTCGGCAGTATAAATCGCTGGGCGCTTTGGTCCAGCTCTGTCCGCCGTCGGTGGTATAGCGGGCATCATCATCAGGCCCCACCGCGATCCCAAAATTCTCTGTGTCGAACCCCGCCAGACTGACCAGATACAGCAGATAAGCGGGATCAATATCCCCCTTCCGGTTTTCCTGTGGAATCG
>DATAMF010000135.1:0-21563 GCA_036260665.1 Aggregatilineaceae bacterium | reverse complement strand
TTAGCGCCCTCATCGAAGATAATCTTCAAGGCGATCCTATGGATTGGGATTTGGAAGAACTACACCGCAGTGCCTATGCGCTTTTTCCTGTCCCGGCGACGATCACACCCGACACCTTGGAAAATCTGCACAGCGCCGACGAGATCGAACTGGCCCTGGTTAAGGGCGCGCTACAAGCCTACGACGAACGGATCACGCGTTTTGGCGCGGAATGGATGTCCGAGGCCGAAAAGCAGGTTATGCTCAATGCCATCGACCAGCTTTGGCAGCGCCACCTGACCGATCTCGACATTCTGCGCGAAGGCATTGGACTGGTCGGGTACGGCGGGCGTGATCCGTTGGTCGAATACCAGCGCCAGAGTTTCCAGATGTGGGGCGGCTTGCAAGACGAGATCAAAGCCAAAGTCGTCCAGGATATTTACCGGGTCATCCCGCGTGAACAGCAGCAGCCCACGCGCCGCCAACTGCCCACTCAGCTTCGCCTGACGAACATCCAGGCCGGGCGTGGTCCAATGTTGGCCGCGCCGACTCCGTCTGCCCCGCCCGATGGAGGACGTCCAGCCGCCGCTCAACCGCAGCGTCAACAAGCGCCGGAACCGGTCCGCAATCTGGGCACCTTTGATAATGTAGGTCGCAACGATCTTTGCCCATGCGGCAGCGGCAAGAAATTCAAGCACTGCCACTATCCGCTTTTACAACAGCAGCGTCAAACTGTCGCGCCGGAAACCATCAAACGAACCGCTCCCAAACGGCGTCGATAGGTCGTCACAAGCCAGGGGGATGCAGAAAGGTAGCAGGCTATGTCTGATGTAGATGATTATGCAGCCAGCTTGATGGATGATATGGATCCGCGTCTCTTGGAATTGATCCAGACGCGGATCAACTCCTTCATCAAATGGGATCTGGTTCGTTTTTTCCACGATAACCCGCACACCACCGACACTGCCGACAACATCGCGCGTTATACCGGGCGTGATGTGCGGACAGTCGAACCGGAACTAATCCAGTTGGCGCGTGATGGCGTGCTTGAAATGGAAGACTTGGGCGGCCTCCGGGTTTTTACCCTGGCCGATGATCCTGACCTGCGCCAGCTTTTGGGCAGTTTTATCGCCGCCTGTGATGATCGCCAGTTCCGCGTCAAGGCGATCTACCATGTCATCCGCAACCTGCGCTAAGGGGGATGATATGAACTCACAACGTGTCCCAACTGGCATCGCCGAACTCGATAATATGCTTCACGGCGGATTTCTGTCCCGTACCGCCAATCTGATCGAAGGCGCGCCCGGCACGGGCAAAAGTACACTGGGCATGCAGTTCATTCACCATGGCATCACCAGTTGTAACGAGCCGGGCATCATCCTGACTTTTGAGGAGTTTCCGCAGCAGTACTATCGGGATGCGGAAAATTTTGGTTGGGATTTTCGGGCCTACGAAGCGGACAACCAGCTTCGAACCATCATGACCAGTCCTGAAGTCAGCCGCGCCGATCTTCAAAAAGTGACGGGCCGCATCGAAAATATGGTCCATCAAATCGGGGCCAAGCGCGTCCTGGTCGACAGCCTGAGCCACTTTGAGCGCATCACCGACGATCCGGTTGAACTCCGGCATATCGTCTTCGAGTTTGTCAACGGTCTCAAACGCTTAGACCTGACCGCTGTTCTCACCCGCGAGAACGCCGCGCTGTTAGGCGAAACCACCGAAAGCGAAGAAGATCTGGCTTTTGTGGTCGATTCGTATACGATGCTGCGTTATGTCGAAATCCAGGGCGCGATCCACCGGGCGCTGCTGGTGCTCAAGCTGCGCGGCAGTGATCACGATAAGGATATTCGCCAGTACGCGATCACCTCCAAAGGCATTGAGGTGCGGTCACGCTTTGAGGGCACACAGGGCATCATGAGCGGACGTCCCACCATGACACATGCCGAAGCATTTGCCGCGGCCTTCTTACCGCCGGGCAGCAAATAAAGATTTTCTATCAAACAATGTTCGTTCCCTATATTACAATAAGAATAGGCATCTTTCGCCAGGGGGAGCCAGGGTGGGTCAACTAAGTCTACATCAGTTCCTGACTATCTTCTCATGGTTTGGCCTTGCCACATTAATCTTTTTTATGGCGTTGATCGCCCGTTTTTACGAGCGGCTTTCGGGACAGCGCACCTATTATCAACTCTTCATCGGGCCGATGCTGGCTTTTACTGTCGCCACCGTCCGTTTTGCCAGCCTGGATGAAATTACGGGGGACGATTGGGGGGATGGCGCACTGTTAATTGCCGGGTTAATTTTGGCGGCATTGTGTATACATATCTATCGCCATATGACCAGCGGACGTTAATAGTTTGTGAGGGTTTCGTTTGCGGTTAAGAGTTCGTTCGAATTTTAGCCTTGCACGCCAAGATAAGCAACACTAAGAACGAATCTCCAACCAGGATTGATTATGCTTCAGAATCTTTTCACCCTCCTAAGCGTAACAGCGCTCCTCGCGCTCATGATGATGTTATGGGTCATGGCGCAGATCAGCCGTCGTTTTGGTGAAGTCACCCATCGCCCGCCGCTGTACCGGGGTTATTATGTCGCCCTGCTCTTGCTGCTGTTCCCACTCAGTATGCGCCTGCTGACGATTGGCCTGGACGATCCGACCGATGTCAGTACCACCAGCACCTTGTTTCATGACCTTCCTTACGCCCTGAGTATCATCCTGGCCGTTTTTATTACGTGGCGTTATTGGGGTTGGCTTGTGTATGCCCGCGAAGGTCAACATCCTGTTAAGCCGCACCGCACAAAGCCTCAATAACCTTATGATCCCCACGATGACCAGTTCTGATCTCCAGCCCGAAGCGCTTACCTATGAGGCCATTTACCTTCTCGATCCCGCTGCCATCATCCGGTTTGCCACACCCAATGCAGTTCGTTATTACGGTTACGCCGTCGATGAGGTGATTGGGCAGTCCGTCTTCCATTTTATGCCTCCCCACGAAGTCCAACAGGCGCGCGAACGTTGGAATGCGTTTATCCATAATCCCAACCAGCTCGTCGAACATTTGCCGGTGACGGTGATCTCCGCAGCAGGGCTGCCCATCCATGTCCGGGTATCCGTGTGGCGGCTGCCCGATTCCGACAATTTCATGTTGATCCACCATGCCGCCGAACAGGTTCGTGACCGGCTGAAAACACTCTATTCGATGATGGCCGCCGTTGCCGAATCCCTCGGCGTTGATGAATTGCTCGATATTGTGCTGCATGAGATTCGGCGTTTGATTCCGTGTCATGCCTGCACCACCTATATTTTCCACCCAAACAATAGGGTTCAGGTCAAACGCTCCATTGACGCGCAGGTCGAAAACTACCAGTTTTCCGCCGAACAGCAGCAGCCGGAATTTGAAATCCGCCAGATCATCCGCACCACGGGCAAACCGGTCCTCATCCATGACTGCCCTACCGATCCGCGTTGGGTGGAAGTGGCGGGCCGCCGTCCCATCCGAAGCTGGCTCGGCGTGCCTTTAATTCACGAAGACGAGTTTATGGGCGAACTCGATCTCGACAGCCCCACCGCCTATGCCTTTAGCGATGCCGATGCCGAACTCGCGCTGGCGCTGGCCGCCCAGGTTGCCGCCCGCCTGCACAGTGCCCGCCGTTATGAGCAGGAAATTCAGCGCGCCCAGCGTTTCCAGGCCCTGAACGAAGTCAACCTGGCGATCAGCCGCCTCGATCTGCGCAGTGTGCTTGAAGTCGTCTACCTCAAAATCAGCGCCCTGATGGATACCACTTCGTTTTACATCGGCCTCTATGATTCCGAAGCCGGGGTGATCCGCATCGTAGGGGGTTATGACGACGGCCAACCCACTGAAGATAAAGTCCAACCCGCTGATGCTGGTTTGGCCGGGTTGGTGCTGCGCACCTGCGAAAGCGTCTTTATCCACGACACGACCAAAGAAGCGCTCCCCAAAGAAACCATCGTCGATGGACCTATGCCGCGTTGTGTCCTCATGGTCCCGCTGATCACTCAGGACCAGATCTTGGGCGTTATTTCCGTTCAGAGTTACATGCCCAACGCCTATTCACCGGATGACATCGCCATGCTTGAAACCATTGCGGGCATGGTAGCGACAGCGATTCAAAATGCGCAGCTTTACAACGAAACGGCGGGCCGCCTCGCCGCTATCGAAGCCCTCCAGCGGATTGGCGTCAAATTAGCCGCCGTCCAGACGCGCGAAGCCGTGGCCGAAATCGTCGCGCGCGCCGCCGTTGATCTGTTTCACCCCAATCAGGTCCGGCTGTACATCACCGCCAACCACACCTGGGATGCCACCCTGTGGATCGCGCATTATACGAGCGAATTAGGCAAGCCCCGCATCCGTTCCTATGAGCATCCCCCCGTGGACAGTCTGGTAGAGCGTGTTCAGGCCACCCAACTCCCGATGATCCTGACGGACCTCAGCGGCCATTCAGAGATTCAAACCGAATTTAAAACCCCCTGGCTTGTTCATGCCGCCATCGCCCATCCTATTCTGCGCGGCGATCAATTACTAGGGGTGTTGATCCTGCTGCATGCCGAGCCGCTGGTCGCCCGGCGTGATATGCTGCGCGCCTTGGATTTACTCGCGCTTCAGGCCGCGGCAGCGCTCGAAAACGCCCGTTATTATGTCACGCTCCGCACCCGCCTGGACGAAGTAAGCGGCCTGCAAGAATTAGCGCGCTGGGTGAGCAGCACCCAATCGTCTGACGATATTCTGAAATTGAGCGTGGATACGCTGCGCGATGTGTATCAATGCCGCTCGGCCTCAATCGCGCTGGTGGATGCCGAACTGCAAGAAGTGGTGACTGTCGCCGCTTCCGGGTTGGAACAGCAGTACATTGATCAGGCCCGCTTCAAACTGGGGGAATATGTCGCCGGAAAAGTAGCCGAAACAGGGGAAGTTATTTATGTCCCTGATACAGCGGCAGATCCCAATTTCCGTGTGGTCGATCCCGCCATCCGTTCCATGATCAGTGTGCCGCTCAAAGTTCAGGATCGGGTCATCGGCACCGTCGGCATCGATAGTCAGGTACCGTTCGCCCTCACGCCCGATCATGAGCGGGTTCTGGTCATTGCAGCGGGTCAGATCGCCGCCGCTATCGAGACTATTCGCCTGCTGGAAGAAACCCGCCATCACGCCGCCGATCTGGCCGAAGCTAATCGCAGCCTCGAAGCCCTGCACGAACTGCGCAACGAACTTGTTTCCAATCTCAGCCACGAACTCCGCAGCCCGCTGGCGCTTGTTCGCGGTTGGGCCGGCCTCATGAAAGCAGAGGAACTGGGTCCGCTCACCGCCGAACAGAGTGAAGCTCTCGCCGTCATCGACCAAAAAGCCGACTCGATTACCCGCATGATCAGCGACATTCTCGCCCTGGAGCAAATCCGCGCCGACAACCTGGACCTTGTGCCGCTGGACATCAACGATCTCTGCGCCAAAGTGATCGCGGGCGCGCCGCTGGTCTTCCCCAACCGGGACTTACATTTTGAGACCAGTTTGCTTCCCGGCCCGCACTGGATCCAGGGCGATCAGGATCGCCTGACCCAGGTTTTGGATAATCTGATCGGGAATGCGGCCAAATTTTCACCCGACGGCGGCACCGTTCTACTTCAGTCTGCGTATGGTGATCGCCCGGATTGGATTTATGTCTCGATCACGGACTACGGAATCGGCATTCCCACCGACAAGCTCCCCCATATTTTTGAGCGCTTCTTCCAGGCGGATCGTTCCATCAAACATCGTTTTGGCGGGGCCGGGTTGGGTTTGTCGATTGTTCAGCGTATTATTGATGCACACGGCGGTACCCTCTCCGTTGAGAGTCAAGAAGGCAAAGGAAGCACCTTTACATTTGGGCTTCCACTTTCAGAAAGGGAATAATCCGGTGGCCTTCAATATCCATCACATGATCAGCCGGGAAAGTGAACTATGGAAGACGCTCTGGTGTTGGCCCAAAATCGAACTGCACCGCCATCTCGAAGGGGCGATCCGCCTCACCACGCTGCTGGAAGCCGCCGCCGAATTTGACATCCCCCTGCCCGCCTACGATCTCGAACACCTCCGCCCGTATGTTCAAATCGTGGAGGACGACGAGCCGACTTTTTCCGTATTTTTAGGCAAGTTTAACGTCTTGCGCCAGTTCTACCGCTCCATGGAACTCATTCGCCGCATCACGCGCGAAGCCGTCGAAGATGCCGCCCGTGATAATATCAGCTACTTCGAACTGCGTTTTACACCTCACGCCCTCGCCCGCCAGAATGATTACACCTACCAGTCAGTCATTGAGGCGGTGTGTGAAGAAACCGCCCGCGCTGCCGCTGATTTTAACATTCTGACCCGCCTGATCGTCTCGGTCAACCGTCACGAAAGCGTTCAGATTGCGGAGCAGGTTTTGGATGCCGCGCTGGAAGTGAATGATCCGCAAATCGTTGGGATGGATCTGGCCGGTCAGGAAGCAGGCCATTCGGCGCGCCCCTTCCGCTCCCTCTTTTACCGCGCGCGTGAAGCGGGTCTGCATATCACCGTGCATGCGGGAGAATGGGCCGGGCCGGAAAATGTCGAAGATGCCATCGAACACAGTCTCGCGGAACGGATCGGTCATGGCGTGCGTTCAGTCGAGGATTCCCTCGTGTTGCAGTTGGTGCGAGATCGCGGTGTGACGCTCGAAGTCTGCCCCACCAGCAATCTGCACAGCGGTGTGGTGCGCCGCATCGAACATCATCCGCTCCCCGATCTGATCTATCTGGGCGTGCCCACCACCATCAACACAGACGACCCATCCTTAAGCAACATCACCCTCACCGATGAATTGATGCTGGCGCATGTCGGCATGGGTCTGCCCCTCCACATGATCAAGGACTGCATTCTCAATGCCGCGCGGTCAGCCTTCCTGCCCGACGACGAACGCGCCCGTTTGGTAGCCGACATCGCAACCCGGCTGGCAAACGCACCCGCCCTTTAAACAAAAAAATATCTGTAGGAGCGGACCCTCGTGACTGCACGCGGCTTACACACGGGTCGGCTTCTACAGAGTACTTGTTTATACTTGTACTAACTATCGATCTGCTGTTAGGCGACTTTTTTCTTCGCTTGCGATAGCGATACAAATTTAGTCATGGCCGCCTGACCGGACTCACGCATCTCTTCTAGTCTGATAATTCTCCAAATCGTCATCAGAATGATTTTGATATCCGTCCAGATCGAAAAATTATTCATGTATTCCAGGTCCAGCGCAAATCGCTTTTCCCACGAAACCGCCCGGCGACCATTAATCTGCGCCCATCCAGTCACCCCAGGCTTGATATCACGCCACCGCGCTTGTTCCCGAACATAAGAGTAGTTCATCAGCACCGGGCGCGGACCAACCAGCGACATATCGCCGCGCAAAACGTTGTAGAGCTCGGGCAGTTCATCCAGACACAGGCGGCGCAGCCAACGTCCCAACCGGGTCCGGCGTTGATCAGCGGGCAGCAAATTCCCAAACTGATCCCGCGCATCGATCATCGTGCGGAACTTGAACATCCGAAACGGCGTGCCTTGCAGTCCGGGGCGTTCTCGCCGCAAGAGAATGGGCGTTCCCATCGTCAGACGAATCAATGCCGCCATGATAAGCATAAATGGCGCGGTGACGATCAAGCCAAACAACGCCAGGCCAATATCCATCCCTCGTTTGACCCGCCGAGTCATCCACCGCTCAACATCCAACCGGGGAAGAACGGGCGCGCTGAAACGCAGCCTGGACAATAGGGGGCGTGTGGTCAACCGGAGTAACATCACAAGGCTACCGGTGAGCACCGCGCCAAAGATGATCGTCCTAATCCAGTGTCGTGGTTTCAAGGCTCGCTCCTTTCTAAATTTCACTATAACCGAAGCGAGCCTCACAAATCCACATAGGTGTCATAAAATTGGTGCAAAAAACTTGTAAACGTGGGCCGTCTACCCGGCCCGTGTGATCAGTTCCGGCCCATCATAGCTGGGGCTGTTCACCCGTTTCGACACCGGATACACCATCATCCCCCCAGCCGGATAAGGCCGCAGCAGCGCCGCCGCTTGTTTGGCATCTGTCTGAGCAGGATCAAGCCATTCCTCATAATCATCGCGCGGCACAATAATCGCCATCCGGTTATGAATGGGCGCGATCAGTTCATTCGGTTCTCCCGTCAGTATCGTACAGGTGCTGATCACTTCCCCACTTGCCGGTTCCGTCCACCGTTCCCACAACCCCGCGAATCCAAACGGCGGGTGGCCTTGGAGCGCGATATACATCGGCATTTTGCCATCCGCCCCATCCTTTTTCCATTCGTAGAATCCATCCGCGATCACGAGGCAGCGCCGCCGGCTCAATGCCGATCGGAACGCGGGTTTTTCGGCAGCAGTTTCATAGCGCGCATTGATCATCTGGTTCCCGATGGACAGATCTTTTGCCCACGACGGAACCAGCCCCCACCGCATTATCACCAGTTCGTTCTCCCCACTGTGCGGATTATTGACCACTGTCGCAACCGGCTGTGTGGGCGCAATGTTGTAGCGCGGCGGCAGGTCCGCAGGCACCGTTCCCAAATTGAACGTCTGCGCTAATACGTCGGGATTCGTTTCCGTGAGTGTAAATCGTCCACACATAGTCGTCCTCTTGGTATTTTTTTTTGATTTTCGCACCCCTCGTCGTTACATAACAATAATAGCACAAATGTTCCATCTCGTCCTATTCTCGTCAATACAGGTTCCATTATGACTATAATCTCTTTGGCAAGGGGGAATTGGTATCTGACTATGGAAATGGATTGTGGTATGGCAAAGAAAAACAGTGTCGAATTTGCACTCTTCGCCCCCTACAACGAAAACGTCTCTCTCACCGGCGATTGGAACAACTGGCAGCCTATTCCTATGGAGCGTGATCAGCAGGGCTGGTGGCGCGTCGATGTGCCTCTTGAAGATGGCACCTACAACTACAAATTCAAGCTCAAATCGAACAGCTACTTCTCCGAAAATGAGATGGTCAGTGTCGCGGATCCGCTTGCGCTGCGTGTCACCCGCGACGCCGATGAAAACGCCCGTATCACCGTGAAAAATGGACAGCGCATCATCACCACCTACCAGTGGCAATATGACAAAACGCCCCTCCCCACCAACGACCAGTTGATCATCTATGAAATGCATATTGGCGATTTTACGGGCGGAACGGGTGACCAGGCGGGTTCCAGCGGCGGCTTTCTGAATGTCATCGACAAGCTCGATCATCTGGTCGATCTGGGCATTAACGCGGTCGAATTCATGCCTGTGAACGACTTCCCTGGCGGCTATTCCTGGGGGTACAATCCGCGTTTTATGTTCGCCGTCGAAAACACCTATGGTACGCCCGACGACTTTTGTCGGCTGGTCGATGAATGCCACAAGCGCGGCATCCGCGTCATCCTCGATGGAGTCTACAACCACAGCGAAGATAACACACCACTCGCCAAAATCGACTACCAGTACTGGTATTACCGCGTCAACCCGGATGAACCGAATGTCCAGTGGGGACCCAAGTTCAACTATGGGTATCGGGACGAAAAACTGAATGTCTGGCCCGCCCGCCAATTTGTGAGCGATGCGCTCCATCATTGGGTCAAACACTTTCACATCGACGGCATTCGCTTCGACGCCACCGCCATTATCAAAAATTACGATGTCCTCTACTGGCTCAAAGATAATGCCTACCAGCCTATCAAAAACATGAAGCCATTTTTCAGCATCGCAGAACATGTTCCCCAAGACCCTGCGGTGACGGGCTTCGATGGGCCGATGGATGCGGCGTGGTACGAATCCTTCTCCAAGCAAATGCAGTGTACCCTCGTCGGCAAAGACCAGGATGGACGCCAGCCCTACAATGTGGACGCCATCGCCCATGTCTTAAATCCAACGAACGAGGGCTTCAGCAGCCATGTCAATGTGATCCTCTACCTCGACAATCATGACCAGGATCGCATCATGTGGCAGATCGGTGCCAAAGGGGGCCTTTTTGACCAGGCTGCATTCCGCCGTATGAAACTCGGCGCAGTGCTCCTGCTCACCACACCCGGCATCCCTATGCTCTGGATGGGCCAGGAGTTTGGCTTCGCTGCGCCGAAAGATGTCAACAAGCCGCAGAAACTCGACTGGTCTTTACTCAATAATCACACCAACGCTGATCTGCTGGCTTTTTACCAGAATCTGATCAAAATGCGCAAAGAAAATCCCGCGCTCATGACAGGCAGCATTGAACCCTTTTTCATGGATCACGAACGTGCGATTCTCGCCTACAAGCGCTGGAACGACGAAGGCAATCTGGTGGTGGTGGTCGCCAACTTCAAACCGGACTATGCGGGCGAAGTTCATATTCCCAACTGGCCGAACGATGGCCGCTGGCACGAGTGGGTCTACAACTACGATGTCGATATTCAAGGGGGTACGCTCCACGACTCGCTGGCCGAAAGCGACGTGAAGCTGTTCATCAAGCAGCCCTGATTCCGCGCCAGGGCATGAGGTCCGCCGGGGCGATTCACGAATCGCCCCAGATGTCTGTCTTATTCCTCGGATCGGCGCGACTTCCCTATCCGGGTGATCTGCCGGACCAGCAGCGCCGTTACCAGCACTTCCCACACCCATACCAGATCGTTTGTGACCGGTGGGGGAGTGGGTTCGCGGGTGGGATCAAACGTCAGGATATGCAGCCGGTCCCGGTTTTCCAGGAATTTCTGCTCATCAAATTTCCCAATCGCCACTTCCGCCCACCGCCGGAGGTTACGGCTGTGGCGGATGACCTTGTAGGCGTCCATCAATTCGATCTGGTCGGTGATCCGGCGCGCCCGCACATATTCGGTGCCGTGCTTCGTCTGGATCGTCACGAAGGGGTGCGCCAGCAGATTCCGGTACCACTGGGCCTGTTCGCCCCAGACACTGACCACATAAATTTGCCGCTTCCAGGTGTGATAATCGAGTGCGGTAGACCGGGCATGTCCGGTTTTGCGCCCTGTCGTCGTGAGGATCAAATAGCGCCGCCCAATGATCGACCCGAAACCGAGCCGCCACAGCAGCACCAGGCGTTTAGCGCCCCCAGGGTGCGGTGGATACGGGATTGGCAGTGCGCTCGCTGGATAATCCTGGACGATAGTCTGATCACCATCATCAGTGCGAATCATAAGCCGCTCCTTCCCTTTTTGCTTTCATCGTACTGCCAAATTGCCGCCGAATCAATCAAATATGCTATATTTTTCTCGAATGAAAGGACTCCAAAAACATGATTCAGCTTGGCGAGATCAATATTCATCTGGTGAGTGATGGCGTGGTGCATGTCGATGGCGGCGGCCCCTTCGGACTCGTGCCCCGCACGCTGTGGAGTCGCTATCTGTCCCCCGACGATCACAACCGCGTCCCCATGATCCTGACCTGCCTGCTGGTCGAGGCAGGCGGGAAAAAGATTCTCGTGGATACCGGGCTGGGCGACAAACTGCCCTCCAAGATGATCGAACAGTGGGGCCTCATCCACCCGACAGGCGATCTGATCGATGGGCTGGCGCGGCTGGGCGTGACGCCGGATGACATCGACATCGTGATCAACACCCACCTGCACGGCGATCACTGCGCGGGCAACACCGCCTTCGACCCTGCCGGGAACATCTGCCCTCGCTTCCCGAAGGCGACCTATTACGTTCAGCGCCGCGAATACGAAGACGCCATGCACCCCAACGAGCGCACCAAAGCCACCTATTTTCCCATCAACTATGATCCGCTCGTCCAGTCCGGCCAGATGATGCTGCTCGACGGCGACACCGAGATCGTGCCCGGCATACGCGGCGTCATCACGCCCGGCCACACCCCCGCCCACCAGGCGATTCTCTTCGAAAGCGCGGGCCAGCAGGCGCTTTTTGTGGCCGACTTCGCCAGCTATGCCATTCACTTCGAGCGTCTCGGCTGGATGACCGCCTACGACGTGGAGCCGCTCGTCTCGCTCGAAACCAAGCGCCGCTGGCAGCAGTGGGCGCTCGACACGCACGGCCTGCTGATCTTCCAGCATGACACGCAGATTCCCGCCGGACGCCTGATCGAAGATGATCAGGGCCGCCGCAAGATCGATCCGGTCCCCGTCGAACTGGCCTGATGATTTTGTAGGGAGGTGGCTAACAGACCGATTTCACACACAAGCGCGACTCAGCAAACCAACCCGTTTCTAACGCGCCCCAGGTTAGGAAATGGTAAAAGTAGGCTACTTATTTAACCTTAATGGGGATAAAAGTAGCCTTAATTGGGATAAATGTGGGATAGATTTAGCCTAAATGACGCAAGATTTAAGCTGAATCAGGAGCGATTCAGCTTAAATCGGGTTTTAGCGGCGATCCGATGGCCCGCGATAGGGCGGCTGCTGCGGCTGGCCCCACGGATCCGGCGCGCCGCTGGGCGGCTGGTAAGGCGGCTGCTGCCCATAAGCGGGGGGTTGACCATACGATGGGGGCTGCTGCCCGTAGGGCTGTTGGTACTGCCCATAGGGATCATACGGCTGGTACTGCTGCCCGGCATAATAGCGGCTGCGCGGCTGTCGCCCACCGACGATATGTCCCGCGATCATGCACCCTACCCCGCCGAAGAGTAACACCCAGCCGATGCTGGGGTCTGAATCCCCGTCGATGATGAGCAGATAAAAAAGGTAGAGACTGTACACCAACAGGATGCCGTACAGCGCTTCCAGCCCTTTGCCCGTCACAGCGGGATAGATCGCCATGGCCGCCACGATCAGCGGCAGTATGCCCATCAGATTCCCCGCCATGCCGAGGAAAAACCCGAAGCCGCTGTCTTCGAAACGTCCAAACGAAAACAGCGCTGACTGCTCCAGATCGCTGCAATTGCCATCGCACGCTATCGGCACAAAGGTTCCGATCAGAACCAACACGATGCCAAGCAAAGCCAGGATCATTCCTACCGGGTTACGCTGCTGCATGGTTACTTTCTCCTGGACCAATCATTCGGCTGGTAAGGTGCTTGTGGCTGCGGCGGCTGATAGTATTGATCATAACCATAGGGCTGCTGGTAGGGGCTGGCATAGGGACTGCTGTACCCAACAGACCGCGGACGGCTCATGATCAAGGCTAGCCCGCCGCCCAACACCACCAGCCCGCCCCCGATCAGAAACAACCAGGCAAAACCCAGGTTATACGTCTCGAATTCGCTCGCCTGGTACGCCGCAATATAAAAAATATAGGCCATAAACCCCAGCAGCGTGCCCGCCACCGGAAGCAAACCCTGCCCTCGAAACGCGGTATAGACGCCCGCCAACAGCACCATCAGGAGCGTGATCGCAAAGAAGTTATCTTGCAGCGTTGCATTGAAGCCATCGCTGTCGGTTTGGAATAATTTGCTATCTTCGCAGTAGGAGGAATACGCGGTGTCATCCTTGCAGGTCAGAATCGGCAAAAACAATCCCACCAAAACTAACACCGATCCCACTAAAACGAGAATCAGCGTCGGCATAAACACGGTTGGTCGTTGCATAAGTTCTCCCCCTACGATTGTTGAGGCGGTTGGTTCGGCGGCTGTTCCTCCGATGACCACGGCGGCTGCGGTGATCCGTAGGGCGGCTGCTGAGGCTGGCCCCCATACGGCGGCGGTTGCTGAGGCTGCCCTCCATACGGCGGCTGCTGTGATCCATAGGGTTGTTGGGGCTGCGGTGCGCCATAGGGCGGCTGTTGAGGCTGGCCCCCATACGGCGGCTGTCCGTAAGGTTGCTGTCCATAAGGTTGTTGAGTGCCATAGGGCGGCTGCTGCCCATATGGTGGTTGTTGTCCATACGGCTGCTGCCCATAATAGCTCCCATAACTATAAGCGGGAGCGGCGGATTTACCGCCCACCAGCAGCGACACCACGCCCGCCACCAGCATGACGACCGGCCCGCCGAGCAAAAAGACCCATGCAATGCCCAGCTCGACATCTTCATCCACGACGAAATACAGCAGAATCCCGACGTACACCAGCGCGACAATGCCCATCGCGATCATCCCGCGCACATTGACCAGCGCGAAAAACGACGCTCCGGCGATCATCGCCAAAAAGATGCCCCACTGGTTATATTCCAGGCCATCTCGAATCGAAGCCGCATTTTCAAAATCATTAAATTCATCCATCCGAATGAGTTGTGAGTCTTCCTCGTCGGCGGTGATTTCTAAAAACAAGCCGATTCCCAGCAGGACGATCCCCACCAGGGCCACGACCCGCAAAATATTTTGGGCAGCAGATGACGGTTGCATGACTTTCTCCTTATGACCAGGGGGTATAGCTTGGCGGCTGTTGGGGCTGCCCATAATAACTCGACGGCGGATAGGACGGTTTGCGCGCACCGGGCACCAGATTCGCCACCGCGCCGACCAGAATCAGCAGCACGCCGCTGCCCAGCAGCAGCCAGGCCCATCCGAAGGCCAGTTTAATACCATTGGCGTAATCGTTGGTGTCGTCAATATCGCTCCACAGCAAAAAGCCTTCAAAGACGATAAAGCCGAGCAGGGCCAGGCTCAAGGGGGTTAACCCGCTGCGCGTCAGCGCCCCGAAGATCGCCAGCACCGCCAGCACGATGATCGAAATTTCAGCAATATTTGATAACAGACCAACCGAGGTACTTCCGTCAAAGGCGTCATCCTGAAACAGGCGACCCGACTCTTCTTCGCAGTAGCTCCAGCCGCCATCATCCGTTTCTTCGCACGTATAGGCGGGCAGGAACATACCGGCAATGACAGCCAATGCGCCGAACAAAACCAACCCCAGCGCAATTGGGTTTGGACTCAATTTCATTTTATTCTACTCCTCACAACCGAAGCATTTGCGCCAAGTATAATCGATGTTGCTTTGTAGCAAAAATGAGGCAAAAAAAACAGGCACCGGAGTGGGTGCCTGTTGGCGGGGCCATTAGTGAGGTTTGGATTGAGACTCAGGTTGTTCACCCGCATCTTCGCGGCAGCACGCCCAATAGATCATGAACGGAACTGCGATCCCAAAGAAGATATGGATCAGCCAGAACAAACTATCGCCGCTAAATACATCGCCGCCCATAAGTCACCTCCAACTGCTACGTTGTTCTATTTAAACTTTACTGCTCAGACCCTTTTCTGTCAACATATCAATAGCAATTGATATTACAAACATTGTAACAATTTCGATGAGTGCGTTCTGAACGTCACAAGTGGAGCATGGAATCTGATGCGGGACAGTTGCACGTTTCGGAGGGGCAATTTTACGCCTAACCAGGATCGTACTATACTACCCCCTATGTCTAAACGTGTGGAGGTGTGTCGATGAAACACCGGATAGTGCGTCTTTGTATTTTGGCGGTCTGGTTGCTCCTTGCCTTGCTGATCGTGGCTCCGGCCCTGGCCCAGGATGGCGGCGGCGATACCCCGTCGCCCCAAGGTGAAGCCCAGAGCGACTCCGCTCCCAAAGATTTAGATGATATTGCAGTCAAATTAACGCCCCTGCTGGTCGGTGCGGCGTTGATCGAGCGTGCCATCGAATTCCTGTTTAACTGGGCCGAACGCGCCGTGTTAGATGCCACTCACTACCTGCATGGCATTGCTTCCCGCGCCACCGGGCTGGTTCAGGTCGATCTTAAAACCGCCTGGAAAAATTTAAATAAGCTGCGCACCGCTGTTTTGACGCGCCAGATGCAGGCCGATTCGCTCCAGCCGACGGACCCCGACAGTTCTAAAATGGAACATTGGCCGCTGGAACTGCTCGAAGCACGGTTGATCGATGCCCAGCGGTTGTTTGCCGAAGCACAAGACTCAGTCAAAACCGCGATGGACTCCAAAGTTTATATTCTGCGCAAAAAGATGGCCGCCGGCTGGATCAGTATGCTGCTCGGCGTCATCCTCGGCTTCAGCGCCCATCTCCGCCTGTTCCAACCGCTAGGCGTCTCGGTGGATGCCGACATTTTTGACACAATTGATATTGTGATGGCCGGTGTGTTGATGGGCCTCGGCACCGAATGGGTGCATCAGGTGATCGGCCTGTTGATTCAAGGCAAAGGGCTGCTGGGACGTGCCGCAGGCGGCAGCGATACGGTTGACCTCGAACAGGTCCGAGCCTTGACCACGCTCGCCGTGCAGGCAGCGCTGCGTGAGCAGGCCGACAAGCTCAAAGACCAGGCGACAGAAACCGCCCAAAATTTGATCCAGCCACCCACTTGAAGAGAGGCTGAGGAATCCCAACCGCAGCAGGCGCTCCATGAATCCATCGGCGCGTTTATCAATCTGGCAGAAGGACTCCCGGCGACCAAAACGGCAGCCGCCGAACCGGATGCAGAAGCCGTGCCGTCCACGCCGGTCCAGTTTCCCGCCGGTTATCTGCCGCTGTCCAAAGTGAACGTGACGGTGCGCGCGGGCGGCGTGAATGTGCGCGCCACGCCGGACAAAGACGCGGAACGAGTCCTTAGTCTGCGCGAAAACGCCAAACAACCGGCTACCGGCCTGCTCTGGCGCGACGATCATTCGTGGCTCAGTACCCCCACACCCCGCTCCACGCAGGAGATCGGGTGGATGGCGGGCGAATACACCGACTTTTCGCGCTCTGCCGCCTACAATCAGGTAGTGAATGCGTGGTACGAAGCGGCGGATGTGCTCGAATTTCGCCGCGCCCTGCTGCGCGATATGTTACGGGCGCGCGGCACCGACGCCGACAAGATCGCCCAGGTGGATCGTCTGCGCGGGGAAACGCTCCGCAAGCTGGAAGATACCCTCACCCATCAGACCATCCCGCCCACGGTGATCCAGTTCTGGCAGATTCAGGAGCGGCTCGGCCTGCCGGATCGCTTCGAGTATCTCCCCGTCCATACCGTGCCGCCGTCGGGCATCGAACAGCTTGAGTTCAACGGTTTCGGCCCCGACACCTTCGCTTTTCACAACTGGGAACTGTACTATTCCAATACGCGCGGCCTGCACAACGGCGTGGATTACATCGTGCCCGAAGGCTCGCCGCTGATCGCCGTGTCGGATGGGGTGATCGTCAATTTCCGCTTCCTCGGCAATTCGGCGGAACGTTCGCTGGCGCTGCGCCCCTATCTGCCCGACACCGTCCGCAAGCCCGATGGATCGCGTGTGTTGTCTAATCTCATCGTGGCCTATGGACATCTGACCGGCGATCCCACCAGCCAGATCGTCCATGTGGGTGACGAAGTGCGCGCCGGGGATATTATCGGCACGTCCGGCTGGCCGATCTATACCCGCGACGATGGCACGCTTGGCATCCAGCACAACAACGCCCATCTCCACCTGGAAACGCATCTTGTGACCACCGGGGAGCGCGAATTAGGCAGCCGCACCCCGTTTAACCCGCTGCTGTTTTTCTCGCCGCGTCTGATCGCGTGGCAGGCGCGTTTAGCCGCGCACAGCAGCACACCGCCCTATCCCCAGACTGGACAGCCCTTTGGACGGCTGGGCTTTTTCAGTCTGGGGGCGTTTGCCTACGAACCCCCTGCGCCGCGCGTATGGCAATACTCGCCTACCCGTCAGGCAATGTGGCCCGAAGGCGTGTACGATCTGGATAACATGTTGAAATGGGTGCAGACATTCGCGCCCTATCAGGAATAAGGATCGCTCACGAATCAGGGATGCTATGTACAACCAACCGCCGCCCAATCTCGCTCAAGGAATCTCGCTCGTCCAGGCCGGACGCAAGCCCGAAGCGCTGGTCTATCTCCGGCAGGCCGCCCGTACCGAACCGCTGAATGCGGAGGGCTGGCTCTGGCTGGCGGCAGCGAGTGATGATCTGGAAGAATACCGGCTGTGTGTCGAACAGGCGCTCCGCACCGATCCGCGCCATCCGGTGGCCCAGCGCATGCAAAGCGACCTGATCCGGCTGGGCGTGCTGAACCAGACCATGCCGCGCGGTATGACGGGGATGGGTACTCAGGCCTCCCCGCGATCTCACGGCAGGCGGCGGTTTATCCTCTTATTCCTGTTTTTGCTGCTCGGCGCGGGCGCAGTCGCCGCACTGATCGTGTCGGGTGTGGCCGAAGATGCGCTGGACCGCTTCTCGACTACAGATGAAGTGGTTCACTCGGTGGAATTTACCGTCGGGGAAGGAAGTCTGTCACACCGTTTTTACGTAGAAGTGCCCGCGTCGTGGCTGCCCGCCGACACCGACAGCCAGACCTGGATCGATACACGCGGCGAGTTAGAGCAGGTCTTCCCCGGTTCCGAATCGGTCTGGACTGAACTCGAAGCCTCGTATAGCAACACCGTGCGTAACCCGGTTTACGGCGAACTTCGCCCCAAACCTGTCGCCATCGTCGAAACGGATCACGCCACGTTAGCCGATGCGGGGCTGGTTTCGACGCTCGCCCTGATCGAAATCCAGCCCTTGCCCAAAAACGATCAGGATTTGAATACCTGCGAGCGGTTGCAGCTTCTTCAGTCTGAATTGGAAGCCGAACCGCTGCCCGCCGGGGCCGAAATCGTGCGCTCACTGATCGCCCAGCGCGAGGGCCGCGACGACTGTGCCCTGGTGTTTCACCGCCGCCTGACCAGTGCCGCGTCCGGCGTGCTCCCCGGCGTGACCCCACCCGCTGCTGTCCACGAGATTCGGCTGGCCGTTCCTATCGAAGCCGAAAACCGTTATGCGCTGTGGATCCTCACGATCTCGGACAGCGTGTACCGCGAAGCCGACACAGACCGCCTGATCGCCTCGCTCGATGTGGTGACAGATTGAATAATCATCCGTAGGGGCGATACACGCATCGCCCCGCCTATCTTCCCCCTCACCCACACCGGGGAATAGGGGTTAACGTGAACTTGGCGCGTCAACCAGCTTTTTGATCAATTCCCGGTTAAACTTCCGTTCGCGCATCAGCAGCACCACCAGCATCAGCGCGATGATCCCGATGAAAACCACGCCCACTGTATCCTGGGCGATCACCCCGGCGGTATCCTCAGCCGTCAGCCGGTTGCCCATCCAGCCCGAAGTCACCATCAGTCGCCATCCTGCCCTTTCCCGCTGCGCTGCCAAAAATAGGCCACCAGCAGGAGCAAAGCGACCACCAGCAAGATCACCGGAAGTTTGTTGGTGGGAACCTCAAGCTCATCATCCTCTTCCATCGGTAAGGCGTGCGATCCATTTCCGTTACTCATCCGAACATCCCCTTCTAGGCTTTACGCTCGCGCGGCGGCTCTGGAATGTACCGCACCGCCGAACCACCTTCATTAAACCGCACCCAATCCAGGTCTTCCAGCCGTACCCGCACATTGCCCTCGGCATCAATGAAGCGTTGGGCGCTGTCACTGCCAAAATAGATTAAATCGAACGGGGCGCAGCGGGTTGAACTGTCCAGCGCATCCCCCACCAGTGCAATCAGCGGATCCAGCCGGGTCGCCCACTTGGCGATCACAAAGTGCGTCGAACGGTAGCGCCGCACCAGCGACCGGATTTTTTCCATGCTGACTTGTCCGGCTTCCGCCCACAGCACCGGCTTGCCTTCGTCATCCAACGCGACGACATCCGGCTTATAACGATCCCCTACCCCTACCTCCACCGTCAAATTCGGGTAGACCGGCAAGTACAACGCCCACAGCAGGGCCTTCATAATTACATGTTCTGGACGTTCACTAAAACCTTTGACAAAAACTACTTTTTTATCGTAAGCCCGCAGCATCCACTTGTGCGGCAGTATCAAATCAGTACCCATATTTTTCCCCGCCTTTCTATCCCTACTATACACCACAATTTTTATTTGCGGGTACCTGACGGTACACTAGGCACGCACTGCGTTCTTGCCAGAGGGGAAAACTATGACTCAGTTTATCTCGGACAATCATCTGCGGCTCGATCTGTTGATGCAGCTCAGCCACAAGCCGCCGCTTTTCGAACCGGGCGAAGCACTATTCTGGAACGATCAGCATATCTCCGAGCAAATGTTGGCCGCCCACCTCGACGCCAAAACCGATGCCGCCAGCCGCGCGCCCCAGGCCATTGGCCGCACGGTGAGCTGGCTGTTGGACTATCTCAAGCTCAAACCCGGCGATAAGGTGATCGATCTGGGCTGCGGCCCTGGTTTGTACTGTGCGCGGCTGGCCGAAGCGGGCTTGCGCGTCACCGGTATCGACTATTCCAGCCGTTCCATCGATTATGCCAAACAGTACGCCGCCGCACATAACTTAGCCATCGAATATAATGATCAGGATTATCTCACGCTGGATCGTCCCGGCGAATTTGATGCCGCCTTTCTCATCTACGGCGATTTTTGCGTGCCGCCGCCCGACAAGCGCGATATTCTGTTACGTAACATTCACCGCGCCCTCAAACCGGGCGGCTTTTTCATTTTTGACGTAACCACGCGGTATGTCCGCCAGCGCTCGCAGTTGCGCACCGGCTGGTATGCCGCCGAATCGGGCTTTTGGAAACCCGGCGCGCATCTGGTGCTGGAACGCCAGTTTGACTATCCCGAGGAAGATGTCGTGGTGGATCAATATATTGTGATCGAAGAAGATGGGACATTGAGCGTCTATCGTAACTGGTTCCAGAATTACAGTCTGGAATCTCTGATCCCCATTCTGGAACACCAGGGTTTTGTGGTCCGCGACACCTGGAGTGATCTCATCGGCACGACCTACACCCCCTATTCGGAATGGATCGGGCTGGCTGTCCAGAAAATATGACCATGACCGAACAAGCCCCACTTGACCATTTGCGCCAGCTTTTGGATGCGGCGGGCGCAGACTACGCGTTGTTTGAGCATCCTGAAACGGTTTTCTCCGCCGAGGATGGTGTACAGCAGGGCATCGGCAGCCTGGGCGAAATGGCCCCGACGCTGATTCTCGAAACGGAAAAGGGCTGTTTTGCCGCGATTCTCAGCGGGGGGACGCGCCTTTCACGCAAGAAGATCAAAAAACAGTTGGGTCTGAAAAATATCGCGCTGGCCCAACCGGATCGCGTCTATGAACTCACCGGGGCCGAAGTCGGCTCCGTGTCGCTGATCAATCCCGGCCTCCCGACTCTGATCGACATCCGGCTGGCGGATGTGGTCTACGGCGGCTGTGGCTTCCCTTATCATACCTTGCGTATCCATCGCGCCGATCTGATTCGTATCACCGAGGCGCTTGTTTTCGATCTGGCAGACTCCTTATGAAGCATATCACTACCCTACAGCTTATCCCGTCCGCACCGTTCGACTTTGACTCGACCTTCCACAAGCCCGATCATTTCACCACCGGCGATAATGCCTGGGAACCCGGCACCCGCTGGCAGACCTTCCCCTGGCAGCAGATTCCGCTGGGCCTCGTGATCAAAAATGCGGGCACCGTTGATCAGCCCGCTGTCCAGATCGATATTCACCATGATACGCCGCTGGATGAGGCGTTTTTGTCCTCCTTCACCGCTGAATTTCGCTACCGTTACAACTTCGACCTCGACCTGTCCGGGTTTTACGCCGCGTTTGCCGTCGATCCGGTGCTTGGCCCGGTGATCACACGCTGGCGCGGGATGCGACCCGGCCATCCGAGTTCGCTGTACGAATACCTGATCATCGGCATCGTCCTGCAAAATGCGACGGTCCGCCGCTCGATCCAGATG
>DATAMF010000130.1:0-5704 GCA_036260665.1 Aggregatilineaceae bacterium | reverse complement strand
ATTACCCATACCTGCTTCAAAGTTATCATTGAAGAGATAGGGGTAAGGACCCAGTCCGGTGTTGCAGGTACCCGCTTTGGGCGTATAGTCAAAAGCCGCCACCGGGTCAATATTCATCTGTGTGGCGAGCACAGCATCACTGACTTCGTTGCAGTCTGCTTCGGTCATTCCCAGCGGGTTCGCGCCAGAACGAATATTGTTGCAGGCCTGAACCAGCGCTGCACCGAGCGCCTCATAATCCGCGCCGCCAGTCAACAATGTGCTGTTGACTTCATAGAAGAGCGCTGACGTTTTTGCCATACCGAGTGCGGTAATGGTATATCCATTGAATGTGCCGCCATCGGTCATCAGGTACGCAGCCTTATTCCCGACACCGGAATTGATATGGACACCACCATTATCCCAATACGGGCTGGTGCTCTTCCAGTAGAAGAAATAGGTGCTTTGCGTCCGATCAGGTTGTGGGGGGTTTCCGGCGGCGGGAGTCTTCATGTTGCGCATGGCTCCCATCGCCATATCTTCGCCCATCAACCATCTATCGGCAGCCGGATCGGGAACCCCATACCGGTTGACATTGTTCCACTGGTCCACAAATTCCCCGAAAATGTCGGAGAACATTTCGTTAATGGCACCCGATTCGTAGAAATAGAATAGGTTCGATTCATACTGCGTGACGCCATGTGACAATTCATGGCCAATCACGTCATCGACAGTATAGAAGTCCCCGTCCCCATAGACCATTTCTTCACCGGTCCACCCGGCGTTATCATACGGTTCGCTGGCATCTTCTCGATAGTTGACGTTCGAGATCAGCGCCATCCCCAAATTGTTAATACTGTTCCGATTATGGAAGACTTTATAGTACTCCGCCGTGTCAACAGCAAAAAATTGTGCTGCATTCGCCGCCGAATATGTGCTCGTGCCATCGCACGACCCAGCCCCGCTCAAACCCGCCGGAAGTGTACTGCACACCACCGTGCTGGAACCTGCCCCTCGGGTGCTTGGGGTATGGTTAGAGTTATATGTTGTGGCTGGCATCGAGACGGACCAGGTCTTGGGCGGAAGCGTGATCGAGACATCGAGTCCCGCGCGGTTCTGGCTGGTGCTGGTTTGTCCGGTGCCCCACGAGGTATCCCGCTGGTTGAATGCCAGGCTGATCGCGCCCAGTCGAGCGTTCACCAGCACCAGATAATCAACCGGAGCCAAAAACGTGGGTTTGACTTCCAGCCGCCAGACGAGATGCGCCGGAAAGTCGCTTTCCATCAGCAGCCGAGCATCATAGATCCACAGTTCCGGCGCGCTGGCTTCCAGGTCCGCCATATCGATTCCGGTTTCCGCTGCGACCATCCGCAAAGCAGTCTGCTTGGCCTGGTCTACTGATACCGTCGGAGTCGTCGAGATCGCCAGGTTAGGCGACACTTCGCCCGCAATCGCGGCTAATCTGCCCCGTCCATCATAGTTCACCAGCAGTTCGCCCGCGACAACCGGGATACCCTGGTAAACCTGCTGGTATCGGAACGAGGTATTTATCCCTTGTGATACTTTGTTAAAACGCAGTTCCTGGGACGCATCTTTCAGGCCGAATTGTCCCGCGTATTTCGAAATATCGGCCAGAGCAACACGCGCCGTCGGTGCGCCGCTAAAGGCGGTCGCGCCGGGCAGTGCCTGATTAAACTCAGCGCTGTCGATACCGACAAACGTGTAATATCCTGTCTGATCGTGAACCACGATGCGCAGTTGATCATCGCCCTGCTGGGGCGGACTGGCGAGCGTGGGAGTCGCAGTGTTCACAAGCAGAACACTACAGAGAAGGACAACAATAACTGTAGCTTTGAGAAGCCTGGGCATCAAAAACCCCCTCAAATGACTAACCAAGTGAAGAGCAACCGCTCTTCAAAAACGCGAAATTGAATTTAACGAATGGCATCCGTGAATGAGATCGATGAGACAGATAAAAAATGTGGATCAAAATTACGATAGCACCTCCTTACAATACTGAAATGCGCCGTTCATATCTTAACCGATTTGTAACCCACTGTTAAGAGGGCAAACACAGTGGAACCTGGAATTATGATCAGAACGGCTGTTTTTGGCAATTGGCATAAACAACAAGCAGAGGATACAACACGTATCCTCTGCTCTGGCATTTTATTCTTTTTCCTTACGCTTGGACCGACATCCCAATTTCATAGCCGCGTTCTAACGCCGCGATATTGATCGCGTGTAGATGTGCTTTACGCTGTCCCAGTTTTTCGATCAACACCTGCTGCGCCATTTCAAGCGACACAATCGGACGCCGCGCCAGGAGTGCGCCAAACAGCACACTGTTAGTCATCTTCGTATCGCCTAGCTCAGTCGCCAGGGCTGTCGCTGGAAATACCAGTGCTTCAATATCTGTCCGAACAGGATTCCGCACGACCATCGACTGGTTCACAATCAGTAATCCACCCGGTTTGATCAGTTCTTCATACTTGTCAAGCGAAGGATTATTAAACACGATGCCCACGCTTGGATATTTTGTAACCGGTGATCCGATAGCTTCATCACTGACGATCACGGTACAGTTAGCCGTGCCGCCGCGCATTTCCGGCCCATACGACGGAATCCAGGTCACATATTTGCCTTCTGCTAGTGCCGTGTAAGCCAGCAGTTGTCCCCCAAACAAGACGCCCTGTCCACCAAATCCGGCAAAAACGATCTCTTCTTGCATGGCCTACCCTACCTCTTCATCAACTGTTCGACTTCGGGCAGCACTTTAAAATCGCCCAGCGGATAATACGGGACCATCATGTTCTCGACCCATTCCAATGCCTGAGCCGGAGTCATGCCCCAGTTGGTGGGGCACGATGACAGCAGTTCAACCATCGAGAACCCCAAGCCTTCCAACTGCACCTTGAACGCGGTGCGAATCGCTTTTTTGGCGCGGTTAATCTCTTTGACGTTATGCAAGGAGTAGCGCCCAACATAAGATGCGCCCTGAATACCCGCGATTATTTCCGACATCTTCACCGGGAACCCGGTCAGCTCAACGTCCCGCCCTCCCGGTGATGACTTGGTGCGCTGACCCGCGAGTGAGGTTGGGGCCATCTGTCCGCCGGTCATCCCATAGATCGCATTATTGATAAAAATTGTGGTAATATTTTCCCCCCGAATAGCGGTGTGCATGATCTCGCCCATGCCAATCGCCGCCAAATCCCCATCACCTTGATACGTAAAGACGACATGATTCGGCATCACGCGCTTGATTCCGGTAGCCATCGCCGGGGCGCGCCCATGTGCAGCTTCCGCCGCGTCAATATTAAAGTACTTGTAGGCAAATACCGAGCATCCCACCGGGGCAACCAGGATCGCACGTTCCCGCACGCCCAGTTCATCCAGCACTTCCGCTACCAAACGATGCGCGACTCCATGCGTGCAGCCGGGGCAGTAGTGCGTGTGAATATCGCTTAACGCTTCGGGACGTTGGTAGACAATTTTTTCTTCGATTACGGCTTCCATCCTGACCTAACCCCCGTTCAACTTGTTATACAACTCGGCAATCTCGTGATAAATTTCTTCCGGCACCGGCACAACGCCGCCCGTCCGTCCATAAAATTTCACAGGAACTTGCCCGCCGGCTGCGAGTCTGACATCCTCGACCATCTGTCCCGCGTTCATTTCGACCACCAGGAACGCATCGCTATGATCCGCAATCATCGACAGATGTTCCTCTGGGAACGGCCACAGCGAAATCGGGCGCAGCAGGCCAACCTTCATCCCCTCGCGTCGAGCCTGTTTCACAGCGGTTTCCGCGATCCGCCCCGCCATGCCATAGCCCACCACCACCAGCCGCGCATCCTCGATCATCAACTCCGTCCAGCGTTGTTCTTTTTCCCGAATAACCGCCAGTTTCGCTTGTAAATTATCATTGACCGCTTCCAGTGCGGGGGCGTCGAGTTCCAGTGACGTGATAATCCGCTTCTCGCGTCCAGCCGCCCCGGTCAGCGCCCAATCAGCGCGTTCCATGCGCAGCGGTTTCATTTCCGGCAGTTCAGCCGGTTCCATCATCTGCCCCAGCAGTCCATCCAACACGATCAGCACGACATGCCGGTATTCATCGGCCAGATCAAACGCCTCTCCGATCAAATCCACCGCTTCCTGCACCGATGCCGGAGCCAGCACTATCGGGTGATAATCCCCGTGTCCTGCCGAGCGTGTCACCTGGAAATAGTCCGCCTGCGACGGTTGGATATTGCCCAACCCAGGGCCGCCGCGCATCACGTCTACGACCACACACGGCACTTGTGAGCAGGCGATATACGACAACCCTTCCTGCATCAGGCTGAAGCCAGGGCTGGAAGACGAAGTCATCGTCCGCGCCCCGGTACACGCAGCCCCATACACCATATTAATTGCCGCCAGTTCACTTTCCGCCTGGATAAACGCGCGTCCCAGTTCGGGCATCCGTTTCGCCATATGTTCCAATAGTTCGGTTTGAGGTGTGATTGGGTAGCCGAAGTACGCTTCTACTCCAGCGCGAATCGCGGCTTCTGCCAATGCCACATTGCCCTTCATCAATTCAGCCGTCATGATCCATCACTCCTTACACCGCTGCCGCTTTCACCGGCACCTGACGGTACACGGTGATACAAACATCCGGGCATGCCACCGCACACAGCGCGCATCCCGTACACTTTCCATCTGGATCAACCAGGTGCGCGGGATAATAGCCCTTCGCATTGACATACTCAGTGACCATTTCAATTACATTCTGCGGGCATGCCATCACGCACAGCGTGCAGCCTTTACATTTCGCTTCTTTAATTTCAATCCGGCCCTTAACAGCCATCGTTAAGCTCCCTCTGACTTTGACAGTACGAAGATCCGGGGCGTGTGATATAGTTTGGAGGCCGCCTCGTCCAGTTCAGCGCGAAACTTCGGATGGGCAATATCGATCAAGGCTTTCACGCGTTCTCGAATCGTTTTCCCAAACAAATCCGCTACCCCAAACTCGGTAGCAATATAATGCACATCGTTCCGGCTGGTAATAACGCCCGCACCCGGCGTCAGCGTCGGCACGATCCGGCTGATTTCGCCATCTTTGGCCGTGCTGGGAAAGGCGATAATGGGCATCCCGCCATTGCTGCGGGCCGCGCCGCGCACAAAATCCACCTGTCCGCCGACCCCCGAATAGAACGACGTCCCAATACTGTCCGCGCACACCTGCCCCGTCAGATCGACTTGAATCGCGGAGTTAATCGATACCATCCGGTCATTTTTGGCGATATTAAACGGATCGTTCACATACTCTGTCGGGTGCAGTTCCACAATCGGATTATCATTTACAAACTCATACAACCGCTGCGTTCCCAGCAGGAAGCCCGCGATGATTTTGCCGGGGTGGAATGTTTTCCGTTCATTTGTGATCACCCCGGCTTCAACCAGTTCCACGACTCCATCCGAGAACAACTCGGTATGGATGCCAAGATGTTTGTGATTCCGGAGTTTGTTCAACACGGCATCGGGAATGCCGCCGATACCCATTTGCAGCGTCGCCCCGTCGGGAATAATTGCCGCGAGATGGTTGGCGATCAGGTCTTGTTCCCCCGACGAATCGCTCATCAGCATTTCCGGTAGTTTGTAATCGACTTCCACCACATAATCGAGCTTGGATACATGGATAAAACTGTCTCCCAGCGTGCGCGGCATATTCGGGTTCACTTCC
>DATAMF010000123.1:0-2200 GCA_036260665.1 Aggregatilineaceae bacterium | reverse complement strand
GGAGGATAAATCGTTTTTGGATGAAGCTAAGGACGCGCCCTTTGAAATTTTGCCGGATTATACGATTCCGTTTATTGAGAATGAAGCCGTGACGACGATTGCCGCCGGGGTGATCGGCGTGTTGGTGGTGTTGGGAATCGGCGTGGGTATTGGCCGCCTGAATGACCGTAAACGTCAAGGACCGGATGTCGCTTAATTTATTGCAGGAACGTTATCAGGAGGGCGCGAGTCCGCTGCATCGCTTTGATGTACGGGTTAAGGTGATGGTCGCGCTGATCCTGATCCTCGGTATCGCGCTCACGCCAGCCCAGGCATGGCCCGCCTATCCCCTGCTCTGGGCGCTTATTACAAGCCTGGCGCTGGTGGGCGAAATTCACGTGGTCCGTCTGGCGCGGCTGGGCGGACTTGCTTTGCCGTTTGTGTTGGCGGCGGCGACCTTATTATTTACGACCCCCGGCGATGCGATCCTCGATCTTGGTCCGCTGACGATCAGTGACGCGGGACTGGCGCGTTTTATCGCGATTTTGCTCAAAAGCTGGCTGTCAGTGCAGGTCGCGCTGCTGCTGGCGATGACCACCCCGTTCGTTGATTTGCTGTGGGCGCTGCACCGGCTGCGCGTCCCCGCGACTCTGATCGCGATTATGTCGTTCATGTACCGCTATTTGTTCACGCTGCAAGACGAAGCCCAGCGGCTGATGCGGGCACGGGCGTCGCGCAGCGGCGGAACGCAGCGGGGGAGTCTGGCATTTCGCGCCCGCGTGACCGGTGGTATGATCGGCAGCCTGCTGCTGCGCAGTATGGAACGCAGCGAACGCATTTATACCGCTATGATCGCGCGGGGATATGCCGGGCAGTTCCCCGCCCTGAATCCGCCGGTGTTGTCGCGCCGGACGGTGTTGTGGGGCAGTGTGCCCGTGCTGGCCCTGGTTGGGATCGAAGTTTGCGCTGTGCTGTGGTGGGGCCGCTGATGTGAGTCACCATACCATTGATGTCCAAAATTTAGCTTACCGGTATCCTGATGGCCGTTTGGCGCTGGATGATGTATCGCTGTTTGTGGCGCAGAATGAAAAGGTGGCGCTGGTGGGGCCGAATGGGGCCGGGAAATCGACGCTGCTGCTGCATCTGAACGGCATTCTGCGCGGCACAGCGGGCACTGTCAGCGTGGGCGGTTTACCCGTCACCGACAAAAATCTGCGCCAGATTCGCGCCTGGGTGGGGTTGGTTTTCCAGAATCCCGACGACCAGCTTTTTTCGCCGCGCGTGTTTCAGGATGTGGCGTTTGGCCCGCTGCAAATGGGGCTGGCTGAGGCGGATGTCAAGGTCCGCGTGGAGCGGGCGCTGGCGGCGGTGGGCATGGGCGATTACGCGGAACGGTTGAGTTTCCACCTGAGCGTGGGCGAGAAAAAACGGATCGCTCTTGCGACGGTTTTGAGCATGGACCCGCAAATTCTTGTGCTGGATGAACCGACGGCGGGACTGGACCCGCGCGCCCGCCGCAACCTGATCGCGCTGCTGCAAAGTTTGGATCAGCAGACGATGTTGATCAGCACGCACGATATGCGGCTGGCGGCGGAACTATGCGCCCGCACAGTGATTCTGGATGGGGGGCGCGTCGCTGCTGATGGACCGTCCCAAACTATCCTGTATGATGCCGCGCTGATGGATCAGCACGGGCTGGAACGGCCCACCTAACGCTGCGTTCTTTACCCTAACATAACCCACAAATTGGGGATGAGGGGAAAACAGGCGTTATGCGGTTCACCCCTATCCCCGGCCCCTTTCCCCGCGCGCGGAGAAAGGGGAGAAAAGCGGGCGTAGCAAGCCGACGTCCCTGCGAGGAGCCGTTGAGCTGCGCCTCAAAAGATGTAGGTAATGATTAGCCGCACACGGAGAAAGGAGGCGCAGGGCGCGGCAAACCGGATGAAGGGATTTCCTGGGATGGCTTTAGCGCAAAATATCCAGCAGTTCCGCGAAATGTTGGATCGTATAATCCGGCTGCACTTCGGTGGGCGGCTGAGGTCCGAACCAGCAGGTATGCACACCTGCGCCCTGTGCGGCCCGCACATCCAAATTTCGATCTCCGATAGAAAGGCCATCCTCGCCGGAAAGCTGGTGTCTTTGGAGCAGGGCGATAAAGGCGGCGGGATCGGGTTTGCGGGGGAAGCCGTCATTACGGGTGATGCAGTCGGCGAACAGCCCG
>DATAMF010000116.1:0-4816 GCA_036260665.1 Aggregatilineaceae bacterium | reverse complement strand
AACTGGGCGTTGCGGTGTTTTTCGGCCAGCGGATTGGCGACCAGCCCACTTTCGATGGCATCCCGGACTTCGATCACCCCATCCTCAACCGAAATGCTCAACTCGAAGCCTAACACGCGCCGGATTTTCTCGAACGACACTCGAATATCACGCATATCGCCGCCGAAGCTGAGGTCTTTGTATTGAATTTCCACGTTTTTGACGTGTTTCTGGACCAGCGCCACGATTTCGTCCTTCGAGTAATTGCCTTTTTCAGACCCTACGTTGAAAATTTGGCCGCCCACGATTTTTTCATCCGAGGTTAGTCCCAGGATAATCGCGCGCACCACATCGCGGATATGGATAAATGAGCGCGCATACCCACGCTGGTAAATAATCAGCTTGCGCTGCATCATCGCGTCCAGCACAAACTGGTTCACGATCAGGTCAAAGCGCGTGCGAGGCGAAATGCCGAACAGGGTCGCAAAACGGAACAGCACCGGAACGCACGGCTGCTCCTTTTGTTGCAGCAGAAATTCTTCACAGGCGATCTTGGTTTCGGCATAGAGCGACTGGGGATTAAGCGGCGACTCTTCGGTCACCATCTGCCCTTCGGGACCAAGACCATAATTGCTGTAGGTCGAAGCAAAAACGAAACGTTTAACCCCGGCAGCTAACGCATCTTCATAGACTTCTTTGGTCGCCTCGACGTTGTAGCGCCATGCGACGTTATGCCCCACTGCCTGACAAGCCGGGAATCCAACAATCGCCGCGAGGTGCACCACCGCGTCCACGCCCGTCAGATAGGGGCGAATGCGCGTTTCGGTAATATCCACATGATGAAAATGAAACGCGGGATGCGCCATATACGCCAGAATCGAGTCACCACCAAAGATCAGTTTATCCAAAACTGTGACCTGGTGTCCCTCGTAGAGCAGCCGCCCACATAACATCGAACCGATATATCCAGCGCCACCTGTGATCAGGACATGCATGGCTAGACTCTCCTTAAAAGATATAGTTTGGCATTGAATGTACTCCGAAATTCGGTTTCACGGTAGTATACTGGCCTAAAATCTTTTAACGCGAAAAGAGGTTTTACGTGACCACGAAGCCCACTCCTATCCGTGTGATTAACAGTGTGGCTCCCATTCGGATTTGTGATAATGGGGGCTGGACCGATACCTGGTTTGCCGGGCACGGGGAAGTTTTTAATATTGGCGTTTATCCCTATGTCGAAGTGCAGGTCGAGGTTTATCCGGTGAAATCACGGGAGCACCGGATCACGCTGTACGCGGAAAATTACAAGGAAGTTTATCCTATCGTACCCGGACATTCCGAATGGGTCCGGCACCCGCTGCTCGAAGCGGCGATTGAATATATGCAGGTGCCCGACGACATCGCGCTGCACATCACGATCTATTCGGAAGCGCCCGCCGGATGTTCCACCGGCACATCCGCTTCGATCACGGTGGCGCTGATCGGCGCGCTGGATCGGCTGACGCCGGGGCAGATGACGCCGCACGAGGTCGCGTACGCGTCGCACCGGGTCGAAACCGAGATGTTGAAGTTACAGAGCGGGATTCAGGATCAGCTTTGCGCGGCGTATGGGGGCATCAACTTTATCGAGATGTTCACGTATCCCCATGCGACGGTTTCACAGATTCAAGTGCCGAACAGCATCTGGTGGGACTTAGAGCGGCGGTTAGTGCTGTTTTTCCTGGGAAAAGCACACGAATCGTCGGCAGTCCACGAGCAGGTCATCAAACAGTTGGAAGCGGGCGGGCCGAGCAGCGAGGCGCTTGACAAACTGCGCCGCACGGCTGAATTGTCACGCGATGCGGTGTATGCAGGCGACTTTAAAGGGCTGGGGCGCGCGATGAGTTATAACACCGAAGCGCAGGGCGAACTGCACCCCGCGCTGGTCAGCGAAGATGCCCATCAGATTATTGACATCGCCAGACAGCACGGCGCGCTGGGCTGGAAGGTTAACGGTGCGGGCGGCGATGGCGGCTCGATCACCTTGTTAACCGGATCATCTTCCAGCGAAAAGCGGCGCATGATTCAGGCTATCGAAGAAGCCAATCCGCTTTTTAAAAGCCTGCCCATCTATTTGAGCCGTTTTGGACTCAGAGTGTGGGAATAACCCCAATTTCAACCGCATAACTGATCCTTTCGCCAGGCTGCAACACGCGCAGCAGCCCATCCTGGCGCGCGATGTCGCGGCCTGTGACCCAGGCGGTTGCCGGTTCCAGGCCGCAGACATACCAGCCCGACGCCATACATTTCCACTCCACCAAACACGGCAGTTCGGCCATGCGGAAACGCACATAGACGCCCAAGCCCAATTTCGGGTTAATCAGGCTGGCCTTGCCATAACCTTCCTCGTCGGGTGTTACCCGGTGATAAAAGACCTCTTCCGGGCGGCCATGTGTTGGCGCTTCAAACTGCCGAAAGTGTGCAAAACCCGTTTCGGCAATGGCATCACGCGGCGACGTTTCAGCATCCATGTCGAGCACGGTATCCGGGCTGACCACCGGGAAACCGAAATTACAGTGATAGAGCATCATGTGTTCGGCGGGAATAAAGCCATCGTTGATCACCGTATCTTCGATGCGCAGCCTATTCGATCCCAGGGCCGTGCTGATGCGGCGGGTCAGATATAAATTCGGGCCGAACAGCGCGGCCTCACGAACGGTGCCTTCGATCCAGATCACATACTGTTCACCCTGCCACTCGCTGCCCACCGACACATTGCGCGCCGGGGTATGCGACAGCCGCCCGTGCAACCCCAGTTCCTGCCCGTTGTCTACGGTTGGCGCGCCGAACCAGTTCAGGCCGCAGCCGGTCATCAAACCGCCGCCAAAGGTGCGCAGCCAGCCGAGTTTCTCCGGTTCAAAATAGGCCGGATGCACATAACCGGGCGCATTCTTAAACGCGAGTGGGCGTCCCTGATACGACGCCACGCCAATATCCAGACCGCGATCCGGCAGCACCGTAAATTCAAAACCGCTGCCTGTATAAAAATCGGCAGTGCGCACGCCGCGCTCATTTCCATCCGCCAACTCGCCCATCCGAATGCCGGCGATCTGGTCGAGAGCGCCCGTAAATTCTTTTAATTCGGCAAGTGTGTATTGTTGTCCAAATAAGTTGATCATGTGTAGGCAGTCCTTCAAAACTTTGTTATCATGCGAGGATAAACACCAACTATAATGCATTCATTCATAGGATAAAAGTTAGGCAGCCATGACCAAATTAGCCGATTTAGTTACAAGTACTGGGCATCTTCCGGTTGTCCCTTTGATGGGCTTTCCCGGCGTGCAGATCACCAAAACCATGCTGAAGCAAAATCTGTTCAATTGGGGTGTGCAGTTTTTGACCATCCAGGAACTCGTTCACCATTTCCAGCCGGATGGCGTGTTTATGTTTATGGATTTGTCGGTGGAAGCGAATGCGCTGGGGCTTCCGGTGCGTTTTCCGCTCGATGAGTCGCCCAGCGTGGAGTATCCGTTCGTCAAAACCCAGACCGATCTGCACCATTTTTATCTGGTCGATGTTCTGACAGATGGCCGCGCGCAGGTTTCTATTGAAACGATTCGGCTGATGGCACGCCACCTTGATTTGTGGCGTGGTGCCTACGTCATCGGCCCCTATACGCTGGCGGCCTTGATGATGGGCGCAACAGAAACGGCGATGCTGACCATTGATGATCCGGTGCTCATGCACGATACCTTAGTCGTGGCTACCCATATCATCGAACGTTATGCCAAAGCTCTGGCTGCCGCCGGAGCCGACATGATCGCGATTCTGGATCCCAGCGCGGTGATGCTGTCGCCGCGCCAATACCGGGAATTTTCGGGGAACTATACGCGGCAGATTATCGAAAAGCTGGACGCGGTGCCGATTCTGCATATCTGCGGCAACACCAACCATTTGATCAAGGAAATGGTTGCTACCGGAGCCGAAGGGCTGAGCCTGGACTCGCTGGTCGATTTTCCGACGATTGCCGCCAAGATTCCATCCGATGTGGTGCTGATCGGCAATGTCAACCCGACAGCGGTGATGGTGGACGATGCGCCGCAGGATGTCTATCGCAAAACACGCGAGCTGATCGAGTCGATGGCTGCGTATCCCAACTTTATCCTCAGCACCGGCTGCGATCTGCCGCCAGAAACACCGCTGGTGAACATCCATGCTTTTATGCAGGCCGGTCGTGGACAGCCGTTGAGCGAAGCACCTTGGTCGGTTGAGGCGCATGGCTGAGATCGTCTTCCAGCCGTTTGGACGGCGCGTACCAGCCAGGCCGGGAGATAATCTGTTGGAGGCAGCGCAAGCAGGCGGCATCACACTGTCGGCAGTCTGCGGCGGTGTGGGGGTCTGCGGTGACTGCCGGGTGAAGGTGCTGCGCGGCGCGGTCAGCCCCATCAATTTAACAGAACAGGAATTTCTCTCGGCCAGCGAACAAGCGCACGGCTTGCGGCTGGCCTGTCAGACGGAGATTCTGGCGGATGGTGAAATTCTGGTCGATGTGCCGCCTGATTCACTCAGCACGCCGCAGCGCATCCAGATCACAGGGAAAGAACTTGGCCTGGCGGCGGTGCCTGCCGTCCAAAGCCACGATCTGACCGGCCAACCGCCTTCGAGTGACGATCTGCGCGGCGACTGGGAACGCCTCGACAATATCCATCCAGCAGACTGGGCGATTTCTGCGCCAGCGCTGGCAGAACTGCCGGGCACACTGCGCGCCAACCACTGGCAAGTGCAGATGGTCACACGGCAGCGCGAGGTGGTGACCTTTCTACGACCCGGAACACCGCTGTTAGGTTTTGCGGTAGAC
>DATAMF010000111.1:0-29252 GCA_036260665.1 Aggregatilineaceae bacterium | reverse complement strand
AAGGCGATTGGGAACGCGAATCTCGTCGTGATCAGCGCGCCGTATGGCATTATTGGGGATTTATATGAAGCGATTGGACCGAACTTAAAACCAGGGGCGGTTGTATTTGATTTTTCGCTGCATAAACAATCGATTATTGAACTGGCAAACGCGCATTTTCCGCGAAACAACCAGGGGCAACCGCTGGCGTATGTGGTGGGGATTACCCCGGTGATCGCCGCAAGCGGGCTGTACAAGGGCGATACGGGCGTGGAAGGGGCGAGCGCCGATTTATTTGAAAAAGCGGAATTTTTGGTTACGCCGGATGCGAAAACGCCGTCGGAAGCGATTGATCTGGCCGGGGATGTGCTGCAACTGGTGGGCGGCAAAACCCGATTTATGGACCCTGGCGAACATGATGGCCTGATCGCGGTGACGGAAGAACTGCCGATGCTAGTGGGGACATCGCTTTTCTACCTGCTGCAACGCTCGGAAGGGTGGAAGGAACTACGCCGGATGGTCAACCCGACCCTGGCGCTGATGCTGCAAAACCTGCGGACGACTTCGGCTCAAGATATGCAGGCGCTCTTCACGCAAAACCGCGCGAACCTGCTGCGGAATCTGGAAGCGTATATCGGACTGCTGGATCAGATTCGGGATACGCTGGCCGATGAAAACGAGGAAGCACTGGACGCCTACCTAGCGCTGGTGCAGGCAGAATGGGAAAAGTGGGATATTAAACGATTCAGCGGGGAATGGGATGATGTGGCCCAAATTGAAGTGCTGCCCGGCCCGCTGGGATCGATGACCGGGTTTATGCAACTGACGCGACGGAAAAAGGATAAAGAGGAAGACGATTAAAGGCGGGAGTGTATGGGAGTCGAACCCACCGCGACCCGCTCTGCGCGACCCGCCGCCAATTTTGAAGACTGGGAAGCCCACCGGGACTCATACACTCCCAACCTTAACTATAACCTATTTTGCTCCAATCTGCCGATCCACGGAGGCGCTCGTCGCCTTTGCGTTTGGTGATATTGAGCGCATCCAGGCGTTCGAGGAAATCGAGTGCATAACGGCGGGTGGTCTGGAAATGATCCCGCAGGGAAGCGACGGTCAGCGGTGCGCCCTGGTTAAGCTGATGGCGGGAAAAATCGATCCATTCGCGCAAGACGGACGGCGTGAGCAACACTTCGGGGCTGATACGCACTAATTCTCCCTGTTCTAAAAGATAATTCAAAAGGGCATCGCCCACGATGTCACGCGCCTGAGAGAACGTCGGCGGGGTGGAGGGGGACTGCTCAAAGTCGCGTTTCAGGCGGCGGAGCATTTCTTCCTGGGCAAGGCTCAAATGGACGGTGTGGTGAGGCAAACGGACGAGGCCATTGTCAAGTACAAGGTGCTGCTGGCGGGCTAATTCCTGGAGGAACAGGTCAAATACTTCTGAGTCCAGGCGCAACTGGCTACGCAGCGATTCGGGAGGCATCCCGGCGCGGAGGGGTTCGGCGGCATGGAAGGCCGTGAGCAAACGGATCGTGTGGTCCAGCAGGCGGGACCAGAGATCGATGTGGAACACCCAGTCATCCAGAAGAATCAAACTACCAGCGGCCTGATCGATCTGCGCGGGGGTTAAGGTGACGGCGGCGCGGCGCAAGGGGGCAGGCTGCTGGGACAAAAATAACAAGGCGGTCTGCATGGGATCGCCCTGGTAGAGCGTTTCAAAACGTTCGATCACCTCGGGACGGAAACGCTTCCAACGGCGACCAGGGGCGGGATCGAGGATAATGCCGCCGCCGATGGTTTCCGGGGGAGAGGCTCGGCGCAAAATGAAATGATCGCCATAGGCCGCGACCACTGGATCATCCAAACGGAGCTGAATCCAGCTTTGGTCGCCGGGGGAGACACGCTCGCGATCCAGAATGCGCACATGGCCCATGACTTCAGCCGTACCGATGAAGAGCTTGATGGGATCGTCATGGTCCAGGGGGAGGTGGGCGTCGGGGAGATAACGCAACCACGCATCCAAGAGCAGTGTGGGCTGCCAGAGGCCGGGTAAACCCAGCACCTGACCGCGTGCGAGATCGGATTTTTCCAGATTACGCAGATTGACGGCGACCCGCTGACCGGGTTCCACACTTGCGAGACTTTGCTCATGGGATTGAAGGCCGCGAATCCGGGCCTGAAGCCCGCCCGGCTGGACTTCAACGGACTGGCCGACGGTCAGGGGACCATCGCGCAGGGTGCCCGTCACGACGACGCCAAAACCGCCGACAGTAAACACACGATCAATCGGGAGGCGAGGGGTGCCACGATTGGGGCGGGTGGGCTGGTGTTCCAGCATGGTGGTGATCGCCAACCGCAATTGGTCCAGACCTTCGCCGGTACGGGCAGACACGGGCAGAATAGGTTTACCCTCTAAAAGCGTGCCCTGCACGGTGTCGAGAATGTCTAACTGCACGAGGTCTAACCAGTCGGGATCGGTGATCAGGTCGATTTTGGTGAGGGCGATCAACCCAGTAGGAACGGCCAGCAGATCGAGAATGGCGAGATGCTCACGGGTCTGGGGCATGATGCCTTCGTCGGCAGCGATGACTAAAAGCGCGGCGTCAATGCCGCCCACGCCCGCCAGCATATTCTCA
Organism: Aggregatilineaceae bacterium; assembly: GCA_036260665.1. Lineage (GTDB taxonomy): Bacteria > Chloroflexota > Anaerolineae > Aggregatilineales > Aggregatilineaceae > DATAMF01. The sequence continues at coordinate 26,637 of DATAMF010000111.1, read as the reverse complement.
ATAAAATCACGATGACCGGGGACATCAATAATGCCGACACGCTCGCCGTTGGGGAGATCGAGCCACGCGAAACCCAGATCGATGGTCATTGCGCGGCGCTGTTCTTCGATCAAACGGTCAGGATTAATGCCGGTCAGCGCCTGGGTGAGGGTTGACTTGCCGTGATCGACGTGGCCCGCAGTACCGATAACGTGCATAGGTTACAACTCTTTCAGTGCAGCGAGAAGGAACGAATCCTGTTCGGGTAAAACGGTGCGCGGATCGAGCAGCAGACGATCCTGGGAAACCCGCGCGATGACGGGCGGATCAGATTGGCGTAAAAGGGCCGCGGCGGCATTCGGATGATCGACGTGGGGCGAGAAGGTCCAGGTGGGGAGCGTATCGCCGGGCAGACTGCCCCCGCCAACCGTCGATTCCGAGGAGAGGATGTCGCCGGGAACGATGGCGGCCCATTGTTCGGCCCGGCAACGGATGTGATCGAGCGGCTGGCTGATCATACGCCAGACCGGAATGTGATCCAGGGCGTCGCCGCGCCGGTAATGGTCGAGGGTGGCGGCGAGGGCGGCGAGGCAGAGTTTATCGGCACGAAGGGCACGGGCCAATGGATGGCGTTTCAGGGTGTCGATTAAGGCGGCGCGGCCAATGATGATGCCAGCCTGCGGCCCGCCCAGCAGTTTATCACCGCTGAACATGATCAGATCGGCCCCGGCAGTGAGGCTTTCCTGGGGCATGGGTTCGTGGGAGAGGCCGAAGGGTGCGGTGTCGAGCAAGGCCCCACTGCCGACATCGTCGAGCAGCAGCACATTATGTTGGTGGGCTAAGTTTGCCAAGTCGGATAACTCGACACCGGCGGTAAAACCGACCAGTTTAAAATTGGAGGCGTGGGCACGCACAATGGCAGCAGCCCGATCGGTAATGGCCCGCGCGTAATCATCCAGACAGGTGCGGTTGGTGGTGCCGACTTCGACCATCAAGGCACCGCTCTGGGCCATGACATCCGGCACGCGGAAACCGCCGCCAATTTCAACCAACTGGCCCCGGCTGATGAGGACTTCGCGACCCTGCGCCAGCGCGGTCAAAACTAACAATACAGCAGCCGCATTGTTATTGACCACCAGGCCCGCTTCGGCCCCGGTTACTTCGGACAGCAGGCGTTCAATATGGCGGTCCCGTTTGCCCCGTGTGCCCGGTTCGAGATCGTATTCCAGGGTGCTGTAACCGCTGGCAATGGCGTGCATGGCCTGAAGCGCGGAAGTGGAAAGCGGGGCACGGCCTAAGTTGGTGTGCAGAATCACCCCGGTGGCATTGATCACCGCGCGCAGGGTGGGGCGGGACTCATGGTCCAACCAAGCCGCCGCCCGCGCGATAAAAACGGGCAGATCGGGGATGGTACCACCTGCGAGAACATCCTGGCGCACCTGCTGCACGATCCAGCGTAAGGCGGCTACGGTGCGATCATGGCCGTAGGCTGACAGAAGCGGCGCACTTTCGCTCATCCGAAGGAGGGTGTCGATACCGGGTAAACTGCTGAGAGTGGTCATAGGTGTGTAATTTGTGAGATGGTGAACCCCTATCCCCCGGCATTATCCATAAGGTGGGATGGAGGGGAAATGAGCGGGGCAATTCGTGAATTGCCCCTACGAACGGCGTGCATTTTCCCCTGGAGGACCCTATCCCTACGAAAACAGTATTGAGTCAGGACTCGGCTTCTTCCGCGTGAGCACTGTGTGAGTGGGGAAAGAGCGGAAGGAACTTGAGGCCGAGTGTAAACATCAACAAGGCGTAGCCTAATACACCAATCGCTACGCCCCATTCGGTCCACGCCGGGGTATAACGATGGACGGGGAATAATTCCGCCACACCGGGGGACCAATCCATCGGCACAACCAACCCGGACAGCGTGACATTCCAACGGTTGACAATGATACCCAAGATGGCTAAGACAGCGGCAATTATGAGCAACGAATCTTTGCTGCGGAAGCGCGGGGTCATCAAAATTACGGCAGGTACCAATGCGCCGAGGATGACTTCCATCCACCAAAACGTTACGCCATAGGGCGTGGTGCTTTGGAGCAAGGCATTCGCATTCACGCGCGCCGGAAGGTGGCTGTAGTAGAAGGTGGCGAGAAAGTCCCACATCTTCAGATAGAGATAGGCCAGCATGAGGATGCCCGCAAAAGCGGCAATCTGACTGCGCAAGCGCCATGTGATCTGGCGTTTACGGATAATATTCTCGTAAAAAACGGTCAGGCCGAGTGTAAACGTTCCCCCCGCCGCTACTGCTGACAGGATAAACATCACAGGCATGGAAGGCTTAAACCAGATGGGACGGGCCGCCAGCACGCCATAGGTCGCTCCTAGAGAGGACTGGTGCAGCAGGGAAAGGCCGAGTCCAAAGATGGATACCAGCGGGGTGAAGCGATGCATGAGATGGGCCAACTGCGGGCCACGCTTGAAGCGGCGGCTTACAATGTTACTCTCCAGCACGGCAGGCGACAGTTCGAACACCAAGATCATCGAATAGAACACCACACACATCGTGATTTCCCACAAGACGGAGTGGATGTTCCAATAAACGGTGGGGTGCCAGAAACGATCAGGCCGCCCAATGTCCATGAGCAGGGCCAGCATGGCAGCGGTATAACCGACAAACCCCACAAAAACGGCCATGCGCGCGATGCCTTCAAAGGATTTGACGCGGAAAATGTAGGCTACCGTCGAGAGTGAAAAGGCCCCCGCGCCCAAGGCAATGGCGGAGAGGTCAACGGTAATCCAAAGGCCCCAAGGAACCTGATTGGTTAGATTAGTGACGACTAACCCATTCAAAAGCACCGAGATTCCCGCGATGGCGCCGAACAAGAGCAACAAGCCGAGAAAGATCAGCCAGCCGTAAAATAACGGCTTAGCTTCGACATCACGCCGGAGTGTGTTGATCATCGTGGTCATAAACTCATACCCTCCGGGGGTACATAATACACGTTCGGTTCAGTGCCGAGGTCTTCACGCAGACGGAAAGTCGGGCGCTCGCGGATGGCTTTGGAAATTGGGCTTTCAGGATCGTTCAGATTGCCGAAGACACGGGCTTCGACCGGGCAAATGTTAACACAAGCCGGAGTCGCTGCCCGGTCAATACCCGGTATGAGGCCCTGAGCCATGCCCCGGTCAATGCGATGGACGCAAAACGTGCATTTTTCGGCTACACCACGCGGGCGACGAGGTACCTCGGCATGGCCCCATTCGGCCTGATAACCGCTGGGTTCGGTACGTTCTTCCCAGTTGAAGCGCCGGACATCATAGGGGCAGGCGACCTGACAATAACGACAGCCGATGCACAATTCATAGTCCATCACGATCAGCCCATCATTGCGGCGGAAGGTTGCCTTGGTGGGGCAGACCGCCGTACAAGGCGCATCGTTGCAGTGCAGACAAGGGCGTGTCATGTGGAAGGGAACGTTGGTTTCTGCTGTCATCTCAGGGAAATAGACGTTCCAGCGCATATCGTCTGAGACATCATTGACGGCCTGACAGGCATACACGCAATACTGGCAACCGATACATTTTTTAAGATCAATCAACATACCCCATTTGAAACGGCTATCTCCTAAGTGGTTTGCGCCTTCCTTTTCAATTTTGGGGAGTTCGATTGCCAATTCGTCGTCAATTAAGTTTGTGAGCGTATCAAAATCGCTCAGTGCAACTGCCGCCGCAATACTACCGCCGATTGCAGCGACGGCAGTGATAAATTCACGTCGAGTGAGAAATTTCTCTTCTGCCATTGTCAACGACTCACTACTAGCTATTCTTCTTTGGGTTGAATGTGTGTTTTGGACGCCACACGACGGAAGCGCATGACGGTGAATATCGCAATGCCGCCCAACGCCGCCCCCACGATCACGCCTTGAAGTACCCGCAAGGCCGAGTTATTGGCGGCCTGGGCCTTCACCGTATCCACTTCGGATTCGAGTTCCTTGATACGAACTTCAGCCTCCAGCGCCGGATTGTCAGAGGGGAACTGCGGCTCGATAGTGGGCGCTGCGCCCAGTTCGTTGCTGGTCAGGACTTCTTCCGCATGGCAGGTCGTGCAGGAGGTGGTTTCGACTCGGGAGGTATGGCCTGTCGGAAATAAGTTACCACTCACGAGATGCTCCGCCACATCTTCGGGATCGGGGCGGAACCAGTGGCAATCGGTACAACTTTGTTCCATATGCGTTTGGTGAGCAAAGGTTTCTGGCTTATACGGCGCATCAGTGCCATCCTCGTGACAGTTCAAGCACAGTTCATTCGCCGTTTCAAAACGCAGGGTTTGAGGATGCGGTTTGTGGCAGGTTGTGCAAGCCAACTGCTGCTCACCATGCCCACTCAATTTCCATTCCTGGAAAGTGGTTGTGTGGCAGTCGGCGCAGACCTCAACACCCGGATCAACCAGCATCGGCGCTGGGGGATGATTTTCGGGGGTCTGGCCGTGACACGCCTCGCACGAAACGCCCTCATGGGCATAGGTGCCTTCACTGACTTTATAACCTGTGGTGTGGCATCCTAAACACACCGGATTTTTGCGCTGCGCGGTCCAGGCTTCCTGGAACATGGTGTCGGAAAACGCCATGGCATGGGTGCTGGTTTGCCAACCCTGTACAATATCCAGATGGCACTGAGCGCAATCAGATGGTGGGGAGGGCGGTGGGGTGCCCTCCTGAGCGGGTCCGCTGGCCTCGGCAATCACGCCGCCGATCAAAGCACAACCAACGATGATCAGCAAATATAAGAAGTAACGAGAGTAGCGAGAAAAAATAGCCATACGTGTTTTTCCCTTATGCAAAATTTTGAAACAAGTCTTGATTTTCGGGCGCAAACATAAAATTACAAAACGTCGTTTGCGCATCTGTTGCGCGAAAACCCGTATGACGGGCACTTTAACGATTAATCCGCAATCGAGGCCCGGAACGACGCGGCCCCGGCATTACCGGTTCGGGGTAAGGCACAATCCCTTGCCGTAAAGACACAAATTGTTCTACAATTTGCGCTTCCTTTAGTAAATTTCTTACCATAGGCAATAATGACCCGCCCAGTTCGTTGAGTTTGCTATTACACCCGCAGCATTCGAACAGCCGGGTGTGCAATTGTTCTTCATGTCCCCTGATATCTGATCGTATTTATAATCAAGGGACAACCGTATATTAATTTAACAGATTTCTATAAAATACAGTATAGCAAAATATCATAAGATAAGCGGATAAATGTTATTGCCTTTTATCAGATTATTCAATCAAACTGTGGTATAGTGGACAAATTCACGGCGAAAATCAGGAGAATTTATGTCAAAACGACACCGCATATGGAACGCCCTGGTGATAGGGGGCATTGGATTCGGTGTAGGGTTGTTGGCTGCATGTTCGCCCGATGTTACGGCACCCGAATTCAAGGAACCAACGCCGACAACCCGACCTTCGCCCACTCAAGTTCTGGAAGCTGCACCGGGTTCGGCTCGCCCAGAGTTGACCGGATTTAGCGACACGGCCTGCATTGATTGTCATAGCAACCAGAACCTGATGCAGAGTCTGGCAACGGAACGCGAGCAGTCGGCTGAGACGCTGGTGATCCATGCCGCGCCCGCGCTGGAAGCCTGGCAACATGTGTGGATTGATACGGAGCAATATTCCAATGATGTTCATTCCGCTATCAACTGCACGGCGTGTCATGGCGGGAAAAATGTTTTTAATATTGAGGAAGCACATGATGGACTTATCGCTGATCCGTCGGATCCGGCGGCGGGATCGGACATTACCTGCGCGACATGCCACACCGATATTGCGCCCTATCACATCCAGAGTTTGCACTACACCCGGCGGAGCCTGACCAGCAGTCTAACGGAAATGGGGTTAGCACCTGATATTGCTGCACAGGTTCAGAATACATACTGTGTGGGATGTCAAGCGACATGTGGAAGCTGCCATATCAGCCAACCGAATCCTGCCGGAGATGGATTGTTAGCCGGGCATGCTTTTGTTAGGACACCACCGAGCGAACAAACCTGCGCCGTTTGTCATGGTGTTGTCGCAGAGGAATTTTATGGCGGCGAACAAACGGGGCGGAGCATCCATGCTATCGCGACGTATTGCACAGATTGTCATACTGGAGCAGAAATGCATGGCATGTATCCGACAGAGAGCGGTGATTTTCCCCATGTGCAGCGAAATGAGGACGGGAAACTGGCTGTGCTGGAGTCTGAGCTTTTGAGACTTGTTGCGCCGGAGGAAGTGCCCAACCTGGTCAACCACGCTTATGATGTCACGCGGACGCCGCAATGCGAGTCGTGCCATCAAGATGTCGTTGGGGCAAATTCGGATATTCCACAGCATTTTATTCATGGGACTGACCTGCTGGCATGCGAAGCGTGCCACACGACTAACTATTTTAACTGCACGAGCTGCCACGTGGATGAAGCTTTAACCACGTATACCCTGGGCGAGGCATCGCTGGGAATTTATCTGGGGCGAAATCCGATGCCGAGCAGTGAACGACCGTATCGATATGTCGCGCTGCGGCATATTCCCATTACGGGAGATACTTTTGAAGCGTTCGGATCGAATGTTTCACTGCATGCTACCTGGGTTTATGCTACACCGCACAGTATTCAGCGAAAAACGCCCCAAAATTCAAGCTGTTTGTCGTGCCATGGGAGTGATGCTTTCTTCCTGACGCCGGATAAGGTCGCGCCGGAGGAATTAGAGGCAAACGAAGCGGTGGTGGTCGAAGAGGGACCAGCTATTCCATTGGGGTATCAGGAATATTTCATGGCAACCGAAGAAGCAGCAGACGCACAAGATGCACAAGATACACAAGAAGCGCAATAAGCGTAATAACCATCAAGGTCAGGAGATATAGAGATGCCACTGCTCGCTTGTTTTGCCACACCTGAAGGATTGCAATATGGGGTTGTTGAGAATGGCATGATCCATGCGTGGGAAGGCGACAATATCTTCACCGCGAAGAGCTTAACACCGGGACCGGGTATGATGCCTGTTGATCAGATTCAGCTCATGCCCCCGGCATGGCCGAGCAAGATCGTATGTGTGGGGCGTAACTATGCGGCGCATGCTGCCGAACACCAAGCCGATGTGCCGGAAGAGCCGATGCTGTTTCTGAAACCGCCGAGCGCGTTGATTGGGCCGAACGTGCCGATCCGGTTTGCGGGGAAAATTGGGCGGGTGGATCATGAGGCCGAACTAGCGGTCATCATCAAACAACCCGCGTATAAGATTACCCCCGAAGAAGCACCGCATTACATTTTCGGCTATACCTGCGCGAACGATGTCAGCGCACGGGGGTATCAGAAAAAAGACGGACAGTGGGGCCGGGCTAAAGGCTTCGATACTTTCTGCCCACTTGGTCCCTTTATTAACACAGACCTCGATCCGTCTAATTTACTCATCCGGGCGTATGTGAATGATGAAGTGCGGCAGGAAGATCACACTTCGAATATGGTGTTTAATGTCCCAACCCTGGTTTCGTTTATCAGCCAAGTGATGACACTACAAGCCGGGGATGTCATTTTGACTGGAACACCTGCCGGGGTGAGTGAACTGCATGATGGGGATGTGGTGCGGATCGAAATTGAAGGGATTGGGACGCTATCTAACCCGGTGCAGGTCGAAGCGTAAGCCGTTAACTGCCCCCGACGCCAAGAGCCGGGGGCAATTTATTCCTATTCAGCAATGCGGTAGAGCGTGCCATTGTAATCGACTACGTAAAGCTCACCGGCTGCATCTTCACCAAAAGAGCTAATCGATAGGCCCGATTGTAACGATACTGTACTCGTCCAAGCGCCGGATGCGTCGGACTGGGCGGTCCAGATCAGCCCTGAACACCAATCCCCATAAAAATAGGTGCCCTGCAAGCTGGGGATGGCTGGTCCGCGATAGACATAACCACCTGAGATCGAACAGCCCTCATCATGACTGTATTCCAGAATGGGCATAACGACATCGGAAGCCGCTTCTGCACCTGAATAGGGATAGGAGGCTTCGTAGGCGTTCCAGCCATAATTCAAACCGCCGGGACCGCCCGCAGACTCGAAGTTGACTTCTTCCCACTCATTTTGCCCGACATCCGCAATCCACATATCGCCGGTTTGACGGTCAAAACTGAACCGCCAAGGGTTACGCCATCCCCAGGACCAAATTTCGGGCTGCACACCGGATTGGTTCACAAAAGGATTATCCGGCGGGATCAGATAACCCTGATCGGTATTGACATCAACCCGCAAGATGGAGCCGAGCAGGGTTCCTACGTTCTGACCATTTCCCTGGGGATCGCCCCCAGAGCCACCATCGCCAAGGGCGATATACAAATAACCATCCGGGCCAAACGCCAGATGACCGCCGTTATGGTTGGGGTAGGGCTGCGCGACCTGGAGAATGGGCAGGACACTGTTGGGATCGGCGACATTTGGGTCGTCAGCGGATACGGCATAACGCGCTACGACGGTATCCCCGTTGAGATCGGTGTAGTTGATGAAAAAGGTGCCATTTTCGGCATAGTCAGGGTGAAACGCCAGTCCGAGTAATCCCCGTTCAGAATAATCACCCGTCAGCGCTTCGGGGCTGATGATGGATGATACGTCGAGGAAAGGCGGTTCCAGGATGGCACCGTCTTGAACTATACGGATTTTGCCGCTCTGCTCGACCACAAATAAGCGTTCATCCCCCGCATGGGTGACATAAAGCGGCTTTGAGAACCCACTCGCGACTTCGACTAATTGGTAGGGCTGCTGCGCAGCGATAGGGTGATGAACGCCCACACCCCCCAGAGTTAAAATTACAATCACAGCGAATAACAAGCGCTTTTTCAAGGATTTTCCTCCATTTTTATACAAACTTACCCGTGAGGATCATAAACAAGACGTAGAGGGGTGCCCAATGTTAGACACGTATTCAGAATTCAATTGTTATTTGTGCAATAAATTACAAACGTCACAACAAACAAGGCAATGCGCCACTGGTCGTCAGATGAGGAGATGTTAGGCTAGTTTTGTGCGAATTTTTCGTTTTTTCAGTTGGCTGCAACTGAGCTTTCGCGGAGTCAACGATGAGCCTATATATTTTACCAAAGGAGAAGTTGGGCATTTTTGTCGAAGCGCTCAAGGCTAATTTCCGTGTGGTTGGTCCGACCCAAACGGAAACAGGCTATGCGTTTGAAGACATTGATCATGTCGAACAGCTCCAGCTTGACTATAACACCACGATTCTTCCCCCTAAAAAGTTTTTCTTACCGCAACGCGAGGTGCTGTTTGAATTTCACAGTGACACTCATCACGATGGGCGGCGCAAGATCGATGTACGCCCGGTGTACCAGGATGTCGAACCCACTGTGATCTTCGGTGTTCATACTTGCGATATGAACGGCATTATGCTGTATGACAAAGTCTTCGCGGAAGGCTTTCGGGACGAGCATTATGTAGCCCGGCGCGAACAGATTTATGTCATTGGAGTTGAGTGCCTGCATCCATGCGACGAGGCATCGTTCTGCAAGGACATGGGCACGCTGACTGCACCGCCGATTTACGATCTGCATATGACGGATGTTGGCCCACACTATATGGTTGACACGGGAACCCCCAAAGGGGAACGACTGCTACTGGATCATATTGATGTGGCGATGGCGCGCAAAGAAGATATTCAGGAACTCGGACGCGTTCTCTCAGCGAAATGGCCGCAATTTAAGCTGCGTTTGAAAATCAGCAAAGATCAAACGCCGTCGCTGTTGGCGCTGGGGTATAACGCCCGGATCTGGAATGAACTGGGCGAGCGCTGCCTGGCGTGCGGGTCGTGTACCAATGTCTGCCCGACCTGTTTCTGCTTTGATGTGCATGATGAGTCGAATATTAACATGCAGGACGGCGAACGCGTCCGGCTGTGGGACTCCTGCCAGCTTGCTGAGTTTGCCCTGGTAGCCGGCGGGCATAATTTCCGCCAGACGAAAGCCTCACGCGTGCGGCACCGTATTATGCGCAAGGGGAAGTACATCAAACAGGTGCATAACCTGCTCGGCTGTACCGGCTGTGGGCGCTGCGAACGGGCGTGTCTCGTCAACATCACGATTCCCGGCACGCTGAATGCCCTTCATGAAGAAATGCAATTGGAAAGCGGCATATAGGAAGGGAAGGAATAGCGGAATGCTTACGACTCCTCTTGTCAATCACACCACAACGACTACGCCGCGCGCCTATGATGGGCATACCTCGGTGTATCTGCCGACGGTCGCAACGATTGTCGATGTGAAGGACGAAACCGCACTTGAAAAAACCTATACTATCCGGCTGCCCGGCGGGCAAAACCTGGGGCATGTGCCTGGTCAATTCGTGATGGTTTCTGTGCCGGGGGTGGGAGAAGTACCGATCAGTATCACGTCTTCGCCCAGCCGAACGGGGGAAACATTCCGGTTGACCATCCGGCGGGCGGGAGATGTGACGGGCGTGATCCATACGCTTCAGGTAGGCGACGAAATTGGAATCCGAGGACCATTTGGGCGCGGTTTTCCGATTGAGACGTTCCGGGGGCGGGATATGCTGATTGCGCCCGGCGGACTGGGGCTGGCCCCGGCGAGATCGCTGATCGACCAGATTATCGACTGCCGGAATGACTTTGGTCGCCTCATTATTCTGTACGGGGCGCGCACACCGTCGGAAATTCTATATATGGACGTGATCCGAGAATGGCAAACGCGGGGCGATATTGAACTGCTGATGACGGTGGACCGTCCCGACAGCCTGTGGAATGGGCATGTGGGCGTGATCACGACGCTGTTTGAAGAGATCGAAATTAATCCTTATAACACCATTGCGGTCACGATTGGACCGCCGATTATGTATCGTTTTGTGACGATTGAACTGCTGGGAAAGGGTCTTAGTCCAGACCAGATTTGGATGAGTTTTGAGCGCCGGATGAAATGTGGCATTGGGAAATGCGGTCACTGCCAGGTGAATCATCGTTATAGCTGCCAGGAAGGACCATCGTGGACCTATGCTGAGGCGCTGGCATTTGAGGAGGCGCTGTAATGAAACCTAAAGTAGCCTTTTTTGATTTTACCAGTTGTGAAGGGTGCCAGCTTACGGTGGTAGATGCATTACAGACGCATCTCGGTTTGTTGGATTTGGTCGAAATTGTGCAGTTCCGCGAGGCGATGAGCGAACGCAGCGAAGATTTTCAGATTGCTTTTATCGAAGGTTCCTGCACTCGCGAAAGTGACGAAGAACGGCTGCGGAAAATTCGTGAGCAGGCGGGCGTCGTGGTGGCACTGGGAAGCTGTGCGCATCTGGGCGGGGTGAATACCCTGAAGAATCGCTGGTCGATTGACAATGTGCAAACGTATGTCTACGGTGACAAGGGCAAAAAGCTGTATGAGAGCTACCCGGCGCGGCCTATTGCTGCCGTGATCACGGTGGATGCCGCGATTCCGGGCTGCCCGATTGATCGATTCGAATTTTTGCGCATCGTGCAACTCCTTCTGCAAGGACGCAAACCACGACTGCCTGATTATCCGCTGTGCGTCGAATGTAAACTGCTCGAAAATGGGTGCATCAACAAGCAGGGACGTCCCTGCCTGGGGCCGATTACGCGCGCGGGGTGCAACGCCGTTTGCCCATCCTACGGTGACGGCTGCGAGGGGTGCCGAGGGTGGGCACCCGAGGCGAACTTCACGTATATGCGGGAAATTCTGCGCGGACACGGCCTGTCGGATGGGCAGATTGATGCCGAATTCACGATGTTCAATCATTACCAGTTGCAGCAGATGGGCGAAAAAACGCCTGTTGATGCCAGCAGTCTCTCGAATGGCAGCCATAAACCTGCGCCCAAGACGAAATCCAAATTTGCTGCCCCAAAGGAGGCTTAACGGTGATGACCGAAAATATCCGTATCAATGTGCATCACGTTACCCGTGTCGAAGGGCATGGCAACATTGTGGTGGATATTCGAGATGGCACGATTGAGAAGTGCGAACTTCAGGTGGTGGAAACGCCCCGTTTTTTTGAGGCAATGCTACGCGGGCGGCCTTACAACCAAGCGTCTCATATCACCAGCCGGATTTGCGGTATCTGTGCGATTGGGCACGCGACTGCCAGCCTGCGGGCATCGGAACGCGCGCTGCAAGTCAAACTGAGCGAACAGACGATTTTGTTACGCAAGCTAGCGTTTCATGGTGAAATGCTGGACAGCCATATTCTGCACACCTATATGCTCATTGCGCCGGATTTTCTGGGCGTGGGAAGCGTAATTCCGTTGGCAGCGTCGCATCCTGAAGTGGTTAAACGCGCGCTGCGTATGAAAAAATTCGCGGGTGATCTATGCCAAGTTCTGGTGGGGCGGCATACCCACCCGATTGCCATGACGGTCGGTGGGTTTACGCATTTTCCGACGGTTGACCAACTGATCGAACTGCGGAAACAAGCGGAAGATCTGCTGTCGGATGTGGCAGAAACGGTGGATTTGTTCAGCCATTTACCGTGGCCGACATTTGAACGCGAAACGGAATATGTCGCGCTGGTTCAGCCGGACGAGTATGGGTTTATTGATGGGGAAATTGCCAGCACAGACGGCTACCGGCTTCCGCTGGAAGAATACCGGCAGGTGACGAACGAACGACTCAGTTCGCACTCGACTGCGAAACACGCGGCGTTCAACCGTCCAAGCTATATGGTGGGGGCGCTGGCGCGGTTCAATTTGAAATATGGGCAACTTCACCCGCGCGCTCAATCCGCGGCGGCGCACCTGGGGCTGTACGCGCCGTGTTACAAGCCGTACAAAAACAGTATGGCGCAGGTGGTTGAGATTGTTCACTGTTTCGACGATGCGATTATGCTGCTGGATGAACTGATCGCACGGGGTGTGGAATGGGAAGCCCCGGCTCCCGTCACGCTCGCACCCGGCGCACGCGGTGTCGGCTCATGTGATGTGCCGCGCGGGATTCTGTTCCACGAATACCAGATTGGCGAAACCGGGCTGATCGAAGAAGCGAACTGCATCATCCCAACGGGGCAAAATCTGGCGAATATCGATCTCGATATGCGGGCGTTGGTGCCGACGATCATTACCGAAGCACCGGAACAGATCACGCACAAGATGGAAATGCTGGTGCGGGCCTACGATCCCTGTATTTCCTGTTCAACGCATTTCCTGAACGTGGAATTTGTAGGAAAATAACTGGACCCACATGGCAGATACGCTGATCCTGGGGGTTGGAAATTCACTGATGGGCGACGACGCGATAGGGGTGCTCGTCGCTCAACAGCTTCAATTGCGGCGGGATTTACCCCCGGATGTGGATGTAATCGACGGCGGCACTGATGGGATCGGCCTGATTCCGGTGATGGAACGGTACCGCCGGGTGTTTGTGGTCGATGCGGTGCCGATGGGACTCGCGCCGGGCACCATACGGCGGTTTACATGGGCGGATGTGCGGTTGGTGGGCGGCGAAAAAATGCTTTCGCTGCATCAAAGCGATTTTACGGAAGCGCTGCTGTTAGCTGAAACACTGCGGTGTTTGCCTGCTGAAGTCATCATTTATGGCGTGGAACCGCAGCAGATGGCGTGGGATGCGCCCGTTAGTCTGCCTGTCGAACAAGCCCGGTTGACTTTAATAGATAACCTGTTACAGGAGTTAAACAATGCCCAAAAAAATTCTGCTTATTGATGACGATCCTGACGTGGTATTAGCGCTGCGGATGCCGCTGGCAAGCGCGGGTTATGAAGTCTATGAAGCTCATACACAGGCCGAAGGGCTGAGCACCGTTGATGAAGTTAAGCCCAACCTGATTATTCTGGATGTCATGATGGATACCCACACCGCCGGGTTCCAATTGGCGCTCAAACTGCATGGGCCAACCGCTAAGCCGGAACACTGCGCGATTCCGATTGTGATGCTCACGGCGATTCACCAAACTACACCCCTGCGTTTTGGACCTGATGCCGATTATCTGCCCGTTGAAGCGTTTGTCGAAAAGCCGATTGATCCTCAGCAACTGCTGGCTCAAGTGGCGAAACTATTGAATCTCACATGAACACAAAGACGCAATCCGTAGGTAATACCGACGAGAACGGGTTGCGCCCCACATATGAGGAGTTGAGTCAGAATACCAGACTCTTGATCCGGCTGCGCTGGGTGGCCGGATCTGGTATTTTATTGGGGGTCTTACTGGCACAGTATGTGCTGCAAATTGACCTGCCAGTCGGGGCGCTGCTCATCGTTGGTTGCAGTGTGTTGGGATATAATGCACTGCTGGCTTTCGCTTGCCAGGCTCACAAGCTGAAGACTACGGAAGCGGCTCAGCGCGTGGCGCTGGAACAGATTGTGCTGGACTGGCTGGCGATGGCAGCGCTGCTGCATTTTACAGGCGGGATTACCAGCCCGGCCCTGATCTATTTTGTGATCCACGCGGCGCTATCGGGAACGATTATGCTACCGAAGCTAGCGCGGAGTTTGTCGGTACTCGTTATTGTGCTGGTCGGCGGGCTGGCACTTTTCGAAAGCCAGGGCTGGCTGCCGCATGTTGCCCTGGCGGACCTGGGTTTGGATACAGCCCTCTATAAAAATATGACGTATATCCTTGCTGTCCTGTTTTTCTTTGGCACCACCGTTATCACCCTGTCGGAACTCGTCACACGAAAGGCGCAGCAACTGCGCCAACGGCAGAATCAAGTTCACCAACTGTATGAGGCTCGATCTACTTTTATGCGCGTGGCGACCCATGAACTGCGCGCGCCGTTGGCAGCTGGGATTTCGCTGATGCGCAACCTGGAACAAGGATATGCCGGACCGCTCAGCGAACAACAGACGGAAATCATTCACCGGGTTACGGGGCGGCTGGAGCATCTGCGACTGGTGGTAGATGATTTGCTGACTTTAGCCGCGAGTGAAGAGGCGTCAAAAGCACAGATTCCCTTGGAACCCGTTAACGCCCGCGAGATCTTAGAAAAGATCATTGAGCGGGAAATGCCGAACGCTGAAAACAAACATGTCCGACTCGACTGTCACATGATGGAAGATAATACAATTGTGATGAGTGGGGATGTGGGGTTAGGTATTATTTTTGGGAACCTGCTCAATAACGCGATCAAATACACACCGGAAAATGGCTGCGTGCGCGTGGGGTGTACACGAGCGGCACACAGTATCGAAGTGGTGTTCAGCGATACCGGTATGGGGATTCCGGCGGAGGATTTGCCCCAGATTTTTAACGAATTTTTCCGGGCGAGGAACGCCAAAAACGCACAGATTATTGGAAGCGGGCTGGGGTTATCAACAGTCCGAACGCTGGTCGAGCGCTATCAAGGTACGATTGCATTAGAAAGCGAAGAAGGCAAGGGAACGACAGTTAAAGTCGTTTTGCCACTTGCCTCCCGATAGACGGCTGGTGAAGTTATTTCACGAGTTCGTTAAACTGCAAGACATCCCCTAACTTCACATGTTGAAGCAGCTCGGGGCGCGCCTCGATTAAGTAACGAGCGGGCGCATCGGCCTTGTAAAAAGGACGCCAGGGTTTAGCTAATTTCGCGCCAACGACACGGCCTTCATTGTCAAGCCAGACCGCTGCAATACTAAACGGCACAAAAAACATGTGAATACTGGTTTCCGCCAGACTTTCACGATGGAAAACAAAGAGTAAACCCTCGTTTTCCGGGACGCTGCGCCGGAACATCAGCCCCCTGAAGCGGCAGAGGAAGCTTTTGCACCATTTGGCTCGCGCCAGCACTACTTCACCGCTGCTGGCATTTTTGATCATTCGCCACTCGGTCATCGCGGTATGATCAAAACCTGACCGACGTAAATCAGGTTCACATTCCAGATACCATTGGCCCGCGCTAATGCATCCAACGCGACGTTATAACGTAAACTGATGCGGAAGAGATTCTCGCCGGGTTGAACGACGTGTGTTCCAGGCGTCGTCGAGGGCGGCACAGGCGTCGGAGTCTTGGGCGTTGGCGTGGGGATGGTGCTGCCGGGCACAACCAACACCTGCCCCGGATAGATCAGATTGGGATTCACAATGTTGTTGAGCTGGGCCAGCGCCGCGACGGTGGTGTTGAACTGAATGGCAAGCGCATACAGTGTGTCTCCGCCGCGAACGGTATAACTACCGCCCGATGGAACGGCGGTTGGCCCCGTGCTGGGCAGCGTGGGGACAGGAGTCAAGGTCGCTGGCTGGGTGGTGCCCGATTTCACCGGGATAACCAGAGTCTGTCCCACAAAGATCAACCCGGCGTTAGACAAGCCATTGGCTTTCGCAATCGCATCGACGGTACTACCGTAACGCTGCGCCAGCGCCGAAACGGTATCGCCAGAGCGAACGGTGTAGGTAATGGAACTGTCAAATCCACTAGGAAGTCCAGGGGTGGCCGTCGGGAATGGCACCGTAGTGAATGTCGGCAGCGGGATCGTTGTCACGGCTGAGGTTGGAACAGGTGTTAGTGTTCCTTCCTGAGTGGGTGCAAAAATATCTGTCGGCGGAATCGTCGCTGTGGCTACGGGTTCGGTGCCCAGGGGCAGCAAGGATGCATCGTCCAGGTAGACGTTGGTTGTTCCGACAAACCCCTGCGGCGCGCTGCGGACAAAGACCGTTACGGCATTGCCCTGCGCCGTCGCATTGACGGATAATTCACGGTACTGATCGTAAAATTCCGTATCAGACGACCAGACAATATTTGGACTGGTGCCATCCGTGCCACCCGCTGGATCAATGCCGACACGAACCAAAACATCATTCGTGTCATCGCTGACATCGGGATTGGCGAAACTGGCCGAGGACCACACATAAACAAAAAGGCTAAAACGAAGCTGGGTTCCAGGAGTCACGGGGACACGTTGATAGACGCCGCCGGTGTGGGTTGCAAAAAAGGTATTATATTCCTGGGCACTGCTGCCCGAACGCACGCGATTGGCGGGGGCAGGTTTGTATTCCGGGCGGGCATTGATCGATGATGATGATGTGTCGGGGGGCAGACTCCAGGGCTGCCAACTCGTTCCCACACGCAGCGTTGCATCACCATTTATGGCAATGAATGCCTGCTCAAAACCCGGATTTTGCAGTAAATTTCCGCCTTGATAGGCTTGCGCCGTTGGGTTGGTGTGGGGGAATCCCAAGGTTATGACCAACACCAATGCAACCAGCATCCAGCGGATCGAAACAGTTAGCCGTTGTTGCATAAGGCCCCCTCCGAACATTAAAAAAGTACCGAGTTTAAGTGTAGCACAATTTGTATTAGGGCGCGCGTCTTCAAGATTTCAAAAATATAGGGGTCTTGAACCGACCCCTACCATGATTGTATGCTTTCTGCTGCGAACTGACAAAACAAGCCTAACTTGCTTCTTCGGCTTCGATGCCTGCTTCTTGTAGGACACGGAGGACACTGGACAACAGTTCCGACGGGCCAAAGGGCTTGGTGATGTAATCATCGACCTTCGCGATATGCAGGCCCAGCACCTTGTCGATACTTTGGGCTTTGGCTGTGACTACAATCACTGGGATATCTTTGCTGTGCTCGTCGGCTTTCATTTGTTGATAGACTTCCCAACCATCCATGTCGGGCATCATCAGGTCCAGTAGGACAATATCGGGTTGAACCTGTTTGATGGCTTGGAGGCCTTCGCGCCCACCCATAGCCCCCGTGACCTGAAAACCCTTCCGCGTCAAGATCATCTTAACCAGATCAATCATCTCGGGGTCATCTTCAATACAAACAACTTTAATGGCATTTTTGTGATCTGCCATCTCAGAAAACGCCTCCAACCCGTCACTAACAGCTAAAATTGCAGTATGGGGTAGTCATCTGTAACCACCTATTACAAGTAGTCTACCACAGGCTTTGAGTCGCTGTCTACAGGATAAAAGAGACCTAAACTCTTTAGATTTAATTTTATAAACAGAAGGTTAGAATCGTCTATTGAACTAAGCGCCAACACGGGCGAAGAAAGCCTGGTCCGGGAGAAAAATAAGGCAGAATAGAGCGAAGAGTTTGTATCTGGTTGAGAAGAAGTTCAGACAAAATATTTCCTCCGCGCTCAGGCTCAGTTATAATGGATTTAGCATTGACATCGGTGAGAGGAGTGAGGATTAATGGGCAACTCTGCTAGCGATCCGTCGTTCGATTTCAACCAACCGCTGGAAAGCGCGCGCCAGGGTCAGGAATTTATCGCTCAGGTTCATCAGAAGATGAGCAAACTGGTGCAAGAGTTTGCCTCCGGGGAAATTAATCGCACCCAGTTTCATCGCCTGTATGACCGCTACCAGCGCCAGATTATGACAGTGGCGCAGCTTATTGCGGAAGCGGACCCCAGCACATGGCGCGATGCCGTGACGGAGACGGAAGATACGATGCATCTCAAAAAACGGCTGACCGCAAAAGCCGTTGGAATGAGCGTGTACAGTAATAAAAGCGGGATGCCGATTGAGACATTGGGTGATTTTGCTGTTGAAGCGGAGTTGATTATCCCGATGTTGAGCAGTTACCGTTCGGCGGCGGCAGAAATTTTCCGGGCCGGAATGCGCAGCACTGAAATGGAGAACGGGCAGTGGTTATGTTTTGTACCCGGTACCTACACAACCATGATCGCCCTTTTCTCGCTGGAGCCGTCGCACAACCAACTGGAAATGGTGGAGCGCATGCATCAGGACTTTGAAGAAGCGAATAAAACTGCCTTGGAAGCTGGAAACGCTGATCCTAAAACGCTGGCATACCCGTTTTATTCCTTTGTGCAGCAGCGCGCGCGTAAGGAACAAAACTCACCTTAATTCGGGCACGGTTGTATCGTAGGCAACCGCGCGCAGCGCCTCAAAATCAAATATGGTTAGCTGCGATCCGCGAATTTCGACCATTCGACGTTGATACAGCATATTCAGTGCGGTTTCTGTCTCCAGGCGTGAACACCCCAGCATCCCGGCAAGTTCCCCCTGCGTTAAGCGCAATGGGAGTTGAATCTGACTGTTATTGGCGCGACCATAACGCTCGGCCAGTTGAACCAGCAGTTCAGCTAACTGCACAAGGACAGTCTGTGGTTTTGCTTCATGCTCGGTGCGCTGCAAGGCAAACCGAAGCCGACGGCTGATTAAAACCAGCAAACTAATGGCAACAGTCGGGCAGCGCTCCAGATACAAAAAAAACTCAGCACGGGGCAGGATCAACACTTCACTTTTTTCCTGGGCCACTGCGCCAGCGGAACGCGGGAGTCCATCTAACAGCGAAAACTCGCCAAATGTTTGACCTGAGCCGAAGCGGGCAATAATCTGTTGGGGGCCATCATGCGGGGTTACTACAATGGCGATTAGCCCGGTTTTGACAATATAGAGACTGTTCCCAGGACTCCCCTGATCGAAAATGACCTCGTTGGCCCGGAAGCGGCGGGTGACTAAACGTTCGGATAGTGGTTCCAGTTCTGAGGTCGATAAGTGGGCGAATAACGGGACGTTATGCAAAAAAGCGGCATTAGTTGACACTTCGGCCTCCCCTCTAGTTGCAGTTATCAAGTTATAAACAGCATACCATGAAACATAAAAATTCAATGGCAATCAGGAGATCAGGGGATGCGGTCTTTTTGGGGCTGTTGTACCAGCCATTCCTCCATAAAAGCGATAAAACCCAGATGATTCTCCGGGAAAACCAGGCGGGCCGGGTCCGCAAACATGGTCGCCTGCCAGCGATCTAAGGTGGCCCATTGGGTAAAATCGGCGTTCCAAAAACGACCTGGGGGACCGAATCGTACTTCCATGTGGACGTGGTTGTTTTCAGTGTAACCGGTGTTGCCCGTGACGCCAATAATTTCATCCGGAGTCACATAATCGCCCAGACTCACGAAGTCCCGATTCAGATGCGCATAAAGGATATAGATGGAAAGCGACGGGCTGTAGGGCGTTTCGATCAGAACCAAATCACCGAAGCCAAAGTTATACGGTGGACGCTTCCATTCCACTCGACCACGCCCATCTCCATCGACAAAACACATGGGGCAGGAAGCGCGGGTGGTCACATAACCAGGGCCGATAGGATGCACATAAACCGGTTTGCTGTCGAGATAGGTATCTGGATCGCTATAGTCTACGCCAAAATGCGGTTCGTCACGGGTTGGGGCTAAAAAGGTGCCGCCGTCAGGGATAATAAAGTGATCTAAAGGCCGACGGGAAAAACCAGCCAGTGGATCATCCGCTGTTCCAACGATGTATTGGCCGACAGCCGGATTCGAGATGCTGGTAGACCCATGCGGCGGTAGATCGGTTAAGAGAGCTGGGTTGCAGGGAGCATCTTCAACCTCGGGTAACTCATTGCAGGCATAATGGATTGGCTCCGACGCCGTGGCGCGAGGCACAAGTATAAGTAACAACACGACGAGAGCCAGCAGAGAATATACTTTCATTACGGGTCATTTCTATTGATCGGTTTGAACGGTCACGGTTTGGTCACGCTGGGATGAGATATTAAAAGCATGACTTGTAGCAATTATCGAACATACTATAAGATAAAGTATGGCACACGTCCATATCAACTGAAGGAGAACACCAATGGCTCGTGAAGATTTGACCACTATCGTAAGCCGCGCGCTCACCGACGCAGAATATCGTGCCCAACTGTTGTCTAATCCCGAAGCCGCGCTGAAGGACTATCAACTGTCTGAAGCCGAAATGAAGATGATCCGTAATCTGAACGCGGAAGCGTTTGATGAACTGACTATGGATCTCGAGTCACGCCAGTCGAAGAGTGGATTCCTGGGCGGTCTGTCGTTGATGGGCGGTAAGGATGCCGTTGACGCCAAAACTATCCTCGATCTGCTGACCAAGAAGTATGGTGCCTAATCCTATCGTGGTCCGAATCAAAACGGGACACGACTCAACGACAGAGCGTGTCCCGTTTGTTTTAGGGAGCCGGGATGATTAGCGTCTGACCCGGATAGATCAGGCTGGGATTCGTGATGCCATTGGCTGCGATGATAGCATCCGGATCAACGCCGTACTGCCGCGCAATTGAATAAATGGTTTCGCCGGACTGAACTGTATGGGTAGTTTCGGTGCCGGGAACAGGGGTTGTACCAGCCGGGACAGTGCCCGTTGGTGTCGGCGTACCACAACCTGGAAGTTGAATTTGCCATCCAATTTGGAGAATTGTTGCTTCACCGGCGGCGAAGATGCTTGGATTGACGGCAATAATATCGTCGGTGGACACTTCGTTTTCGCGGGCGATGGAATACAACGTATCATTCGGTTGAATCATATAAAGGCATGGGCTGGATTCGGATGCCATGTTGGTTGGTGTGGCTTGCAGCGGTGAAGATGCATCACGCGTGGAAAGCTGCGTGATCGTTGGCTGAATGTCACTCAATCCCGGCGTCACGGGCGCGGGGAGATTGGGAGTCACTGTTGATGTGGGCGCAGATGTAAAGCTCGGCTGGATCTGGGGACCACTCTCATCCGCCGGCGTGATTGTCGGGCGCAACCCCGTTGGCGATACGACAGCCGGGGCGGTCGTGGGCGTGGATAACACAGGGTTCGCAGGGGTTGGGCTTAAGTTAGGGTTACTGCTCAAAGTGGGGGTGGATGTTTTTACGTTGGACGTCGCCAGATCATTGCGACTGACATTTGAAGTAGGGGCCGCATCTTCCCCCGCATCCTTGTAGCAAGCACTTGTAACCAAGACTACCCCCAACAGGATGCCTGTCAGGATCAACCGACTCAGTAACAAATTTTTGAGCATAAGATGTACCCTCTTCTGATTTTGCCAGCCTTTGTCCGGCCTTCATCAGAATACACCGATTAGCTGCTTTCGACAATGCAACCGAACCCTAACCATTCGATCTTGCCGCTCTACGCGAAACATTCGAAAATTAAAGAGCTATTGCAAACGCCTAACACATCTTCTATAGTTGTTCTGTTCAAATCGGAAGGCAGTTCAGTTCATGACCATTTACAACGAAGATCAAGCTCAGGCTGTCTCCAGTACAGTTGCTGGTGTACGGTTTTTTGAAGTGGGGAAGTTATACCACTTTGGATGTGGACATATGCCCGATCTCCAGGTGGGAGATTATGTTGTGGTCGAGACGACACGCGGGCGGCAAATGGGACAGGTGATGAACCTGTTTGCGCCCGAAAGCGACACTACGGATCGGGATTATAAACCTATTCTACGGCGCGCGACGCCAACCGATATGATGAGTCAAAAACTCTGGAAGTCGCGCGAGGTTGAAGCCTTGATTAACTGCCGCGAAAAAGCGGCGGAACTGGGCGGGTATGCCGACATCAAGTTTATCGCTGCCCAGTATAACTTTGAGGGCACGCTGCTGACGTATCTGTTCAGTTCGGAAGAAAAGGTGAATACGGCGAAACTGCGGACGGCTCTCCAGCGGGGAACTAAAGCAAGAATAGAACTCCGGCAAGTGGGGCCGCGCGATGTGGCTAAGTTCATTGGTGGTATGGGAGCATGTGGCATTCCACGCTGCTGTAGTACTTTTTTGACCGACTTCAGTCCCATTTCCATCAAAATGGCGAAAGCTCAGGGTATTTCGCTCAACCCCTCGGAGATCACGGGGATGTGCGGGCGACTGCGGTGCTGTCTGATCTATGAATATGAGCAATATGTTGAAGCGCGCAAACAGCTTCCCAAACGTAATAAGCGAGTCGGCACGCCGCACGGTGAAGGACGTGTGATCGATATTCATCCGCTGAAGGATGCGGTTACCGTTCTGGTCGAAGAAACGCGGTATCTGGTTCAACGTGAAGAACTGATTCCGCTGGATGAGTTTGAAGCCCTGAAAAATAAAGCTGAAGCCGGATGTTCCAAACACGGTGACGGACCATGCGAATGTGGGGCGCGTCAGGGGAAAGCGGAAGAGGCTGAAGCCGTGGTGGAAGAAGAAATTGAAGAGGACATCGTCGTTGAGGAACCACCAGAGGCCACTTTGGATGATGAGCCAACGGAAGATGCTAAAACACAGCGGCGACCTCGACGGGGGCGGCGACGACGTTCGCGCGGGCATAATCCAAAGGAAAATAACAACCCATGATTGAACCTGTGCGGGTGATGGGCATTTTTGCCCATCCCGATGATCCGGAATTTTTCTGCGGCGGGACGATTGCAAAGTGGGCCGCCGAAGGAAAGCCTATCACTTTTGTGCTTGCCACCAGCGGCGATAAAGGTTCCGGCGATCTCAATATCACGCCGGGGGAACTTGTCCCGATGCGCGAGGCGGAAGAACGGGCGGCGGCGGCTTGTCTTGGGGTGCAAGACGTCATATTTCTGCGTTTCCGTGACGGCGAATTGCAGAATAATGCCGAACTACGTCGCCAGATCACGCGGCTGCTGCGACTCAAACGCCCGACGGTTGTCGTCACCAATGATCCGACTACGCGCTGGTATGGGTCGGGTTACATCAACCACCCGGATCACCGGGCGATTGGTGACGCAGTACTGGATGCGGTCTTCCCATCGGCGCGCGATCATCTGAATTTTCCCGAATTGTATCAAGTCGAAGGACTGCTGCCGCACAAAGTGAAACATGTGTATGTTTGCGGAACCCTCGATCCGAACATCAAAATTGATGTAACGAACCATCTGGAAACTAAAATACGGGCACTGTATGAACATCGGAGCCAAATTCCAGATATGGACGAGATGGCACGCCGCCAACGGGACAATGTGGACCCTCAATTTATCGACGAAGGGCCACGCTATACCGAAACATTCCGCCTCTTTGAGCTACGGTAGGGCGTTATGATCAATTTCAAACCACAAATTCAGGCACGCCAAGCTGATTGGATCGCGCGGCGACGGGATCTGCACCAGCACCCTGAACTCGGATTTCAGGAAGTACGTACGGCAGGAATCGTGGCGAAAGAATTAACACGGCTGGGATTGGAAGTGCAAACCGGAGTCGGGAAAACGGGTGTCGTCGGAGTGCTGGAAGGCACAACCGATGGACCTACCATTCTGGTACGGGCTGATATGGACGCGCTGCCGGTGCAGGAGGAAAATGAAGTCGAGTATGCATCGGAATATGCGGGCAAAATGCATGCCTGCGGGCACGATGCCCATACCACGATTGGACTCGCTGTCGCTGAACTGTTAAGCGAACATCGTGAACAGATTGCCGGGCGCATTAAATTCGTATTCCAGCCTGCTGAGGAAATTGGCATGGGCGCGGCGGCGATAATTGAAGATGGGGTCTTGCGCGATCCGGCTCCCGACATCGCGCTTGGACTGCATATATGGAATGATATGCCAGTGGGCCATGTCGTGGTGACTGATGGATCGATCATGGCGGCAGCGAATGATATTCAAGTGAAGTTATACGGTAAGGGCGGACACGGCGCACTGCCACACCAGACTATCGATCCGATCCTTGCGGCAGGACATATCATCACGGCGCTGCAAAGCGTGGTGAGTCGCAACCTGAGTCCGATGGATGTCGGCGTTATTTCAATCACCTCGATCAAGGCAGGCGACTCTTTCAATGTCATTCCGCCGCTGGTGGAGATGCGCGGCACGATACGAGCCATGAAAATGGACGTACGCGATACCTTGACCGAACGATTCGAGGAGATTGTTACCAGCATCGCAAGCGCATTGGGGTGCCGGGCCGAGATTAAAATTGAACAACTTACGCTGCCCGTTATTAACTCGCCGGATGTGAATGTGCGGCTGCGTCAAGTTTTCGCAGAAGTGGCTCCCGAACTGAAACAACTTCATGATTTCCGGTTGATGGTGTCGGAAGATATGTCCTATTTCCTGGATGCCGTACCCGGTTCATTTTTTCTGGTTGGTGCGTCTGATCCGGCGCACGGACTGGATTATCCACACCATCATCCACGTTTTAATTTTGATGAGGCCGTGATTCCGCTGGCGGCTGATTTGCTGGCATCCGCCGTTGCATCGTATGTGATTGTGTCCTGAGAGGAATTCCGGCATGGATATTCAGGTGATACGCCGTCGGGTAGGCTCCTGGGATGGGGGCCTATTTATTGTCCTATTTGCTGCGGCGCTGACCCGGTTGGCGTGGGTGGGGCTGTACCAACTGAAATGGGACGAAGTGCGTATCCTGACCGATTCACTCCGGCTGGCACGGTATGGGGAATGGACGTGGCTGTCGAATGCAACCTCATGGGGCGGGCTGCCGGGACATTCGCCATTCAGTGTCTATGTTTTAAGTATTCCCTATGTGTTGACTGCCGATCCACGAGTGCCGCGTTTACTGGTGGCCGTGATGGGCGTGGCCGCCGTTGGCATTTTATATGTGATGACGAAGCGGTATTTCGGACGAGGTGCCGCTCTCATTGCCGGACTATTATTTGCAACAGCCCCGACTGCGATAGAGTGGAGTTCGTATGTTTGGAATCCCAATCTGGCACAGCCGTTTATTGCGCTGTGGGCACTAACAGGGCTGATTGGCTATTACGAGGGGCGCAGGTGGGCGCAGATCGCGCACTGGCCGATGCTCAGTCTGGCGGTACAGGCCCATCCGGGCAACGGGCTGTTATTGCCGCTCTCCGGCCTGCTGCTTGTTGTGGGCTGGTTCCGAGGTGACCGGCGCAAACTGGTTCTGCACACCGCCTTAAGCGGGCTGGTCGTACTGCTGACGCTGATTCCATGGATCATTGGTGTGGCAAAAGCCGGACTGTCAGACAGTGGAGATGATCTGGCATTTGAAGAGGTCCAACGCACTTTTTCGTATATCCGCACGACCTTCTCGACACTGGTCAGTTCAACCGAATTCTGGACGTATTTCCGAGGGGATGGCTGGTGGCCGTCGCTGAAAACGGACAAGATTCTGTGGGTCAAAACGTGGCTCACGCTGGCCGGGGTGGTATGGCTGTTGTGGGAGGGATGGCGCTCCAAATGGAAGGGCTTTCCCGGCGTGTTCCTGGCGCTGCTTACACTGATTCCACTCATTGGATTTTGGGTGTCGCCGATTGATGTGGTCGATTTTTATCTTATGGCGCTGATGTTCGGGGCGTTTCCGGTTCAGGGGATTGTGCTGGCAAAACTGGCTGCCTCACGCCGAGGTGCCTGGATTCCGGTGGGTGCAGCCGTGGTTGTTTTTGTGGGGTTGCAAAGTTGGCTGGTTTTGGGCGCATGGCATTGGATGAAAACTGAGGGGACACAAGAAGCGTTTCGAGCGCCCTTAGTAGTGCATCTTGATCTGATGGATGAATGGTCGGCGCGGGCGGAGCATATTGTGGTGCTAACCGAGACGCTCGAAGGGAAGTACGGCGCGACGGAACAAACCGGCCTGTGGCAGGTGGTCGGTGAGGCCGAGGGAATTCAAGTGGTCAACATGCCACAAGGAATACCGATTGATCCCGATGGAGAAGTGCTGGCAAGCACGTATGGCGGCACGATGATTCCCCAATTGTTTGGTGAAGGCGAACGCGCGGGCGAACTGTCCAACGGCCAGCCGATGTTCCGGTGGGTATACATTCCGCCGCAATTCACACCTCCACTCAATTTTATCCCCGAAAGCTCCGCACGCTTTGATAATGGGGCCAAGATTTTGGGGTTGGAAACCCTGGATAAGCCACAGGCAGGTAAACCCTGGAAAATCATCCTCTATTGGCAGCCGGAAAAAACGGATATTGCCAAACAGTACCAGTTTTCGGTGCGCGTCGTGGAT
>DATAMF010000107.1:0-7194 GCA_036260665.1 Aggregatilineaceae bacterium | reverse complement strand
GCCAGGGGGAGGAAGGCTACGGCTATCTGGTGACCGAAGACGGGCAGTTGCTCGCCTTTTCGAACCTCGCGCTGGTGCGGGAAGGAAAACGGATCAGCCAAAAGCCGAGTGAGATTGAAGACGGAACGTTTTACGGACTCTTTTCGCTGTATAAGGGGCTGGAAGACCGGTGGATCGTTGCGTCGAGCACTCCGCTTGAGTTTGTGCCGTGGTATGCGGTGGTCGAACAGCCGGCGATGGAGCCTTTGAGCGGCGTCATCGTGGCTTTCGGGATATTTGTTCTGGTCCTGCTGCTAAGCCTGGTGCTGGCTATCAGCATCGAGCGGTTTGTCCGGCGCGGTGTAGTCAAGCCGTTGGCCCAGCTTCGTGAAGGGGCGCGCGTGTTCGCTTCGGGAAACCTGGATCATCATATTGAGGTCGCGGGTAGTTTGGAACTGCGCGATCTGTCTACGGCGCTGAACGACATGGCCTCGGATTTGAAGCAGTCGCATGCTGAAGTGGCCGAATCGAACCGGACGCTTGAACAACGGGTGCGTGAACAAACACGTAACCTGGCGTTGGTTACAGAAGTGACGAACAAAGCGGCATCCATCCTTGAGATGCAGGAACTGCTTCAAATGGTAGCCGACCTTACGACCCAAACCTTTAATCTGTATCACGCTCACGTCTATGTTCTGGATGGCAAAACTGAAAGCCTGGTGCTGGCGGCAGGGGCGGGGGAAGTTGGCCGCCGGATGGCAACCCAGGGACACCAGATTCCACTGCGGACGGATCGCAGTGTGGTGGCCCGCGCTGCCCGCGAACACAGTCTGGTAACGGTAGATGACGTGCGGCTTTCACCCGATTTTCTGCCGAACCCGATGCTGCCCCAAACGATATCGGAACTGGCGGTGGCGCTGACGGTGGGCGATGAGGTGATGGGTGTGTTGGACGTACAGAGTGATAAACCCGCCCAGTTCGATGCTGAACTGAGCAACCTGATGTCCACGCTGGCCGGTCAGATTGCGGTGGCGCTGCGTAACGCCCAACTGTATACCGAGGCTGAACGCAGCAGCCGACATGAACGCGCGTTGAGTGTGATTACGGAACAACTTCAATCCGCCTCGACGCTCGATGAAGTGTTGCAAATTGCGGTACGCGAACTGGGTAAAGCGCTGCGTGTACCACAGGCAACGGTGGCCCTGCAACTGCCCACCGAATTGTCTGAAGAGCCAGAATTCACTCACGGTTAGTCCGGGGAGCAGCTAGTGCTCCCTCATAAAATTTACGTTCGAGGCATTTGACCGGGGAGAATTAACACATGCTAAAAAATAAGACCAATCTCTATTTGCTGTTGGCAGCACTGGTGGTCGTCGTGGTGGCGGTTGGCGTGCTGGTGGCCGTCCTTAATGGCGACGATGAAGAAGAAAAAAAAGAAGGTGGTGACACCTCCAAGAGTTATACAATTGGAATTGTCAACATCGCTGCTGTGATTAACCCGGCCATTGACGGATTAAAAGAGGGGATGGCCGAAAAGGGATATACCGAAGGGAAAAATATCACCTATATCTATAACGGCGCGGTTACGCGTGACAATCTTCCGGCAGAAGTGCAGAGCCTGATTGATCAAAAGGTGGATCTCATTGTGTCCGTAACCACGCAACCCTCCCTCGAGGCCAAAGCGCAAACCGCCGACAATCAAATTCCGGTGGTGTTCGCAACGGCGACGGACCCTCTGGCATCGGGTATCGTGAAGGATCTGGTTAAACCGGGGGAAAATGTCACCGGGGTGCTCAGCGGGCAGGGCGAAATTCGCCGCCTTGAATGGCTCAAGACGGTTGCACCGGACATCAAACGGGTTTATTACCCCTATAATCCTAATGATGCGAGTCCGATGAAAACGCTGGAAGAATTAAAACCTGTGGCTGAAACACTGGGCTTAGAATTTGTGCTGGTTGAGACGCCCGATGAAGCCGCCGTGCTGGATGCGATTGCGAATACACCGACTGATGTCGATGCGATCTTCCTGGGTCCGGATTCGCTGGTCGGCGCAAAATATGCCGAGTGGGTTGCCAAAGCGACTGAACTGAAAATCCCGACGTCGGGATCCTCACAGGCGCACGTGGCCGGGGGCGTTTTATGCTCATACAGCTACAGCCCCTTTGAAGCAGGCAAGTTGTCCGCCACCCTGGTGGCGCAGATTTTGGAAGGCGCGAATCCAGGTGATTTGCCCGTTCTGACCGCCGAACCGCAATTTTCGATCAATCTTGTGACCGCCAATGCGATTGGACTGGAAATACCAGAAGATGTGCTGCGGCAGGCCACGATTATCATTCGCGAATAATAATAAATAACTTTTGACGCGAGAGGGGGATGTTAAAGCTCTCCCTCTCGGCAATGGAGGAATTGTTTCATGAACAGCCTGCGAACTCGTATCGCACTTATCCTGATTGCCCTGGCTGTAATCCCCCTTCTACTGGTTGGCGGGCTGCTTACCTGGCGTATTTATACTGTGCAGGAAAACCAGTCAATTGATCTCGAACGGGCCGTGGCTCAACGCGTTAGTTCCGTAACGGATGAATTTATCCGGGGACGCAATGAGGAACTAACCTTAGTGGGTCAAGTCCACGGCCTGGGGAGTATGAGCCAGACCGAGCAGAGTCAAACCCTGGCGAATCTGTTGTCACAAACCGATGTCTATACACGCCTCATTTTGATTGATGCCCAGGGCAATATTCTGGCCTACCAATCACAGTATGAAATCGTTGGCCCCAACCAAGTCATGACGAATACCGATCCGGTCCAGGTTCCCCTGACAACCGGTGAAACGTATTACAGCCCAGTGCGCATCGAAACCCAAACGCGTGAACCCGTGATGACCATTGGTCTACCGTTCATTGATCCACGAACCGGCCAGGTCAGCCATGTGCTTGTCGCAGATTTCCGACTGGTAGCGATCTGGAATCTGGTTGCTGGGATGGAACTTGAGAACAACGAACAAGTCTACATCGTGGATGACTCAGGCCGGGTTGTCGCGCACCAGAATCCCTCAGTCACACTGAGTGGAACCTACTTTACGGTTCCTTCCGAAAATGGAAGCCATGAGGGGTTGGATGGCTCCGATGTTATTCTGGCGACGGCTTCCTTTGAGGTTGGGCAGCAGCGGTTTACCGTTGTCGCCGAACGCCCGGTTTCCGATGCGATGCAGCTTGCACGGGATACCCTGATCATCATTGGTGTGGCGCTGCTGATTGCCGTGCTCGTGACCATTGCCAGTGCGCTGGGTGCTGTGAACTGGATTATCCGGCCCATTCAGCATCTGGTTGAGACGGCTCGCGCCGTGCGGCAAGGCGATCTGTCGCGCCGGGCGGAGGTGGTTCGCCGTGACGAAATTGGTGTGCTGGCTGAGGCGTTCAATGATATGACGGGCCAGCTCCAGCAATCGCTGGAGGAGATGGAAGGGCGCGTGCAGGAACGCACGCTTGACGTCTTCCTGACGCTCGAAGTTGGTAACTTAACCACAGAACTTTACCAGCGCGAAGACCTGCTGCCGCGCGTAACGGACTTTATTCGTGAGCGCTTCAATCTGTATTATGTCCAGGTCTACCTGCTGGACGACATCCGACAGTATGCGGTACTGGCAGCCGGTACCGGCGAGGTCGGACGGCAGTTGTTAGCTCTGCACCACCGGATTGATTTGAAATTAACGTCGATTGTCGGTTCGGCTATCAAAAACGAACAATCCATCCTGGTCAGTGATACGGAAGCGAGTGGCATTCACCTTCCCAATCCACTGCTGCCCCTGACACGATCTGAGTTAGCCATTCCACTGCGTGCAGGGGGTGAAATTCTCGGTGTCGTAGACTTGCAGGCGGAAAAACCGGGGACATTCAACGCCGACAATATGCCCGTCTTCGAAGCGATGGCGAGCCAATTAGCGGGGGCTTTGAACGCCGCCCGTGCGTATCAGGAAACACGATCGGCGGTTGAACGCGCCGACCGGATTAACCGCCGACTGACACGCGAAAGTTGGGAAAGTTACTTGGGCCGGACGAGCGAGGGCCAGGCCGTCGCTTATACATACGATTTGCAGAATGTGCGCCCGGTTGAATTCATTCCGACCGATAGTGGCAATGGGCATGGGACAGAAGGCACACTTCAGCAAGCGATTTATCTGCGCGGGCAGTCGATTGGCGATATTGTGATCGGAGGCCAGCAGGCGTTAAGCGCAGATGATATGGCGCTGGTAGAAGGCGTGGCCGAGCGTATCGCGCTGGCCGTTGATCAGTTCCGCGCTTTCGATGAGACGCAAGCCGCCCTGTCTGAAACCGAACTCCTTTACCGGGCCAGCCGCGCGATTGGTGCGACGAAATCTGAAAAAGAAGTTGTTGATACGCTGATTCAAACGCTGCCCACCGAAGGACTGGACCGACTGGTGGTCGGGTTACTCCAGGATCGTCAAGTCGAGGGCGGTATGGTGGCCGAAGTTGTGGGCGTATGGGACCGGCAGGGCCAGGAAAAGAATTTTCTGGGCAACCGGTTCAGCGCTCGTGAGATGCCCATTCTAGGTAAGCTGGGACCGACGGAAAGTCTGGTGATCAGCGACTTTAATAATGTGGATGAAAGCCGGATTGATCCTCGAACGCAGGCTGTATTCAAACACCTGGGTGTTCGATCCGCTGCCATTCTACCCCTTACAACGGGTGAGGAATTAGCAGGCTGGCTGCTGCTCGAAACCACAAAAGAGCCACGGCACTTTACCGAACAAGAGATGGCCCCGTACCAATCGCTGGTTACGCAGGCGGCGATTGCGATGCAAACGCATCGTCTGTTTGAACAAACCCAGCGGCGCGCGGTGGAATTGGAAACGGTGGCGCAGGTGACCGCGCAGGCGACAAGCACGTTGGACCTAGGCGCGCTGTTGTGGAATGTGTCCAATCTGACCAAAGAAGCCTTTGGGTTGTACCATGCCCACATTTACCTGTTGGAGGAAAACTACCTGCGATTGGCGGCAGGGGCAGGGGACGCGGGCCGTTTGATGGTGGGGGCGGGACATGGTATCCTGGCCTCGAACGAACGCAGTCTGGTGGCACGCGCCGCCCGAACGCATACCAGCGTCATGGAAAATGACGTGGCTGCCGCGCCGGACTTCCTGCCGAACCCCTTGTTACCCCAAACGCGTTCGGAGTTGGCGGTACCGCTGATCAGCGGTGATCGGGTCATCGGGGTGCTGGACGTACAGGCGGACCAGCCGAGCTTCTTCAGCGAACAGGACCAGCGGATTCAGGAAACCCTGGCCGGTCAGATCGCGGCAGCGGTGGTCAACGCGCAGGCGTTCGATGAAACCGAACGTGCGCAGCGCCTGATGACTTCCATCATCGACACCTCACCGGACTGGATTTACGTGAAGGATCGTAACTTCCGCTATATGGTAGCGAACCGGCCCTTCGCGTTTGAGTATGGCCGTCTGACGCCGGAAGACATGGTCGGGAAAGATGACTACGACCTGGGAACGCCGGCGGAACTGATTGAAGGTGACCCGGAGAAGGGCATTCGCGGTTATCGTCCCGATGACCGGGCGGTGATCGAAGAGGGCCAAACGATTCACAACCCGTATAATCTGGCTCCCATACATGACGGTACGATCCGCATTTTCGACACGACGAAACTGCCGCTGACCGATGCGGAGGGTAACATCCTCGGTGTGCTGGCGATTTCGCGAGACGTGACCGAACGCTACAAGGCGGAAGAGGAAATCCGCAAGCGCGCGGTCCAACTCGAAACGGTGGCGCAGGTGACCGCGCAAGCGACAAGCACGCTGGACCTGGAAACATTGTTGTGGAACGTGTCCGACCTGACCAAAGAGGCATTTGGTCTGTACCATGCCCATATCTACCTGTTGGATGAGGCGGGCGAGTATCTGAAACTGGCGGCAGGAGCAGGCGAGGCGGGACGTTTGATGGTGGGATCGGAACACGCTATCCTGGCCTCAAACGAACGCAGTCTGGTGGCACGCGCCGCTCGTACCCGTACCAGCGTCATGGAAAACGATGTGGCGGCAATCCCGGACTTCCTGCCGAACCCCCTTTTACCCCAAACGCGTTCAGAGTTGGCGGTACCGCTGATCAGCGGTGATCATGTCATCGGGGTGCGGGACGTGCAGGCGGACCAGCCGAGCTTCTTCAGCGAACAGGACCAGCGGATTCAGGAAACCCTGGCCGGTCAGATCGCGGCGGCAGTGGTCAACGCGCAGTTGTTCGCGGAACAGAGCGCTGCCGAAGAGGAAATCCGCAAGCGCGCGATCCAACTCGAAACGGTGGCGCAGGTGACCGCGCAAGCGACAAGCACGCTGGACCTGGAAGCGCTGTTGTGGAATGTGATCAATTTAGCCAAAGACGCCTTTGGTTTGTACCACACGCATATCTACCTGTTGGATGAGGCGGGCGAGTATCTGAAACTAGCGGCAGGAGCAGGCGATGTCGGGCGTATGATGGTCAGATCGGCTCACCGCATCCTCGCCTCGAACGAACGCAGTCTGGTGGCGCGCGCCGCTCGTACCCGCATCAGCGTTATGGAAAACGACGTGGCCGCTGCGCCGAACTTCCTGCCGAACCCCTTGCTCCCGCGCACGCGCTCGGAGCTGGCGGTACCGCTGATCAGCGGTGAGCGCGTCATCGGGGTGCTGGACGTGCAGGCCGACCAGCCGAACTTCTTCAGCGAACAGGACCAGCGGATTCAGGAAACCCTGGCCGGTCAGATCGCGGGAGCGGTGGTCAACGCGCAGTTGTTCGCGGAACAGGGCGCTGCCGAAGAGGAAATCCGCAAACGCGCGATCCAACTTGAAACGGTGGCGCAGGTGACCGCGCAGGCAACGAGCACGCTGGACCTGGAAGCGCTGTTGTGGAATGTGTCCAATCTGACCAAAGAAGCCTTTGGGTTGTACCATGCCCACATTTACTTGTTGGAGGAAAACTACCTGCGATTGGCGGCAGGGGCAGGGGACGCGGGCCGTTTGATGGTGGGGGCGGGACATGGTATCCTGGCCTCGAACGAACGCAGTCTGGTGGCACGCGCCGCTCGAACGCATACCAGCGTCATGGAAAATGACGTGGCTGCCGCGCCGGACTTCCTGCCGAACCCCTTGTTACCCCAAACGCGTTCGGAGTTGGCGGTACCGCTGATCAGCGGTGATCGGGTCATCGGGGTGCTGGACGT